>DATIGO010000148.1:0-7100 GCA_035454665.1 Gemmatimonadaceae bacterium | reverse complement strand
TGACGTCCAACCCTCTCGAACCGGGGGAGAGCGGCGGAATCCGGCAGGCGCGCGGTCCGCGGAATGGCCAAGCTTAGCGTCGGCGTGAAACGATGTCCACGCGGCACCGATGAACTTACGTGCGCGGCCAACCCACCGCTGCATGCCGCGAGGGCGCGGGCCATGGGGGTGGCTCCGGCCACGGGCCCTCGGCCTATCTTTGTGACATGTCGTACCTCGCGCGAACGACGGTCTACGCCCCCGGCAGCATCGGCAACCTGGGGCCCGGGTTGGACGTGCTGGGGTGCGCCGTCGAGGGCGCGGGCGACGCGGTGGTGGCCGAGTGGTGCGATGAGCCGGGCGTGGTCCTGCGGGAGCCGGGGCATCCCGAGCTCCCGCGCCGGGCCGCGGAGCATGCGGCGGGGATCGCAGCCCTGTCGGTCGTGCGACACGCGACGACGTTAGGCACGACCCATCCCGCCCGGGGGATCGCCCTGAGCGTGCGCAAGGGACTCCCCCTGGCCGCGGGCCAGGGGGGAAGCGCCGCCTCGGCGGTGGCAGGCGCGCTCGCGGTCAACATGCTCCTGGGCGATCCGCTCGACCGCGACGCGTTGCTGACCGCGGCGCTCGACGCCGAGTCGCGCGTCGCCGGGCGCCATCTCGACAACGTCGCCCCCGCTCTCCTCGGCGGGATCGTCCTGGTGCGCTCCGTCGAACCGATCGATCTCGTCGCCATTCCGGTGCCCGAGGCGCTGTGGATCGTGCTCGCGAGCCCGGCGCAGAGCCTCCGGACGGCCGAAGCGCGCGCCGTGCTCCCCCGCGACGTGTCGCGCGAAACGGCCGTGCACCAGGCGGCGCAGGTGGCGGCGATCGTCGCGGCGTGCCACTCGGGGGATCTCGCGCTCCTGGGGCGCGCGATCGACGATCGGATTGCCGAGCCGGCACGCGCGCCCCTGCTACCGGGCTTTCCGGCCGCCAGGCGCGCCGCGCTCGCGGCCGGAGCGCTGGGCGTCTCGATCTCCGGCGCCGGCCCCACTGCATTCGCGCTCTGTGGCGAACGGGGTGTGGCAGGCGAGGTGGCGCGTGCCATGTGTGCTGCCTACGAGGCAGCCGGGGTCGTCGCGGTCGCGCGCGTGGCGCGTCCCGATCGCGTCGGCGCACGGCTGGAAGGGGAGCGTCACGTGCTGCCGGCAGACGCCCTGTGAGGCGGCCCCGCTCTGCGCGCCGCGCCGCGGCGGCCCCCCTCCGGTGGCAGGAGTGCGCCTCGTGCGGTGCGCGACAGGACGAGAACGCCGCGCTCACTTCGTGCCCGGCCTGCGGTGGCCTCCTGGACGTGAAATTCCACCTGCCGCGCGAGGATGCGGTGAGGCTCCGGCGCCGCTTCGAGGCGCGCGTGCGGGCCGCCGGCCCTCCCCATGAGGTGTCCGGGGTCTGGCGCTTTCGCGAATTCGTGCTCGAGCCGGATCCGGCACCCATCGTCTCCTTCCCGGAGGGGAACACGCCTCTCCTGACGAGCGCTCGGCTGGCGGCCTGGACGGGGTGCGAGGGACTGTACGTAAAGCACGAGGGGCTGAACCCCACGGGCTCGTTCAAGGATCGCGGGATGACGGTCGGGGTGACGCAGGCGATGCGCGTGGGCGCACGCGCCGTCGCGTGCGCATCGACGGGGAATACCTCCGCGTCGCTGGCCGCGTATGCCGCCCTGGCGGGGGTGCCGGCCCTCGTGCTCGTCCCGAGCGGGAACGTCGCGCTGGGGAAGCTGGCGCAGACGCTGGCGTACGGGGCACGCACCCTCGTCGTTCGCGGCGACTTCGACGCCTGCCTTTCGCTCGCGCGCGACGCCTCGGCACAACTCGGAGTGTATCTCCTCAACTCCGTGAATCCCTTCCGGGTGGAGGGACAGAAGACCATCGTGCTGGAGCTGCTGCAGCAGCTCGGCTGGAACCCGCCCGACTGGATCGCTCTGCCGGCGGGGAACCTCGGCAACACCGCGGCGTTCGGAAAGGCGCTTCACGAGGCCCTCGGGAGCGACCTGATCACGACGATGCCGCGGCTCCTGGCGGTGCAGGCCGCGGGAGCGGCGCCCTTCTACCAGAGCTACGAGGAAGGATTCGCGGAGCGCTATCGCGTTGCGGCGGAGACGGTGGCGACCGCGATTCGCATCGGCGATCCGGCGTCGTGGGACCGCGCGGTCGCGGCGATTCGGACCACCGACGGCCGGGTGCTCGCGGTGAGTGACGACGAAATATTCGAAGCGAAGGCCGTGGTCGACGCGGCCGGCATCGGTTGCGAGCCGGCGAGCGCTGCGAGCGTGGCAGGCATTCGTCAGGCGCGACGACGCGGCATCATTGCGCCCGGCGCGCGCGTGGTGGCGGTGCTCACGGGGCATGTCCTCAAGGACCCGGGGGCGCTGATCCACTATCACCAGGAGGCCGAGCCGGCACCCGCGCGGCGCAACGCACCGGTCGAAATCGGGACCCGCCTCGAGGAGGTGGAGCGGGAGCTCCATCGCGCTCTCGCGCGGGATCTCTGACCGGGAGCGCGCGGCGCCGCGCTGCCCTGGGCGGTCGCTGTGTCCGGCACGCCGCGAGAACGGAGGCCCATCACGCCGCGTCAGGCGTTCGCGCATTACACCTACAGGGGATCCCGCTGTTACCCTCCCGGGGAGGCCGTTATCTTGGGGTCGCCTGAGACCTGGCGGACGGAACCGTCAGCCTCACGGATGCAATCGCGCTCACGTCAGCCTCCCCTACTCCCCAGAGGTGCACCCATGCGCGGAATTCGAGTTGCGGGCACGCTGTCCGCTCTCGTTGGCGCATCCCTTCTCGGTTCGACCGCGGCCGCGCAGCGGCCGGTCGCCACCGAAATCGGGTTGTTCGGCCAGCACACCCGCTTCGACCAGGAACTCGAGCTCGACAACACCACTGGGATCGGGGCCCGCCTGTCGATCTATCTCCTGCTCAGGAATCTCGCGGTCGAAGGGGACATTCAGATCGCCAGCACCGATTGGAACTTCGCCGGCGGATCCCAGTCGGTAACGTACCGACCGGTCGCCGCGCGGCTGGTGTATGGAATCCCCCTCGGCCAGAAGGCGCAGCTGCTCCTCGGGGCGGGGTATCAGCTCAATGTCTTCGAGGGGCGCACGCGGCAGGTGGGTGCGGCGACCGCGGGCAACGAGTACGAGGATGCCCTCACGGTGCTCGCCGGACTCAAGTTCTGCCTGAACGAGGCGTGGAGTCTCCGTTTCGACGTGCCGCTGGACTACAACCCGTCGCCGAACTTCACCGGGAGCACGACGGCGCTCGATGGCGAGGCGACGAACATCGGCTTCCGCCTGGGCATCGGTCGCATGCTGAAGGGGACCTGCTTCGACCGGCCCGTCGCGCCGCCTCCACCGCCGCCTCCGGCCGCCGAGCCGCCTCCCCCGCCCGCGCCGCCTGCTCCGCCGCCTAACCAGGCGCCCGTCGCCACGATCAGCTCGCCGGCCGCCGGCGCGTCGCTCAGCGGCATGGCCACGCTGACAGGATCCTGCCGTGACCCCGAGCAGGGCGACGTGACAGGCAGTGCGCGCTGGCGCAGCAGTCGTGACGGCGACATTGGAACGGGTGGATCCGTCACCCGTCAGCTCTCCGGCGGTGCGCATACCATCACTTTCACCTGCACCGACGGTTCGGGCCTCACCGGTTCCGCCACGGTTGCGGTGACGGCGCAGGAGCTCCTCGTTCGGATGAACTGGGTGCACTTCGACTTCAACCGTGCGACGCTGACGCAGGCCGGTCGCGACACGCTCGATGGCATCGTCCGCACGCTCACGCAGCGCGCCGATCTGACGGTCGCCGTGGAAGGTCATACCGACCCGTTCGGGAGCGGCGAATACAACGATGCGCTCTCCACGCGGCGCGCGCAGGCGGTGGTGGATTACCTCACGCGGGGCGGCATTGCCGCCGCGCGGATCGGCGCCAAGGGGTTCGGCGAGCAGTGCCTCCTGCTCGACGACAACGCGGACCGTCCGACGCGGTCCCGTGCGGAGCACCGGGTGAACCGGCGGGTCGAGATCTGGTCCGTGGGCAACGCCGGTGTTGCCAGTACCTGCCGCCCCCGTCAGTAGAGACCGTCACGCTGCCGGGCCGGATTGCGAAGCCCCGGATGTCGGGATCCCGACATCCGGGGCTTCAGCTCGACGGGGCCACTCGGTGTTCGCTCAGGTCGGACTCGTGGGGCGAGCACCCGGCGGCCAGGCGGTGACGCCGCGCATCTCTTCAGCCACCCGCCGGAGAATCACCCACGATCCCGCGGCCAGCACCACGGCGAGCGCCCCGACGCCCGCGAAGATGGCCTCGTAGGCGGGCCGTCCATCGCCACCCGCGGTCAGCGTCACGAGCACGCCGCCGGCGATCGGGCCACCGAGGAATCCCAGGGAGCCCGCGACCTGAAAGGCCCCGAAGAGCCCTTCACCGTTGCCGCGCTTCACGAGATCGGACACGAGCAGCAGGCTGGGGGTGAAGAGGAAGGCGCTCGAGACACCCGACAGCACCATGACTACGGGAAGGAACGTTCGCGGCACCACGCCATAGCTCGCGTAAACCAGTCCGAACGCGATGGTGCCGGCGACGATGGGAACCAGCCAGCCGCGCCGCTCCGCGAGGCGCCCCACCGGATAGCAGAGAATCGCGAACGGGATCATGAAGAGCGCCACGAGCACGCCGCGGGACTCGGGAGAGATCGCGTGCTCGCGCGCCAGGAAGAGCGTGAAGGTGGAGACGAAGATCCCGATGCTGAACCGGTCCAGGAAGGCACAACCTAACGGGACCCACGTCTCGATCGCGCGGCGGTTCCAGTGATAGGAGCGCCGGCCCGCGGTGTCGGCCTTCGCGTCCGGGAGGAGCGCGCACAGGAGGGCGCCGGCCACGAACAGCGCGGCGCCGGTGACGAACACGCTGGAGCCGCCGCGCCCCACCAGCCATCCCCCGAGCGGCGAACCGACCGTCACCCCCAGCATGAGCGCCGACGCCAGCGCGCCCAGCGAGGCACCGCGACGATCCCCGGCGAGGCGATTCGCGATCACCATGAGCAGCGTCACCACGGGCAGGTGCACCGCGCCGTCCACGATGCGGAAGGCGAGCAGCACGCCGAAGGAGTCCGCCAGGTGCATGCCCAGGAATGCGAGCGCGTCGACGGCGAACAGGGCGACGAGCCATCGGCGCACGTCGGGAAGGCGATGCAGCAGCCGCATGACCGTGGGGATCGCGACCACGCCGGCGAGCATGTTCACGGTCATGAAGGCGTGGGCGGCCCCCTCGCTGACGCCGAAGCGGAGCGCCACCAGCTCGTTCAGCCCCGGTACGGGGAGCGTGACCGGCACGAGCGCCAGGAACATCGCGACGGGAACGAGGGCGCTGATCGGGCGGTTCGGCATGGCGCGAACGATCGTCACCCGCGCACCGGAGGGGAATGGGCCGCGCGCCCCGCCTGTGCACGCCGTGACGCCGCGCACAGCAGCCGGGCCCGGAAAGTCCGAGCATATCAGCTCGCGACCGGATCATTCGAGCAGGAGGAGGCTCATGCGATCTTTCCGCGCAGTGGCGGCAGGCGTGACGGGGGTGTTGGTCGGTGCGGGAGCAATGGGCGGATGCTCCGACGGGGCACCGACCTCGAACCGGATTCCGGCGGGACAGGGCGTGGTCGTCGTGCGGCTCACGGACGCGCCGTTCCCCTTCGACGAGGTCGAATCGGTGGACGCCTTCGTGGTGCGCATCGACGCCCGGCTAACGGAGACCACGGAGTCCGAGGCAGCGGTGGTCGACGAGGCGGCGGCCGAGGAAGGCGGCTGGGTCACGATCGCCGAGCCGAACGCCAGCTTCGATCTGCTCACGCTTCGCGGCGGGAACACGGCGAACCTCGGGCAGTCGACGCTTCTGGCCGGCGACTACCGGAGCTTGCGGTTGATCCTGGACGTGGATCAGTCGAGCATCACGCTGAAGGACGGCACGATCCTCACAGGCACCTCGAGCCCGTCGATTCTCTTCCCCTCGGCGGGACACACGGGGATCAAGATCCTGCTGAACGAGCCTGTGAGCGTCGAAGACGGCTCGACGACGAATCTCCTGATCGACTTCGACGTGGGCGAGTCGTTCATCATGCGCGGCACTTCACTCCAGCAGAACGGCCTGCTGTTCAAGCCGGTGGTGAAGGCCACGGTCCAGGAGCCGGCGCAGTAGACTTCCACGCCGGAGGGGAGCCTATTCGGGCGGTCCGGGTCCTTCCCCGGGCCGCTCCGCATTTCCGACGATCCGTCCCCGGCCCGGCGCGCGCGGCGGGGGAGGGTTCTATCTTGCAGGGTCAGATCTTCCGAGTTGAGTCGCCATGATCCCGTTCGTCCGCCCCCGTGCACCGGCTCTGGCCCTGGCCGCGTTCCTCCTCCCGCTCGGCCAGCCGCTCGCGGGCCAGGAGGCCGGCGCTGCCGCGTCCGCCAGGATCCCGCTCGACACCGCGGTCCGCGAGGGCACGCTGCCCAATGGGCTCCGCTACTACATCCGCCGCAACGCGCGGCCGGAGAACCGGCTGGAGCTGCGGCTGGTGGTGAACGCGGGCTCAGTCCTCGAGGACGAGGATCAGAAGGGCCTGGCGCACTTCGTCGAGCACATGCTGTTCAACGGCACGCGCCGCTTCGAGAAGAACGACATCGTCTCGTATCTCGAGTCCATCGGGGTGCGCTTCGGCGCGGACCTCAACGCCTACACGAGCTTCGACGAGACGGTCTACATCCTTCCGGTCCCGACCGACAAGCCGGGGCTCGTGGAGCGGAGCTTCGACGTGCTGGAGGACTGGGCCTCCGGGGCGCTCTTCGACTCGCTCGAGGTGGTGAAGGAGCGTGGCGTCGTGATGGAGGAATGGCGCTCAGGGCTGGGCGCCGACGCGCGCATCCGGGACCAGCAGTTTCCGGTGCTCTTCCGTGGATCTCGTTATGCGGAGCGGCTGCCGATCGGTGACACGACGGTCCTGAAGGGAGCCAACCCGGCGCCGCTCCGGCGCTTCTACAACGACTGGTATCGCCCGGATCTCATGGCGGTGGTGGCGGTCGGCGACTACGACCCGTCCCGCGTGGAGTCGCTCATCCGGGA
>DATIGO010000147.1:0-26387 GCA_035454665.1 Gemmatimonadaceae bacterium | reverse complement strand
AGCGTCTCGAGCTCGTCCCCGCCCATGGCGGCGATCCCCGCGTGCTCTACGCCGTGCGGGATACCGTGAACGATCCTCTGGTAGGGGATCCGACCTGGAGCCCCGACGGCCGACGCATCTTCTTCAAGTCCCACGACCGACAGGGGCGCGCGTCGTTCTGGGACATTCCTGCGACCGGCGGGCGCCCGCGGCTCCTGGTGCGGTTCGACGATCCGGGCCGGCAATCGTACCGCGCGAATTTCGGCAGTGACGGCGTGCGGTTCTTCTTCAGCATCAACGATCGCCAGAGCGACATCTCGGTGGCGGAGGTGGGCCGGCAGTAGCCGGTTGGGGAGAGATCCGCGATCGACCCGGAACGTGGAGGCCCCAGCGGATACGCCGCCCGCGCGCTGGCCGTCTTCTGTCCTCTCCGGTCGCGTTCTGGCTGAGCCCGGCTCGCTCCGGTACCTTGTAGGGGGTTTCGTCCCCACCAGGTCCCCCTCCGGAGCCATATGCGCGTCGCTCTCGCGATGTTAGGCGCAGCCTTCATCGTCTCGTCCAACCCCACTCCGTCACTCCCCGTCGCATCGCCAAATCCGAACACCGACGCCGCCGGCACCACGCGCGATGGGGTCGTCAGCCTCACGCTGGAGGCACGGCGCGTGATGTGGTTCCCCGATGGCGACTCGCTCCCGGGGCGCGAAACCACGGCGTTCGCCGAACCCGGCAAGTCGCCCGTCATCCCCGGCCCACTCATTCGCGTGCCTGCGGGCACCGAAGTGCGACTGACCGTGCGCAACACCGACGTCCCGGACACGCTCCGGTTCGAGGTGCCCGGCCTGACACAGCAGCCCGGCGCGGCGCGCCCTGACTCCGTCGTCATCCCACCGGGAGGCACGGGCGAATTGCGCTTCACGGCGCGAACGCCCGGCAACTTCTTCTACCGTGCCGCCGGAACCGATGTCCTGTCGCAGGCCCTGCAGATCCACGGGCTGCTCGCCGGTGCCGTGGTGGTCGACTCGGTCGGCGCGACCATCCGACCTGACGAGCGGGTGCTCGTCCTGCTCTGGTCGATCGACTCGGCCGCGGCCGGCCGCCCGGTGCTCGAACGCAGCATCTTCGCCATCAACGGTCTGAGCTGGCCGCACACCGAACGGATCACCGCGACCGTGGGCGACTCGCTCCGCTGGCGCATCATCAACCTGAACGCCGACGTGCACCCGGTCCATCTCCACGGATTCTATTTCCGCGTCGATGAGTACGCCTCCGTCCTCCCGCCCAGGGACGGACAGGAGCGAGCCGGCAGAATGGTGGTCACGGAACGCATGCCGGGGTTCTCGCGCATGACGATCACGTGGGTGCCGGAGCGCGCCGGGAACTGGCTCGCGCACTGTCATTTCGCGCTGCATCTCGTCCCGCCAAGACTGCTCCAGTCCCCGTCGTTGGCCGCGCTCGCGGGGGAAGGGGCGCATGCCTCGCACGCCGCTGACGGATCCTCGAATCACGCCACGATGGGAATGGCGGGTCTGGTCATGGGTGTGACGGTGCGCCCGCGTCCGGGTGAGCGCATCGCCGAACCGGAACCAGGACGGCGACAGCTGCGCCTGGTCGCGGTGCAGGATCCCGGCTTCCCCGACACGCTGCCATCACTGCGCTTCCGTCTCGAAGCGCGCGGCGGAGCGGTGACCGAAGCCGGCCCGGGATTCAGTCCGCCCATCGTGCTTGCGCGGGGCGAGCCGGTGTCGATCACGGTCGTGAATACGTTGCGCGAGCCGACCGCGGTGCACTGGCACGGGATCGAGCTCGAGAGCTATTACGACGGCGTCGCCGGATTCGGCGGCTCCGATGGACGTGTCACGCCGATCATCGCCCCGCGTGATTCCTTCGAGGTGCGTTTCACGCCGCCACGCGCCGGCACGTTCATCTATCACTCGCACGTGAACGAGATCCGGCAGCATGCGGCCGGACTCGTCGGCTCCCTCGTCGTGCTGGACCGCGCGCGCGAGATGGGCGCGGACGATCACGTCTTCTTCATGAAGGCAACGCGCACGACTCCGGTCGACGGCGCCATGCTGTAGATCAACGGCCGGGTGAATCCGGACACCGTCAGATTGCGCGCCGGCCGGCCGGCGCGGCTGCGGTTCATCAGCCTCACGGCCGTCAACCCCAACGCGACGGTCTGGCTGACCGCACGCCCGGACAGTGTGAACGCGAACGTTCGCGACACGCTGGTCGTTCAGTGGACGCCGGTGGCCAAGGACGGAGCCGATCTGCCGCCGGAGGCGCGGCGGCCGCGACTGGCGCGTCAGATCGTGGCGATGGGCGAGACCTACGACTTCGAGTTCACGCCGCCCGCGCCCGGTGTCTGGCGGATCGAGGTTCGACCGGCGGGGGTGAACGGTGCGCTCCTCGTGCGCGTGCCGCTGCGCGCGCAATAAAGGAGAGACCGGAGATATTGCGGGAGATTGGGGTCGGACTCGAAGTTCGGGTCGAGCCTGACCTCTCTCCAGCTGCGATGCGGACATTCGACTCCGACCACGGTTTCAACAGCTGCCATGTGTGAAAGCGAGACGGGTCAGCCTGACGACAGCCGCGAAGCCTCCCCGGCGTCGAACACGGACATCACTCGGAGGGACTTCGGCCGCTGGCTCGGCGCGGCGGCGCTCGGCGCCCCTTCGTCGGTGGAAGCAGCGGGGCGCTGGCTGAAGGCGCCGGCTGGCGCCGGCCCTTCACAGGGAGCCGCCGACATCTGCTTCACGTCGGCCGTCGAGCTCGCCGCCATGATCCGGGCCCGCAGAATCTCGGCGCGCGAGGTGATGCAGGCGCACCTGGCGCAGATCGAGCGCGTCAACCCGTCGGTCAACGCCATCGTGACGCTCGTGGCCGATCGCGCCATGGCCGACGCCGCGGCCGCCGACGAGGAGCTCGCCCGGGGGAGCGCGCGCGGGCCGCTGCACGGACTTCCTATCGCGCACAAGGACCTGGTCGCCACGAAGGGGATCCGCACGACCATGGGATCGCCGTTCTTCCGCGACCAGGTGCCTGACGCGGATGCCCCGATCATCACGCTCATCCGGAACGCCGGCGCGCTTACCCTCGGCAAGACCAACACGCCCGAGTTCGGGGCAGGGTCGCATACGTTCAACACCATCTTCGGCGCGACGAGGAATCCGTACGACCCGACGCGAAGCTGCGGCGGCAGCAGCGGCGGCGCGGCGGTGGCGCTCGCGTGCGGCATGGTGCCCATCGCCGATGGCAGCGATACGGGTGGATCGCTCCGCAACCCGGCGGCGTTCTGCAACGTCGTCGGCTTCCGCCCGTCGCCCGGGCGCGTGAGCGTGGGGCGGGGCACGTGGTCGCCGCTGTCGACGAGCGGCCCGATGGCGCGATCGGTGGCCGATGTCGCGCTCTTCTTGAGCGTACTCGCGACCCCCGATACCCGCAGTCCGATGGCTCTGATGGACGATCCCGCGCGCTTTGCCGGTCGCCTCGATCGCGACTTCAGAGGAACTCGCGTGGCCTGGTACACCGGGCTCGGCGGCATTCCCTTCGAGCCGGAGATCCGTCGGGTGATCGGGGAGAATCGTCGGAGCTTCGAATCGTTAGGCTGCGTGGTCGAAGAGGCGGAACCCGACTTCACCGGCGTCGACGAGGCATTCGCCACGCTGCGCCACCTGTCGTATCACAGCGGCTATGCCGCGATGGCGCGGGAACGCCCCGAGTGGATCAAGGACACGATTCACTGGGAGATCCGCGAAGCCGAGCGGCAGACTTCGGCCGACGTGGCGCGCGCGCTTGCGCTGCAGAGCCGGCTGTACGCGCAGGTGCAGGACTTCTTCACGCGCTACGACTACTTCGTGCTCCCGGTAACGCAGGTCGAGCCCTTCGACGTGACGATCGCCTGGCCCACGTCCGTGGCGGGTGTCCCGATGGAGACGTACATCGACTGGATGCGGAGCTGCTGGTACGTGACGTTCATGGCGAATCCGGCGATCTCGGTACCGGCCGGTTTCACGCGGGGCGGGCTGCCCGTGGGACTCCAGATCGTGGGACGCCACCGGGACGACTGGAGCGTGCTGCAGCTCGCGCATGCGTTCGAGCGGGCCACGGGGCACGGGCTTCGCCGTCCCCCGCTGGTGCGGGGCTGATCCTCCTGGAAATGCGACTCTGACCCCCATTACGGGAAATGCGACTCTGACCCCCATTACGGGAAATGCGACTCTGACCCTCATTCTGCGCAGGGCTCAGGACTCGATCTTGTAGATCTCCCGCTTCCCGTACTCCACGAGGTCGTGGTATCCCTTCATGAGGTTCTCCATCTCCTTCAGGTCGTCCGGAGACCCCTGCGGAGACGAGTTCATTCTCTCGAAGGCATCGACGCTCTCCACCTCCATCTCGGCCACGATCGTCCAGTACCGGTCGGCCACGAAGTCGGTCATCACCCGCATCTTCGGCATGCCGATCCGATCGGCCATCTTGTTCATCGCGAGGAACTTCTCGACCATCGGCCGGACCTTGCCCGGCTTGCAGTACATGATCTCGCGCACGAGGTACATGGCGGCTCCGTTGCGTGATGACTGGTGATCCTAGCGCCAGTCCGAGCGCCGGAGCAAGCGACCACATCATGAGGGGGTGGCAGGATGACGACACACGTCGGATGCCTCTTCGCCCTGCTCATCCTGGCGGCCTGCGGAAGCGACCCCACGGGCACGCCGCCCAAGGGTCTGCCACCACTGGATCCCGTTGCGACGCGTGTCCGCCACGCCTACCAGGGCGAGTTCAACGTGTCCGTGCCACAACCCGCGATCTTCAACGATCCGCTCGCCAACAACTGCTCGGGCGTCGGCTACCTCACCACGGTCGCGTACCTGCCGGGCGCCACGCCCGGCGCGCGGCGGATGCACGTGATGCACATGTCGCGCGACGGAACCGGCTTTGCCACCACGCACGAAGGTTCGTCGGCGTACATGAAGATCGTGCAGGTGCCTCCCGCGGGCACGTTCAAGGTCCTGACCGTCGTGCTCGAGTGGCCCACGCGATTCACATCCGCGGAGCTGCCCCACCTGGTCGAGGCACAGCGGGTGATCAATCAGCAGCACGCCGATTTCGCGGCGAGCCGGGGGTACGCCTCCCCCATCGTCCGTTTCGAGTTCACGAACGTGATGCTCGCCCGTCCGGACGTCGCCGATCCCCGCGAGCGTGATGCGGTGATCGAGGATCTCTCGGTGCAAGGTGTCGACACGGCGGGGGTCGATTTCCTGGCCGTGGTCAACATCGATCCCGCGCGCCCCGAGGGCGGCTTTGCGTCGCCCAGCACGTACCGGCCCTGGTTCGCGTACATGGGCAACTTCGGCACGTTCACCTCGATCGTCACGGCGTCGCAGGTCCAGTCGATCGCCAACGCCACGTATCACCACGAGATCGCCCACCACTGGGGATGGGCGCACAGCTGGACGCCGACGTGCGGGACCTACAGACCGTTCACCCCCTTCATCACCGCGCCCGCGCTCTTCGGCTGGGAGGATAACGATAGAGACGGGACGCCGGAGATCCTCGACCCCACGCCCTACGGCCGGCCGTAGCCTCCGGAAACGGGAAGGGATGGGGGTCAGAGGTCCGACTCTGACCCCCATTTCTGCGAAAAAAGCGCCAAAAGGTTACGCCATGTATCACGACTTCACATGACGTGTCGGTGCTTTGCTCCGAAGCGTCGCATCCTGAACTGATGCGTGGGCCTCGGTCGTTCTTGCGTACCGAACGAAGAGCGAAGGCCCGGTCTACCAGGCCCTTCCCGCGGGATGGCACATGGACGCCTACACCGAACGGGTCCTCGACCCCGTCCAGCAGGCAACCCTCTACCCCGACCAGCTCCGTGACGCCGAGTGGCGCCACCCCGAACGCGAGCCGTGGCTCGGCATGGCGCTGTCCGGCGGTGGGATTCGAAGCGCGACGCTCTCGCTGGGGTTCTTCCAGGGACTGGCCCGCCGCGGACTGGTGAGGAGCATCGACTACCTCTCCACCGTGTCCGGTGGCGGCTACTTCGGCGGGTTCTTCGGCCACCTGCTGCAGCGCGAGGCGGCCAGGGCGAAGAAGCAGGGTGCGATCCCCGACGACCTCGCCGACCGCATCCTGCGCGATCCGGCCGCGCCGGCTATCCGCTACCTCCGCGAGAACGGCCGGTATCTCTCGCCTAACGGGTCCGGGGACGTCCTCGCCGCGGCCGCGGTCGCCCTGCGCAACTGGGTCGCGGTCATCGTGGTGCTCGTTCTCCTGGCCCTGGTACTCCTTGCCGGCGCGACGATGATCCGCTTCGCGAGCCTCGATGGACTCTCCCGCTGGGTCGCTCTGTCGAGCCTTCCGGCCCCGGTCGCAGCCCTCAGCCCGTATCTCCTCGCGGGCGCCATCGCCTTCCTCGTGCTCGCCGTCCCTCCCGGCTGGGCCTACTGGCTCGTGCGCGACAACCCGCAGTCCGACGGCATCGGGGTCACGGCCGCCAAGTGGTTCGCTCCGGTCGTCGGGTTCGTCGCCGCGGCAGGGATCCTCCTCGGGACCGCCCGCGACTCCGGAGCCGGCCCGCTCGGGACTGCCGAGTGGGTGATCGTCATCGCCGGCATCCTCGCCACCCTGACGATGCTGCGCTTCGCCCTTGGCCTCTTCACGGGAATCGGCCAACCGCACCGACAGCGGCGCCACCTCACCCGTGGCCTCATGCGCGCGCTCGTCGTGATCGGGGTGCTGCTGGCTATCGGCGTCGTCGATTCGATCGGCCAGTGGCTCGCGTCGCTGCAGGATCTCCGGGGCCCGAGCCTCATGGCCGGCGTCGCCGCCGCGGGAGGACTGCTGCGCAAGCAGATACTGCAACTCGCCACGCGGGTCCGAGCCAACGAACGCCCGGCGATACCCACACGCGTGCTGCTCTACGCCGGTGCTGTGCTCCTGATCGTCGGCCTGCTCGGGATCGTGGCCGCGGTGCCGCACCTGATGGTGCGCTCCGGCGCGGCAGGCGCGTCGTCGCTCGTGCCACCGGATGGCTGGTTCGGCCCGCTCGCCGTCCTGTTCGCCGTCAGCATGGTGCTGGTGATCGCGGTGAGCCGGGTCTGGTCATTCATCAACCGGTCGACCCTGCACGCACTCTACGAAGCGAGGCTCCGCCGAGCCTATCTCGGGGCCTCCAACCCCGCGCGATCGGGTGAAGGCGAGAATCGTCCCGCCGTCACCGACCCGCACCCGGGCGACGGCATGACGCTCGAGGAGTACGATCCCTCGCGTTGGGGCGGGCCGATCCATCTGATCAACGTGACCGTGAACGAGACCGTGAGCGGCCGCTCGCAGGTGCAGCAGCGCGATCGCAAGGGGACCGGGATGGCCATCGGTCCCGCGGGCATATCCGTGGGCACGACCGACCATGCGCTGTGGAGTGAACGGCCGAAGGAGAGCGCCCTCGAGCGCTTCCAGCACGCCGCGTCAGACGTGGCGCAGGGTCTGTGGAAGGGGACCGTCGGCGTCGCGACCGGGTCCTTCCGGACCAAGCGGGGGCGCCGGACGGGATCCGAGGCGGCGAACGCGCCGTTCCGGGTCTTTGCCGGCGTTGCGAAGCCCGAGCTCCTCGACGTGGGACAGTGGATCGCGATCTCCGGCGGCGCCGTGAGCACCGGCCTCGGCGCCCGCACCAACATCGCGCTCAGCCTGCTGCTCGGTTTCTTCAACGTGCGACTCGGCTACTGGTGGCTGAGCGGCGTCGACCCCGATCTGCGGTTCGGCCAGACGGCGCGCAGCTCGGTGCATCTCGCGCTGATCATGCTGCGCCGGCTCCTCGCGGTGCAGTCCGCGCTCCTCGACGAGTGGCTGGCCCGCTTTCCGGGTGTTGCGCGCCGGGAGTGGTACCTCACCGACGGCGGTCACTTCGAAAACCTCGGCGGCTACGAGCTGCTGCGCCGGCGTCTCCCGTTCATCATCGTGTGCGACAACGAGGAGGACTGCGACTACCAATTCGACGGCCTGGCCAATCTCGTGCGCAAGGCGCGCACCGATCTCGACGCGGAGATCACGTTCCTCTCCGACGACGATCTCGCCGCGTGGAACGGACCGCGACTCCCCGACTGCCTGGGCTCTCTCGATGCGCTGCGCCGCGGGCGGCGCTCCGTCGAGCCACTCCCGGAACGCTACAACGGGAGCTCGCGCTTCGTCGTGGACGATGCGAGAGAGGGGCTCTCGCTCAAGCATGCGGCCCTCGCGCGCGTCGAGTACGGCGCCGGGCGACCCGACGGGCTGACGGAGGCGGGGTGGCTGCTCTACGTGAAGCCCTCACTCGACGGTGACGAGCCGATCGACGTGCTGCGCTACCACACGGAACATCCCGACTTCCCGCACGAGTCGACGGGCGACCAGTTCTTCGCGGAGGCGCAGTGGGAGAGCTACCGGAAGCTGGGCGAGCACCTGGCGCTGGAGCTGTTCGGCCCCGGAGGCCTCGAGGAGAGCTGGATCCGCTCGCTCACGCAAGGCGAGACCGAGAGCGTTCCCGAGCTGGTGCCGGCTTGAACGGAGGTGAAGATCATGCGAGCGACCGCGGGCCTCCTGTCCGCCGCTCCGTTCCGGCAGCTGTCGGGAGCAGCAATCCGGAGTGGACCATCGGGCTCGAGGTCCCGGTCAGGCTGCGGGATGCCGAGTCGGGGGTTGGCACCACCTGGGGGCCTGCCATGCTGGAACTCGACGAGGCGAGCCAGTCTCAGGCTGCCCGCGGGCAGCCTTCCGTATTCAACACCTCCCTCGCCGTGGGCGAGGGGGCTTCGAACGAGTGGATCTCCGTGTCCAACGGGCTCCACTTCAACGTGCCACTGGCCTTCGTGGCGCTCGCGCTCATGGCGCTGGCGGAGATCTTCCGGCGCGGCGCGGAGCTCGAGGACGAGCAGGCGCTCGTGGTGTAGCGAGGGCGATCCAGGTGACGCTCGATCGCCTCCTGGAGCAGCGGGCGATCTGCTCCACTGCGACGAAGACTGAGCCGGGCCACCGGGCGCCGCACGGGGCGCTTCAGTAGCCGCGGGCCTGCCCGTCGTGACGCGGGTCCGCGGCGCCGATCCACCGGTCGCCGCGTCGCGCGATCACGTACAGCCGCGCGTAGCCGAAGCCCTGCGGCACCGGCAGGTAGCCCATCCCGCGCGCCGCCGCGAGGATCTCCGGCGGGAATCCGTTCTCGAGCTCGACGCGGCGGTTCGCCGCCGCCGGGTAGATCCGCGGCATGCGGATCGCCTCGAGCGGATCGAGCCCGTAGTCCACCACGTAGGAGATCACCTGCGCCATCGCGAGGGGGATGCGACCGCCGCCCGGCGACCCGACGACCAGTTCGGGGCTCCCGTTCCGCAGCAGGATCGTCGGAGCGATCGTCGTGGTCCGGGTGCGCCACGCCGGCGCCTGGTCGTTGGCAAAATCCGCGGCCCGAAAGAGGAATCCGGAGTCGTTCAGCAGGAATCCCTGCACGACCACACCGGCTCCGAAGCCGGAGCTGTTCGTGACGGTGACCGCAACGGCGTTACCATCGCGATCGACGACGGAGATGTGCGTAGTCTCGCCCCCGAGGCTGCCGTCGTCCTCACGCGGTGACGACACTGCCGGCGCCGCCGACGTCCACGGTTCGAACGCGTTGCACGCCGCCGCGACGGCCTGGTCGAAGGGACGCGCATCGCGTGGCCTCAGGGAATCCGCCGCGCGCCCGGTACCGACCGCATTGCTCCAACCCGCGGCGAAGTCCGCCGACACCACGCCTCGTGCGGGTACCGCGGCCCAGCGCGGGTCGTCGCTCGCCCGCGCGCCCAACTGTCCCACTCGCATGGCGGAGGTCATCACGTCGAACGCGCGCGCCGACGTCGTCGGCAGGCCTAACGCGGCGAGGTCGTGGCGCTCCATGAGCTCCAGCGTGTGCAGGACCTGCATGCCACCCTCAGGCGGCGGCGCGGAGAGCACCACGCGACCGCGATAGTCGGTGCAGAGCGGACGGCGCCAGGTGGGCTGGTACGCGGCCAGGTCCGCCATCGTGACCGGATGTCCACCCGCGTTCATGCGCGCGACGAGCGCGCGGGCGGCTTCACCCTCGTAGAACCCCGCGCGTCCCGCTTCGGCGATGCGGCGCAGCACCGCGGCGAGGTCCGGATTGCGCAGCATCTCTCCACCGCCCAGCGGACGACCGCCCGGGAAAAAGAGCGCGCGTGCCACCGGATCGCGCGTCAGGCGCACGGAGTCGCGGGCGATGAATTCGCCGAGCACCTGATACACGGGGAAGCCTTCCTCGGCGATACGGATGGCTGGGGCGAGGACGCGCTCGCGTGCCAGCCGGCCATAGCGCGCATGGGCCTCGAGGAGTCCCGCCGTGAGACCGGGAACGCCTACGATGCGAAGGGGCGTGGTGGAGTCGCGACCCAAGGCGCGCGCGGCACGGAACGTGGCCGCTGGTTGGGCGGCGTAGAAGTCGAGAAACTCCGCGCGCCGTTGTCCCTGAAACCAGGCCAGGAGCGCACCACCTCCTCCCACGCCCGACATCTGCGGCTCGACCACGCCGATGGCGAAGGCAGCCGCCACCGCGGCGTCGATCGCGTTGCCGCCCTGCTGCAGCATGGCGAGTCCGGCCTCGCTGGCCAGCGGATGCGCCGATGTGACGACGCCGTTGCGGGCAACGACGCGGCGTCCCTGATCGGGAGCCAGAGTGGACGGCGGCGACGGCGCTGCGGCGGTGCAGGCAAGTGAACCGACGAGCGCGAAGGGCGTGATCCGTATGGCGTGGCGCATCGGGCATCGGGGGGATGATGGGAGCGGGCGACCACGCCGTCCGCTTCTGGTGTGCGGGTCGGTGGCCGGTCGTGCAGGAAGCGCATCTCGAATCGAAGCCGATAGGTATGTCATCTCCGGCGCGGGCGAGGCGGCACGGCGCGGCGCGCGCTCATGTCGTAACGCGCCCCCGGCGCGAGCACGAAGTACGGCTTCTCCCACGGCTGATAGACCCGTGTGTTATCGTGCACCGCGACCATGAACCTCCCGACGACCTCGAGCGTGTCGCCGCTGACCACGATCGCCGTTCCCTCGGAAAGGCCGAGCCCGAGCATCTCCGGGAACTGCCTGATCACCGGGATGATGTCGTCCCAGCGGCTGCGCGCGTCGATGTGCTGATCGATCGCCGTGCGGCGCAGGAATTCGAAGCCGCGTTGATGTTCCTTCTCTTCGGTCATCACGATCTGGGGACCCTTCGTGTCGCCTCTCACGAGATACGAACCCT
Source organism: Gemmatimonadaceae bacterium (assembly GCA_035454665.1). Lineage (GTDB taxonomy): Bacteria > Gemmatimonadota > Gemmatimonadetes > Gemmatimonadales > Gemmatimonadaceae > DATIGO01. Next base: position 15,148 of record DATIGO010000147.1, on the reverse strand, counting down.
GTATCGTCGCGCCGGCCGAGCTGCCCCCGATCACACCGCCACGCGCCAGCACCTTGTGGAATTCGTCATACGTGCGCGTGCCGGCGTATGAGTCCACGATGTTCCACTGTCGCCCGCCATTGAACCAGACCGCGGTGGCCTGGCGCAGCTCCTTCACGAATTCTTCGGTGTCGGCGATGGAGCGGTCGTGCGTGTGGAGCATCGTGACATTCCTCAACCCGCGGCTCTTCCACGACCGGAGCACCTGCTCGGCATTGTAGGACCGGACGTTCCCGCTGGTGTCCCGATTGCCCCCGGCGGTCGGCACGATCACGAACCGGCCCGTGTCGGCGCCTCCGCCAAGCTCGATGAAGCGCTCGATGATGCCGGTGCCCTCCAGCTGGCCGCCGCCCGCGATGACCAGGGTGCCTCTTGGCGGTCCGTGGGCCAGGCTGGCCTGAGCGTGGACGCCGCCGGCAAGCACGGCGCTGCCCAGCAGCGTCACACCTATCGAACAAATGCCGCGAAGAGTCACTGGAACCTCCCGTGATGTGAGAGCCCGGTCGCCGGTCCATGGAGATACACGAACGTCCGGGGACGGGCAATGAGTCTGTCATCCCGCGGAGCGGCAGCGACGAGGGACTGCTTCGGGTGTGCCGGAAGCGCGCTCCGGTCAGGGTGAGCAGGTCCCTCGGTTGCTGACGCTCCCTCGGGATGACCAACCTCCCGCGGCTCCCTGTCCGGGGTGATCTTGGGGCAGCGAAATGCCTACGCCCGACCAACGCGTCCACTTCATTACCGACTTCGCCCGCCGGCTCCACCTGGCGGGCGTCTCGGCCGCACGGCTCGAGGGCGCGGTGAAGTCCACCGCGCAGGCCATCGGCGTGGCGTGCGAGATCTGGTCGAGCCCCACCGGCCTTCTGCTCTCACTGGCCGACGCCGCGGACCCGAACGCGAACCAGCAGACGCGCGTGCTGCGCCTCGAGCCGGCGGATCCGGATCTCTCCGACCTCGTGGCGCTCGACGCCATCGCCGAGGACGTCGTGGCGGGGCGCCTGAGCGTCGTCGAGGCATCGGCACGCTTTCGCGAACTCGATCGGAAACCGTCGCGCGCGGAGCAGGGGCGGACCGTCCTCGCGTTCGGGCTCGCGTCCGCCGGCGTCGCGGGACTCTTGCGCACGGGCTGGCTCGACATCGCGGTCGCCGGCGCGCTGGGACTGCTCATGGGCCTCATCGCGGTCGCCGCGCGTACGAGGCCGCACCTCTCCGCGGCCTCCGAGGCGATTGCGGCGATGGTTGCGACGGTCCTCGCCACCGCATTCGCTCACTTCGTCGCGCCGCTCTCCGTGCAGACGGACGTGATCGCGGCGCTCATCGTGTTCATGCCCGGTCTTTCGCTGACTACCGCGGTGGCCGAGCTGGCCTCGAAGCAGCTCGTGACCGGCACGACCCGGTTCGCGGGCGCCATGGTGGTGCTCCTCAAGCTGATCTTCGGAAGTGTCGCCGCCACGCAGTTCGCTTCTGCGCTCGGCTGGACGCCGCAGGCGTCGCCGGCAGGCTCCCTCCCCGCGGCCGTGGAGGTCGTGGCCACGATCGTGGCCGCGTATTCCTTTGCGATCCTCTTTCGCGCCGCGCGTCGCGACGTGCCGCTCGTCATGGCGAGCGCGATGGCGGGCTACGTGCTCACGCGAGTGAGCGGTTCATGGTTCGACGCGCCGAGCGGCGTGACGATCGCGGGCGGGGTCTTCTTCTCGAGCCTCCTGATGGCAGCGGTCGCGAACCTGTACGGCCGGGTGGCAGGACGACCCGGGACGCTGGTGCGCCTGCCGGCGATCATGCTGCTGGTACCCGGCAGCGTGGGGTTCCGCGGTCTGTCGTCGCTCATGGAGCGCAACTACGCGCTAGGTGCGGAGACAGGGGTTGCGGTGCTGAGCGCGCTGGTGGCGCTGATGGCGGGGCTGCTTTTCGGAAGCGTGCTGGTGCCGCCGCGGCGACACCTGTAGGGTCAAACTCGACGGTGGGCGACAGTGGGGTCAGACCCCACCGGTCCTGACCCCGACCGGCGCGGACCCGATCCTGTAGATCTCGCCTTTCCGTACTCCACGAGGTCGTGGTACTTCTTCATGCACCTTCATCCATCACTCGCACGTGAACGAGAACCGGCAGCACCCCGACGGCCTGCCTGGCTCCCTCGTCGTCCTCGATGGCACGCGCGTGCCGCTGCGCGCGGAATGATCCGCCGATGGGGTCGCGGGTGGCGGATGCATTCGAGGGGTATGACGCGTCACGGCCTGCGCTCCCGTTCAGGCGCGGGGGCTGATCGCGTTCACTCTGGCGCGTCCGCCCCGGTCGGTCCTACGTTGTGGGCGACATCCAACGGCGGTACTCATGACGACTCTGCGCTTCACCGTCGCGCGCCGTGTAACGACGCCGCTCCTCTCCCTCCTGTTGTTCGCCGCCGCCAGCGGCCCCGTTCTGGCACAGGGAGGATACCGAACCCCTCCCGAGGCCATCACGAGGATCCTGGACTCGCCCGCTCCGCCGGTCGCATCGCTGAGCAATGACCGGCGCTGGCTCCTCATCACCACGTCGGATGTTTCGGAGACGTCCATAGCCGAGCTCGCCGAGCCCACGCTGTACCTCGCGGGCCGGCGCTTCGTCACCAGCCCGGTGCATCGCATCGATCTCGAGGGCGTGCGATCCGCGTCGCTCAAACCGGTCGATGGCGGCGCCGAGGTCACGATTCCCATTCCGGATGGCGCCAGGATCACGAACCCGCAGTGGAGCCGCGACAACCGGCGCCTCGCTTACTTCGTCATCACGCCCGGGCGCATGGCCGTGCAGGTCTTCGACGTCGCCACGAAGACGGCCAGGGATATCGCCGCCCCCGGCCTCACGGGGAGACTTTCCGCGACCGGCGGCTGGTCCAGGGACGGCGGGCACTTCCTCTTCACCGCGACGACGCCCGAGGGCGCCGCGCTCTGGGTGGCCGACGTCGAGGCCGGCACCGCGAAGCGCCTGACGGAGCCGCGCATCAACTACGTCAATGGAAGCTGCGGCTGGGTCGCGGGGAACGCGCCAGCCGTCTGCCTGCTCTTCCCGACCGGGCGCGGTGAGGAGCCCAGGGCTCCCGTCGCGCCGACGGGTCCGGTCGTCCAGGAGTCGTTCGGGCGCGCCGCGCCGACGCGCACGAACACCTATCTGCTCAAGGACACCCACGACGAGGCGCTCTTCGATCACTACTTCACGTCTCAGCTCGTGCTCGTTGCGCTGGACGGCCGCGTCACGCCGCTTGGCGCGCCAGCGGTGCACGCGATGCCGTTGGCGTCTCCGGACGGCCGGTATCTGCTCGTCAGGCAGACCCATCGCCCGTACTCGTATCAGGTGGGGATGTTCAACTTCCCGCTGAAGACCGAGGTGTGGGGGCTCGACGGCACGGTGGTGCGGACGGTCGATGACCGGCCGCTGCTCGAGGTGCAGCCGAGCGCGCGCGACGCCACGTCGCCGGGCATCCGCAGCATCTCCTGGCGCGCCGACGAGCCGGCGACGCTGGTGCTGGTGCAGGCGCTGGACGATGGCGATCCGCGCAAGCAGGTGCCGAAGCGCGATCGCGTCTCGCTGCTGAAGGCGCCGTTCACGGGCGAGCCCCAGCCGTTCGTCGAGACGGAGATGCGCTTCGGGGGGATCAGCTGGATGAGCCCGACGGTCGCGCTGCTCAGCGACTTCAGCTGGCAGCGGACGCGGGCGCGGACGTGGGTGATCGATCCTTCGCGGCCGAACGGCGGTATGCCGCGGCTGCTGTGGGACTACAACACGGAGGACCGGATCGCGTCGCCGGGGAGCTTCATGTTCACGTACGACGCGACGGTCGACCGCTTCGTGCCGCTCACGAGCGCCGACGGGCGCTGGTACTACATGACCGGCGCGGGCGCCTCCAGGGATACGGTTGGCGACCGCCCGTACCTCGACCGGCTGGAGATCGCCACGGGGAAGCGGGAGCGGCTGTGGCAGTCCGCGCCGCCGCATTACGAGGCCGTGGTCGGCCTGATGGATCCCGCGGCGCGGCGCGTGGTCGTGCGGCGCGAGTCTCCGACCGAACGCCCCGACTACTACGTGCGCGACATGCGGTCGCGCCAGCTCACGCGCCTGACGAATCTCGCCGATCCGGCGCCGTTCTTCTCCGACGTGAAGGGAGAGCGGATCACCTATCAGCGCGACGACGGGACGCAGCTCTCCGGCACGCTGTACCTGCCGCCGGGCTACGACAAGGCGCGCGATGGCCGGCTCCCGTTCTTCCTCTGGGCGTACCCGATCGAATTCATGTCGCAGGAGGCGGCGTCGCAGGTCGCCGGGTCGCCGTACCAGTTCCGGCGGCCCAGCCGGGCCGATCATCTGCTCCTGCTCGCGGCGGGGTACGGCGTGCTCGACAACCCCACCATGCCCATCGTGGGCGGAGAGGGGAAGGAGCCTAACGACACATACGTCGAGCAGCTCGTGGCCAGCGCGAAGGCCGCGATCGACAAGCTCGACGCGCTGGGCGTGGGAGATCGCAACCGGGTGGGCGTGGGCGGCCACTCGTACGGCGCCTTCATGACCGCCAACCTGCTCGCGCACTCGGATCTCTTCCGGGCCGGCATCGCCCGCAGCGGTGCCTACAACCGTACCCTCACGCCGTTCGGATTCCAGGCCGAGCCGCGCACGTACTGGCAGGCGCCGGATGTGTACGACCGGATGTCCCCGTTCCAGCACGCGGACAAGATCAAGGAGCCCATCCTGCTGATCCACGGCACGCACGACAACAACCAGGGCACGTTCCCCATCCAGACCGAGCGGCTGTACGCCGCGCTCAAGGGGAATGGCGGCAACGTGCGGTACGTGCAGCTGCCGCTCGAGTCGCACGGCTACATCGCGAAGGAGAGCCGGCGGCACGTGGTCTGGGAGATGGTGAACTGGCTCGACACGCACGTGAAGGCGGCGAAGGTCATTCCGTAGCGCGCCTCCCCACACCACACAGTCGGGGTCAGAGCTCAGAGTCGAATTCTGGAATTCGACTCTGAGCTCTGACCCCGATCTTGTATCCTGCGCGGCTCGGGCGGAGTGGACTGTCCTCGCGCCGGTTCGAACGCGACGGTCTGGCTGACGGCGCGCGCCGACGTAGCTTAGGCCGCCATGGGAAACCTCGTGGAGGTCGAATCGGTCCCCACGTCCGGGGACTCCGAGCGCGCACTCGTTCGAGCGATCGGCCCGTGGGCCCTTGGCGCGAACGCGGTGAACCTGACGATTGGCGCCGGGATCTTCGCGCTTCCCGCCGTCGCCGCCGGCATTCTGGGTCCCGCGGCGGTGTTGGCCTACCTGATCTGTGGCGTCCTGATCCTGCTGGTTCTCGCCTGCTACGTCGAGGTGGGCACACAGGTCACGCGCTCGGGCGGAGCGGTGGCGTACATCGAGGAGGCGTTCGGTCCGCTGGCGGGATTCCTCGCGTTCGTCATCTACGCGGTCGGATTCTGCGCCGGCGCCGACGCGGCGATCGCCCACGTGCTGCTGGATGCCGTCGCGGCGGGATTCCCCGTGCTCGCCGGCGGTACGGCGCGGGTCGTGGCCCTGGTGCTGCTCTTCGGGGGACTCGCCGCGATCAATGTCCGTGGGGTGCGCCAGGGAACCCGGGTCGCGCTCGCGACCACCGTGGCCAAGCTCCTCCCGTTGTTGCTGCTCGTCGCGGTGGGGATCTTCGCGGTGTACTGGCCTAACGTCGCGTGGTCGCGGTGGCCCTCGCTGTCCGAGCTCGGGGCCGCCACCCTGGTGCTCTTCTTCGCGTTCAGTGGCGCCGAAGCCGCCCTCACGCCCAGCGGCGAGATTCGCGATCCGGCGCAAACGGTGCCGCGCGGGATGCTCGGCGGGGCGGCGGTCATCGTACTGCTCTACCTCGCGCTGCAGCTCGTCGCACAGGGAGTGCTCGGGAGCGACCTGGCCGCGGGGACTACCACGCCGCTCGCCGATGTGGGCCAGCGCCTGGCCGGGGCCGGCGGGCGCAGCCTGATCGTGGCGTGTACGGCGGTCGCTGTCTTCGGCACGCTCGCGGCCGACATGATCTGCACGCCGCGGGCCTTCTTCGCTGCCTCGGCGAGCGGACTTCTGCCCCCGGCGCTCAGCCAGGTGCACCCGCGCTTCCGGACTCCGTGGGTTTCCATACTCGCCTTCGCGGCGATCACGCTGGGTCTCGCGCTGACGGGCGGCTTCCGCGCCCTCGCGGTGCTGGCGAGCATGGCGTTGCTGCTCGTGTATCTCGCTGTCTGCCTCGCTGCCCTGCGGCTCCGCTACACGCGTCCGCGGGTGCCGGGGAGCTTCAGGGCTCCGGGCGGTCCCACGGTTGCCGTGCTCGCCTCGGCGGTCGTTCTCTGGGTGTTGGCGCAATCCACCCGCCGGGAGGTAATGGCGATGGTGGCGCTCGTGGCGGTGTCGGTGCTGTACTACGTGATCCGCCGCCGCGAAACCGTGGTGCCCGTGGTTGCGGGCGAGTGATGCGACCCGTGACTCATCGCGTTGTCTCGGTCAGGATGCGCTGCAACAGGTCCGTGACGCCGAGTCGTCCCGCCCAGAGGCGCAGGCGTTCCCGATCCAGCCGGTCGCCCTGGATGCGCGCGATGGCCTGAACGTCGCGCCACTGCCGCTCGGACGTCTCGCCGCCGCGACGATACCACTCGAGTTTCCTCAGCAACGTGTGCTCCGCGGTGTCGACGCGCAGCACACCGGCAGGCGTCTCGACGCGCTGATGGTTCGCGAGCCGTTCTGCCTCGAATGGATCGTCACCGGCAACAAAGAAATCCACTTTGATCGCGCTGGCGAAGTGAATGGCATTGAATGACGCCGCGGCGCCCACCGCCACACGCATTTCATCGGCGTCCAGGTAGTAATCGCGACGGAGTGCCTCCCACAGCGCCTTCACGTGGCGGCCGCGGAGGTCGACCACCAGGTCCACATCCTGCGTAGCCCTCGGCTCACCATGCACCGAACTCGCGATGGATCCGGCGGTGAGCCAGTCGACGCCAAGCCGATCGAGGTGGGCGCCTACCTGCAGCGCGATCCCAACCGGATCGTACGACTCGTCAGGCGGCGTCACGCGGCGTGCCGTAGACGCGAACGGCCAACTCGCGCCCCAGGCGCAATTCCGCGCGACGGTATCGAATCATTCGATCGTCGACCGATGCGTGTCGCTGTCTGAGCCCTGCCATCGCGAGCTGGTCCACCATGCGGGAGAGCCGCCCGACCTGTGCCAGCTTCTCGGCGGGGGAGGCGCGTCGCAGCAACGCATCCTGCACGGCCTGGGCAGCGGCGCTGGTGTCCGCTGCGGTACCGCCCACGCGCGCGGTGTCGGCGCACCTGCCGATGCGACGTGCCTCTCGAATCACGACCATTCGGCGAGCGATCGCTGGGTCGAGAGCACGGCGACTCCTGATCCCGCCCCGCCGGCCGATCTCGGCGAGGTATTTCCTGACATTCGCCATGACGAAACGTAAGCGGCTTACGATGTTAAAGACAAGTATGATATGTATTTATATCGGTCCTCTCGGGCGCGTTCCATCGTGTAGCGGATCGCGGGGCTCGGTGGACACTGCCGGACGAGACTCCGGCGAAGAGTGGCGGAGGCGGGGAAGGCTCTGCATCGTTGCTCGCCGCGATCCAGACTCATGATCCGCATCCCGAGATCCTCGTTCCGTATGGAGAGACCGTGTTTGCCAGCAAGGCAGGGCCCGTCCGCGGCAACCCTGTCATGACCATCGTGGAAGTCGAAGGGCAGCTCGGCGAGCTGGGGCGGCGCGTGCCTTGGAAGGGTGCTCAGCCAATCCACCTTGCGGCATTCGCGCGTGCGAGCGATCCGGCGTGAGTCACGCCACCAACCGTCTCGCGGCCGCCCTGTCGGAGCGCTATCGCTTCGAGCGGGAGCTCGGCACCGGCGGCATGGCCACCGTCTATCTGGCCGAGGACCTTCGCCACGACCGCAAGGTCGCCATCAAGGTCCTGAAGCCGGAACTCGCCGCGGTGCTTGGGGCCGACCGCTTCGTGGTGGAGATCAAGACCACGGCCAGCCTGCAGCATCCGCACATCCTGCCGCTGTTCGATTCGGGCACGGCTGACGGGTTCCTCTTCTATGTCATGCCCTATATCCAGGGCGAGACCATCCGCGAGAAGCTGACCCGGGAGACCCAGTTCGGCGTGGAAGAGGCCGTCCGTATCGCCCGCGAGGTGGCCGACGCCCTCGACTACGCGCACCGGCACGGCGTGGTCCACCGGGACATCAAGCCCGAGAACATTCTGCTGCACGACGGCCGGGCGATGGTGATGGACTTCGGGATCGCCTTGGCGGTGAGCGCCGCCGCCGGCGGCCGCATGACCGAGACGGGGCTCTCGCTCGGGACGCCACACTACATGAGTCCCGAACAGGCGACGGCCGAGAAGGACATCACCGGTCGCAGCGACGTGTACTCGCTCGCGAGCGTGCTGTATGAGATGCTCGCCGGGGAACCGCCGCACAGTGGAGGTTCCGCGCAGGCGATCATCATGAAGATCATCACCGAACCGGCGCAGGATGTGACGAAGTACCGGAAGTCGGTTCCCTCGAACGTAGCAGCGGCGGTGGCGAAGGCGCTGGAGAAGCTTCCGGCAGACCGCTTCGGCAGCGCCAGGACCTTCGCCGACGCGCTCGCGGATCCTCACTATGGCAGCGGATCGCCCGCCGCGCTGGCGCGCGTCGCGACGCGGCGATCGCAACGCACGGCAATGGGCGCGCTGGCTGCGGCGTTAGGTATCATGACCCTCCTGGCCGCCTGGGCGCTGTGGCGTCCCGCTCCGCCGCCGCCCGTGAGTCGCTACGCGCTGTCGTTCCCCGAGGCGCAGCTGCCCGATCCCTTCGGTGTCGTGGCCATCTCGGACGATGGCTCCCGCATCTTCTACCTCGGCCGGTCGCCGCGCTCACCGGCCGTCACGCAGTTCTGGTACAAGTCACGCGACGCCATCGAGTCGCGGCTCCTGGCCGGCGCGGAAGGGGCGTCGTCGATCGCGGTGGCTCCGGACGGCCAGACGGTCGCCGTCATCGAGCGAAACATCATCCGGCGGTTGTCGATCACGGGGGGCGCACCTACCGTCGTGGCGCAGGACGCCTCCAGCGTGTCGCAATCGGTCGCGTGGCTCGACGACAACACGCTGGTGTACGTCGCCTCCGACCAGAAGCGGCTGATGCGTGTTCCAGCGTCAGGCGGGACGGCCTCGGTCGTCTGGACGGCCGACTCGGCGGTACTCTCGACCCTCACCCCCCTGCCGGGCGCGCGCGGAGTCCTCTTCCAGGCATGCGGCGCCCCGTGTTCCGACGGGAGCGTCTGGGTACTGGACCTGAGATCTTCCGCGGCGCGGGAGCTGCAGGGGAGAGCGCGGGCCGCGCACTACCTGGCGTCAGGACACCTCGTCTACATCGAGGATGACGCGCTCGTCGCGCGTGCCGTGCCCTTCGACCTCGAGTCACTGCAGATTCGCGGCACGCCGGTGCCCGTTCTCGACAGCATCGCCTTCGACGCCGGAACCTCGCCCTACCTCGCGATCTCGAGGTCCGGCACGCTGGTGATGCGGCGCGGCACGACCGTGTCGGGCGGCGATTTCGACCTGGTCTGGGTCGACCGCGCAGGTCGGGAATCGGCCGTGGACTCGAGCTTCTCGTTCCGGGTGACCCAGACCGCGGGGAACTTCGGGTGGGCACTCTCCCCCGACGGCACCCGCCTGGCGATCGGCCGCAACACGCCTGAGGGGGACGACATCTGGATCAAGTCGCTCCCCCGTGGAGCGGCCACGCGCCTCACCTTTGGCGCCGAGTCCGATGCCCGGCCGCGGTGGACGAGTGACGGTCGCGCGGTCACCTTCGTGACGACCGCCGGCATCTTCATGCGTCGCGCCGACGGCGCCGGCTCGGACTCGCTCCTCTGGAGCGGTCTCGCCGACGAAGCGGCGTTCTCGCGGGACCGCGAATGGCTCGTGCTGCGCCGGGGTGCCAGTTCGGCGTCCGCGGGAGGGCGCGACATCTTCGGCATCCGCCGGGGAGCCGACGGCGCGCTCACGCCGCTCATCGTGACACCGTACGACGAAAGCGCGTTCGCGCTCTCACCCGACGGCCGTTGGATCGCGTACCACTCCGACGAGACCGGCCAGCCCGAGGTCTTCGTGCGTCCGTTTCCGAATACGAACGACGCGAAGGAGCAGATTTCCACGGGCGGAGGTCGCGCGCCGCTCTGGTCGCGGGACGGGCGCGAGCTGTTCTACCTGCGCGCCGACCACACGATGATGGCGGTCCCGGTCGCGGCCGGCGCCGAGTGGCAGCGCAGCGAACCGCGCGCCTTGTTCCAGTTGCGGAGCGCGCTGGCGCAGCTCGAGCCGTCGTATTACGCGCCGTGGGACATCGCGCCCGACGGCCGCTTCATTTTCGCGCGCAGCCTGGAGGGCGGCCGGGATCGGCGCGCGCCGTTGATCGTGATCGAGAACTGGATGGAGGAAGTGAAAGCGAAGGTGCCCCGGTGACCACCGAACTCGGATGACCGTCCTGAGTGCTACGGCTCGCCCCGTGTCGCTCAGGGCTGCCGGCGGAGGTCGATCGCCGGATTGCGCGCGAAGAACCCCACCGGCCGGATCTCGAAGCTGTGCCGCGCGACGGGCATGAGCGGCCAGTCCTCGGGGCGCGGGACATGATGGAATCCGAGCGTGAACCACGCGACGACGTCGGTGTTGGCGATCGCGCGATTGGCGGCGGTCCACCTGGGCAGCCCGTCGCCCGCCGTGCTCACCGTGGGATAATCACCCGCCGCGTACAGCTCACGGCGCTCGTACGGCGTCACCCATAACGTGTGATCGGTGAAGCCGGCGCGCCGCTGCATGTAATCGTCAGGCGCGAGCAGGGTCATCGCGTTGTGCCCTTCGATCTGATAGCCCACGGGACCGCCATACGCCCCGCTCACCCCTGGATTGACGATGCGCCAGATCTCGGGTGCGTTCATCATGGAATGGCGCATCGCGTCCTTCTCGGCCTTCGCCGCGTTCGTCTCGACCGTCCAGATGCTCCGGCGCGGATTGTCCGCCGGGAGCTTCTGCGGCACGAGCCGGTCCACGAGCAGCGTGTTGGCGGTTCCGTCCACGTCCAGGTCGAGCCGGAACGAGAAGAAGTGGCTGTGGTTGATCCCCACACGGCCGGGCGCGATCAGCCGGCCGTAGCGTTCGTCTTCCTCGTTGCCGGCGGCGGCCTTGGTGGCGTCCATGCCCGTCGCCGCGGCGTCCATGCGCAGCGTGCCATCCTGCTGGAAGACCCAGTCGAACAGGTAGTCGTAGTTCCCGGCGGTCATGTACATCCGGAGCACGAGGTCCTGCTTCGCGCGCGCCTCGATCACGCTCCCGCGTTCGCTCCCGTGGCGCCACGCCACGTCGCCTGACGAGCGCTCGAAGAGGCACGCGGCCCGAACGCGCTCGCGCGGCCGCCCCTTGTTCGTTACGACCATCGCGTTGAAGTACGCTGCGTAGTCGGGGCACTCCACGCCCGGCTCCAGGCTGCTCGCGATGCCGCCAAAGACCGACGGGTACGTGCCAAGGTCGAAAAAGCCCTGGTAATTCCACGGATCGCCCGGATCCTGATAGGGAACGAACAGCTCCGACAGCGACCCCTGGTACATGATGGAGCGATCGCGTCCCCCGTCGGTGTAGCGAACCCGCGAGAGCACGACGCCGCGACGGGGATCGACGCGGAAGTGGAACTTCCAGTTCTGCCAGCTCACCTCCTGGCCGTTCAGCGTGTACGTGGGTCCGCGCGGCTGCACCATGCGCACGGGATTCCCCGGGTCGCGCGTGGGCCCGATCGCTTCGTCGTCGTAGGCACCGTAGGCACCGAGCCGGGGGCGAGCGCCCGTATCGATGATGCGGAGGATCTTCCCCTCGGTGAGATCGACGACGATCACCAGTCCCTCGAAGTCCTCGCCGTAGCCGGTCACGCGGCCGTGGTCGTCGCCGCACATGGCGTGCACGACCCGACGACCGCGCTCCTCGGGCAGGTCGAAGTAGCCGTGGTTGGCGGGCCCGCAGCCCACGTGCGTGAAGTCGGTGACGCCGCGCTTCCGGATGGCTTCCCGCACACGCGGGTCAGCGAGGGCCAGCTTCTCCACGCGCTCCGTTTCCTCGGTGCTCGTCATGTACTGGCGCCCCGGTACCTCGGTCCAGGAGCGCACGACCTTCGCCTGGAGATCGACGATGGCTTCATAGCCGCGACCGCCCTGCGTCAGGTGCACGAGTGCTTCGCGGCGGAAGGGTTGTCCCGCCTGCCAGGCGAGCACCTCCGACTTGGGCGGCTCGTTCAGCCCGACATAGAGGTAGTTCGTCGTCGAATCGGTGCGTCGCGACGCGACCAGCGCGTCGTAGATCGTCCAGTGCTCGCGGCCGGAGAGACCGTCCAGCGGATGGATCGGCGCCTGCGCCGGGAGGGTGCCGGACAGGAACACGGCACCGGCGAGTGCGGAGCGAAGGGAACGCATCTTCCTGCCAGGTGGGGGATGGGGAAGTAGGGGCCACTCGGGAGTGGTGTCAACCAGACGCTGCGCTGTCCGGAAACTGGAGTCTGACCCCAGTGCCCTGTAACTTCGGCCGATGATCATCATCGGACTCACCGGACGGAACGGCAGCGGCAAGACGACCGCTTGCGAAATGCTCGGCTCCAAGGGGTTTCAGTATCTTTCGCTCTCCGACGCGATTCGCGAAGAGGCGAAGCGGCGGGGCCTCCCGGAAGAGCGCGAAAACCTGATCGCCCTGGGGAACGAGCTGCGCGAACGCTACGGACCGGCCGCGCTGGCCGAGCTGACCATCGCCAGGATGCAGCCGGATCGGAACTATGCGGTGGACAGCATCCGGCATCCGGCGGAGGTCATGGCGCTGCGGAAGGCGGGGTCGTTCTCGCTGTTCAGCATCTTCGCGCCGCTGGAAGTCAGGTTCGAGCGCGCACGCGCGCGCGGCCGGGCCGGCGACGCACAGACGCTGCAGGAGTTCGTGATTCAGGAGGAGCGCGAGTTCGCGAGCAGCAACGCTGCGGCGCAGCAGCTCCTGGAGACCGAACGGCTCGCCAACCGGCGCATCGACAACGATGGCACGCTCGAGGCGTACTCGGAGCGCATCGCCACGGCGCTCCGCGAGGTGCAGGTGTCGTTCTCCCGGCCCTCGTGGGACGAGTACTTCATGAACATCGCGAAGCAGGTGGCCGCGCGCAGCAACTGCATGAAGCGACAGGTGGCGGCCGTGATCGTCTCCGACCGGCGGATCATCAGCACCGGCTACAACGGCACGCCGCGGGGCGTGAAGAACTGCAACGAGGGAGGATGCCCGCGCTGCAACAGCTTCAGCGAGAGCGGAAAGAATCTGGAGGAGTGCCTCTGCTCCCACGGCGAGGAGAACGCGATCGTTCAGGCCTCGTACCACGGGATCGCGATCAAGGACGCCACACTGTACACGACGTATTCCCCGTGCCTCCTGTGCAGCAAGATGATCATCAACGCCGGCATCCGGAGAGTCGTCTTCAACGAGGCATATCCGCTCAACGACACGGCCACGCGGATGCTGAAGGAGGCAGGGGTGGAGCTGGTGAAGCTCAAGGTCTGACGCCTGTCATCCCGAGGAGCGTCACCCCCCTGCTGTCATCCCGAGGAGCGTTAGCGACGAGGGATCTGCTTCCGCTGCGCTGGTGACCGGCTACCGGGCACGGTGAGTAGGTCCCTCGTCGGCGTTGCCTCCTCGGGATGACAACGTGTGGGCGCTCGTCGGGATGACAGAGGGCAGCGCGCTCGTCGGGAGGAAGTGCAACCCCGCGGATGAGCTCCGTTCCGGGCCCCACGGGGGTCCCGGTACTACCATTAGGTGTCCCCCCCAAGTGAGCCGGCCATCAAACCGATCTGGTACAAGGGTTTCGCTATCACGGCGCGCACGTACCAGATCCGCGGATCCGGGCTGTGGACGCTCGGCGTGCTGATCGCGGGGCGCGGCCGACTGCGGTCCTTTACGGGTCCGGCGACCTACGAATCGGAGGCCGAGGCTGTGGCTGGGTGCGGGGCTTTCGCTCGCGAGATCATCGATGGCAGGGTGGAAGGCTGTCGTATCGAGGACCGCTGACGCGAGCCTGAGCCATCGCCCGGCACCGTTCTCCCGATCTGGGCGAGCTGCGCCTCAGGGGATCAACCGGAATCCCGCCGTCTCGGGGGATTCCTCGACGCCGAAGGACAAGGCCCGACGCGCGGCGCTCGCGCAGGAAGCGCGGCAGGTCGCCGGGGCCTGGAAGGATCCGGACGGCAAGACAGACGTCGCGCATGAGCACGACCGGTACCTCCCCGACGCCTATCGAAGGCGACGAGGGATCTGCGCACCCTGCTCCGTGGCGGCGTACGCGGAGCTGGCCTCCTCGAAGTACACGAGCCGTACCGGAGCGCGAATCCGGACAACGCCCCGGTCCGATGTCATCACGGGAATGGCGCCCGGATCATTCCTTGTCATCCCGAGCGGAGCGAGGGATCTTCTCACCCTGGCCCGTGATCGGGACCTCGGAGTGAGGTGAGAAGATCCCTCGTCGCTTCGCTCCTCGGGATGACGGATGAGGGATGCCGCTCGGGATGACAAAGAAGAAGAAGAAGAACAACAATGGCCCGCGCACGACCATCGCCGTCCAGGGCGCGCGGGTGCACAACCTCAAGAACATCTCCGTCGAGATCCCGCGCGACAGTCTCGTGGTCGTGACCGGGCTGTCGGGCTCGGGGAAGTCGTCGCTCGCGTTCGATACGATCTACGCCGAGGGGCAGCGGCGGTACATGGAGTCGCTGTCGAGCTTTGCCAAGCGGTTCATCGCGCAGGTGGCGAAGCCCGACGTCGATTTCGTGTTCGGGCTCTCGCCCGTGATCTCGATCGAGCAGAAGACTGTCGCGAGCAACCCGCGATCCACGGTCGGGACGATGACCGACATCGCGGGATACCTGAATCTGTTGTTTGCGACGATCGGTGAGCCGCACTGTCCGCGCACGGGCGAGGTCACGCCGAGCCGGAGCGCGAGCCAGATTCTCGAGGCGATCCTCTCGCTCCCGGCGGGAACCGAAGTGGAGCTCCTGGCGCCGGTGTGGAAGGT
>DATIGO010000146.1:0-2382 GCA_035454665.1 Gemmatimonadaceae bacterium | reverse complement strand
GCGAAGGGGAGGGCCATCAGGAGGCAGATGCCGCCTTCCATCCCCAGCGAGAATGCGGACGCGGTGGCTGCCACGAACAGGCTCACCGTCAGGCCAGCGGTCTCGAGCGGGGTCGCGCGGACTCGGCGGTTGAAGAAGAATGCCGCGATCGCGCCCATGGCGAACGGCGTGCCGAAGAACACGGCGATCCCGTAGCGCTGGAAGACCGCGACGCCGACGCCGGTCATGACGATCCCCAGCAGCACGCCGGCGACGAGGCCGATCAGCGCGCCCGGAACACGCCCGGGATGCACACCCGCTGGCGCGGCACGGTCGACCAGGCGTAGCCGCGCCGGCACCACGCACAACGCGCCGATCAGCAGGTAATTCACGAACGGCACGAAGAAGGCGAGCGACCACCAGGGCGACCACCCGGCATCGGCGGTGCGTCGCATCGTCAGGCCGATGCCCACCGAGAGGAAGGGGAGGGTCCAGAGCGTGAGGGCCGGCGCCAGCCAGATCGGTGCGCCGTCGAGCGTGGCGGAGAGCAGCGAGTGGACCGAGCGCAGGTAGTCCTGCGGCGTCCAGAGCCGTCCCGTACCTAACGCCACGAGCAGCGCGTCGCCGGCGTACTTGAGGAGCGCGAGCCCTGCGCCATGCTGCCGGTAGTCGCGCCGCGAGACCGGCGTGTCGAGCGTGAACCAGAACCGGAGTAGCGGAGGGAGGCGCCGCGGCATGGCAGAATGTAACGGCTCCCGACCCGGGGGAGCATCGCGCACCGTGCGGCGCCGAGCGGCGCCATCACCCGGCACCGCGTCGCGTACGCTTCGACCCGGCGCCTCTTGACGGAACAGGGGGAGATCACCTATCATCGCCGGTACAACTGATGGACCGTGGTGATTTGCCGCCTATTGCCGCCACGCTAAACAAGGTGCTAAAAAGCGACACGCCCGGCGGCTCCTCCGCCCGGGCGTTTTCGTTTCAGGAACTTCACTGTTGACGACCATGTTCGCGACGTGCGCGACGGTGGTTTGCAAGTGTCGACGCTGGCGGCCTCCCTCGGGAGTGTGGCCAGCGGCCGCCGTGCCGCACAGTCGCGATCTCCGCTAGAGCCCTCCACCGCTCGAGCGCGCGCCGGCCCTCTCTCCCGAGAGGGCCGGTTTTTTGTTGCTGCCTGACGACATCACCAGCAAGCATCGAGGATCACTCAGTCCGAGGAGCCGTTCATGCCGTCCACCCTGCATCGCCCCATCGCCGTCTTCCATGAGCATCCCGACTGGTTCCGGCCCCTGTTCGCCGAGCTCGATCGCCGGGGGCTGCCATATGCGGCCCTGGATGCCGCCTCGCATCGCTTCGATCCGTCCGAGCGACGGGTGCCCTGGTCGCTCGTGGTGAATCGCGCCAGCCCCTCCGCCTACCTGCGCGCACACGGACAGTCGCTCTTCTACACGCTGCACTGGCTGCGCCACCTCGAGCGGCTGGGCACACCGGTCGTCAACGGCGCGCCCGTGTATGCGCTCGAGTTGTCCAAGGCGTCACAGCTCGATCTGCTCGAGTCACTGCGTCTGCCGTACCCGCGTGCCTGCGTGATCAACGAGCCCCGACAGGCGCGGGTGGCAGCGCGGGAGCTGCGGTTCCCGGTCCTGGTGAAGGCGAACGTCGGCGGGAGTGGCGCGGGGATCGTCCGTTACGACACACCCGAGGCGCTGCACGAGGCGATCGCGGCGGGATCGGTCGCACTCGGCGTCGACGGCACGGCGCTGGTGCAGGAAGCCGCCCCGCTGCGGGACGGACACATCACGCGGGTCGAGACGCTCGCGGGGAAGTATCTCTATGCGATCAACGTCTACCCCGCGTCGGGGAGCTTCGATCTCTGCCCTGCCGATGCCTGCGAGACGACCGGCGGCGTGGAGCTGATGCGCGGGGCCTGCGCGGTGGACGCCCCCCGCACGGGGCTCCGCGTCGAGGGCACCACGCCGCCGCAGGAGATCATCGCCGAGGTGGAATGGATCGCCCGGACGGCCCGTCTCGACGTGGGCGGGATCGAGTACCTCGTCGATGACCGCGATGGCCGCCACTACTACTACGACATCAACGCTCTCTCGAACTTCGTCGCCGACGCGAGCAATGTGGTCGGCTTCGACCCCTGGCCGGTGTTCGTGGACTATCTGGAAGCCCTTGCCCGCGGCCCCGCGATCACCCCCGAGGCCGAGCTCGCCCTCCACCGCGCCCGCGACGCGAACGCGCCCCCCGCGCCCCCCGCGCCCCCCGCGGCCCCCGCGCCACCCGCCCGTCACCCGTCACGGCTCGACTCGCGAGTCACGAGCCACGTGGGGCTGCCGTGACCATGCGCTACGGCTTCTGGCTCCCCGTCTTCGGCGGATGGCTCCGCAACGTGCCTGA
>DATIGO010000145.1:0-4304 GCA_035454665.1 Gemmatimonadaceae bacterium | reverse complement strand
ACCGCGGACGACACCCAGTAGGTCGGGATGAAGCTGGTGTCGGCGAAGGGCTGATCGAAGTGCCGCATGAGCTCGAGCACGGCGTCCGGCGCCAGCGACCGGTCGCCGCCGTCGATCGTGACGTGGCGCATGCCGCAGTGCCGGGCCACGGCGCCGGCCGAACCGCTCTCGTCGTGCGACGGATCGGGGAAGCCGACGGTGAAGGCCGTGACGCCGCTCCCCGCCGCGCGGCCGTGCGCGGCCACCACCAGCGAGGAGTCGATGCCGCCGCTCAGGAGCGAGGCCACCGGCACGTCGGCCACCGCCTGGCGGCTCACCGCCTCCAGCACCCGCTGCTCGGCGCCATCCACGGCGTCGACGAAGCGCGCCGCATCCTCCACGTGCGCCGCAGTGCGGTGGTAGCGTGCCGTCCGTTCCCCGTGGGCCGTGAGCAGCAGCGTCGAGGCCCGCGGGAGTGCGTGAATGTTCGAGAATCCCGTCGCGGGCTCGGGCACGTAGCCCAGTCCCAGATAGTCGTAGCAGGCCTGCCGGTCGAGCGCCGGAGCAAAGCCGCGAAGCGCGGTGATCGCCTTGATCTCGCTGGCGAAGATCCAGGCTCCCTCGTGCCGCGCATGGAAGAGCGGCTTGACACCGAATCGGTCGCGGGCCAGCAGCAGCCGCCCGCGGCTCCGGTCGTAGATGGCGAAGGCGAAGATGCCGCGCAGGCGGTCGACCAGCCGCTCTCCCTCGTCCTCGTAGAGATGCACCAGCACTTCGGTGTCGGACGTGCCGCGGAAGACGTGCCCGCGCCGCGCGAGCTGCGCGCGCAGCGCGGCGTGGTTGTAGATCTCGCCGTTGAACACCACCCAGACCGATCCGTCTTCGTTAGGCATCGGCTGGTGGCCGGTCGGAGTCAGATCGATCAGCGCCAGCCGGCGGTGGACGAGCTCGCACCGTTCATCGCGGTACGCGCCCGCGCCGTCGGGCCCCCGGTGCGCCAGCCGCGCCAGCGCCGCCTCGCGCCACCCAGGCGCGTCGGCCAGCGCCACGGGATGGAAGCGTCCCGCGATGCCGCACATCAGCGCACCCCCTCCGGCCGCGACACGGGTGCGCTCCAGTGATCCCCGGCGGCCAGCGCGAGCGCGAGGGCGAACCAGAGGACCTTCGAGGCGATCCAGGTGCCGGTCACGGTGCCCGCGAGCACCGCGACGAGTACGGCCAGGGGCAGCATCCCCAGCGGCCCCCACCGCGCGCGCCACGCGCCGCGCACGCACAGCGCGATCCCGATGAAGAAGGGCAGCGCGCCGACCACACCCGTCGTGGTGATCAGCTCGAGGACCAGGTTGTGCGCGTCACGGCTGGGGTTCTTCTGCTGCTGGACCCGCTCGATGCGCCGTGCGATCTCGTACTGATTGTCGATGGGCCCCCAGCCCAGCAGCGGCCGCTCCGAGAACATCTGGATCGCGGTCGGATAGATCAACTCGCGCCCGGCATACCGGCCCGCCTCCGCCGACTCGACGAGGCGGCCGCGCATCATCTCCGACTGCAGTGCGCCCCAGGCCAGGAGCGCGACCGCAACGGTGCCGACCGCCGCGTTCATGAGGCGCCGCCAGAACGTGCGGCCGTGCAGGAAGAAGACCAGCATCCCGGCCGCCGCGCACAGCAGTCCTCCGCGCGATCCCGACTGGATGATCGCGAAACCGATCGCCGCGGCGAGCGGCCAGCTCAGGAGCTCGAATCGCGGCAGCCAGCGCGCGCGTGTCGCCTGAAGGCCCAGCACCGTGACGAGGCCCACCGACAGGATGATCGCGCTCAGATTCGGGTTCTGGCCGAGCACCGTGACCCGCTGCCCGCCCGTCCACACGTCCATCGCCGTGGCCGCGATGCCGAACCACTGCATCCCCGCGCGAACCACACAACTGATCACGACGGCGAGCAGAACGCCGCGGAGCACGCGTGGATCGGCCAGCAGATTGTAGACGACCCACAGCACGGCGATCAGCAGGACCATGAACAGGAACTGCCGCATCGTCTCCGTGCCGTGCTCGTTGGCCAGGAAGACCCACGCAGCCACGTACACCCAGAGATACAGGCCGAACCAGAGAACGGCCCGCGGCATACGGCGAAACGCCGCGCTCGGATTGAGGAGCGTGGTCGCGAGGAAGAGAGATGCCGTGAGCGTCGGGACCTCGAGGGGAATGGCGTAGCGCGGCATCTCGAACGGGATCGAGAACACGAAGAGGTACAGCGTCAGCCGCAGCACCGGGTTCACGGCGACGTACGCCGGCGCCGCGGCGGCCGCCGGCATGGCCGGCGCGCGCCGCGGCTCGCCATACGCCGATCGGAGCCACAGTGAATGGGTCACGGGCGTCGCGCCTCCCCGAGCTGGCGGCGGAGCGCGCGCAGCCGGGACAGGATGGCGCCGCGTTCCGCCGCGTCAGGTCCGAATGCAAGCGCGAGGCCCGCCGTCACCGCCGCTCCCACCGCGGCACCCGACACCCACGCCGCCCAGCCCGAGACGCCGACTCGCTGTCCCAGGACGGCGGCCACAGCCAGGAGCAGCGCCGAGACGACCATCCGGCGCCACGTCCCCGCCAGCGCCCGCCATGCGTCGGCGGTCGCGCCCACGCTTCGGGCCGAAAGCAACGGATACGCCACGCTCTGGATCATCCGCCCGGTGAGCATGCCCAGGCACACGCCGGCGATCCCGAGCCGGCGCGCCAGCACAATGCTGAGGACGATCGCCACGACCATCGCCACGCCGCTGATGAGCACCCGGAGACGCGGCTTGAGCGTCGCATCGATGATGTAGGCTTCGACGCGGATGAAGATCGTCTGCAGGAAGAGGAGCGCGATGAGGACGTCCACCGTCGGTCCGGCATAGTTCTCCGCGCCCACCCAGAGCGTGATGAAGCCGCGGTTCCACATCAGGATCGTGGCGGCCACCACGGTGCCGAAGAGCCACGTCAGGAGCAGGAGTTCCTCCCGCGCCTGACGGGCGCGCCCCAGTTCCCCCCGCCCCAGCAGTCCTCCGATGCCCGGAATGGCCGCGCCCGCGGCGAAGATGTGGATCCCCTGAGCGGTGCGCGCGGCGTAGCCGGTGAGCACGTAGCTCGTCACCATCGCCGGGGCCACGACCGCGCCGAGGATGATGACGTCGCTCGCGAGCAGCAGCCTCGCGATCACATCGCCCGCCGCAAGCCAGATCCCGACGTGGAACACCGCCTTCACGTCCTCGCGCCGCGGCCGCGCGACGCCGAACCACGACACGAACCGGCGCGCGAGCAGCCAGAAGCAGAGCCCGGTGGCCACTGCCAGTCCGACCTGCGCCGCCGCCACGCCGGCCAGGCCGAGTCCGAGCCAGATCGCCGCGACCGTCAGCACCCCCATCACGATGTGGAGGCCCGCCTGCACTCCCATGCGCCGGTACCCGAGGTTCATGCCCCGGAGCACGGCCTCGGGCACCGACGCCAGGCCGATCAGGAGAAACGCGGCGATGACGAGTGCGGCGCTGACCCGCACGACACCGCGGGTCTCCGGCGTCGCCTGCGCGAGCGCGGGCGCGACCCACCAGGCCAGGAGCCCGCCGGCCACGGCGAGCAGCGGCAGCAGGAGAGCCCACACCGTGAGCGCCGCGCCGACGAAGCGCCGCCGCGCCGCGTCGTCGTTCGTGCTCTGGTGCCTGGCGATGATGAGCCGCAGGGCGTCGGTCGGACGGCCGTCCACGGCGGTCATCGACGTCCCCAGCCGCGCGAGCATCTCCCACACCCCGTACAGGGTCCGCCCCAGGCCGCTCACGAGCATGGGGGTGATCAACACGACGACGATCGCCTTGACGCCGTAGTCGAGCAGCGCCGCCACCGCGTTGAGTGACGCGCGGCGGGTGAGCGCCTCGAGCGCGCCGGCCCGCGGCGCTTCTGCGCGCACCGGCGCGGCGTCGCGCACGGCCATGGCGTCAGCGCCCATGCAACGTCTCCTCCAGTGCGCCCTGTACCGACGCCGCGGCGCACGCGTCATCGCCGGCTTCATCCGTGCGCAGGTCGACGACGGTCACGTTCCCCACGGCGCGCAGCTCCCGGAGGACGCGGTCGAAGGCGTGCCGATAGCGGGCCGTGAAGCGCGCGATCTCGGGATCCGAGTGTGTCTTCACCGGATGCGGCTGTGCACGCTCCCGGATGCGGCGCGCGAGCTCCGCCTCGTCGGCGTCGAGCCGGATCACCGCCACGAGCCGTGTCCCCCAGTCGCACAGCGTCGCGTGCCGCCAGCGGGTGAAGGTCGCGTCGTGCCGCCCGAAGAAGACCTCGAGCCACGCGAGGGCGAAGACG
>DATIGO010000144.1:0-15389 GCA_035454665.1 Gemmatimonadaceae bacterium | reverse complement strand
GGGAGGTGGCGGGAGGTGGCGGGAGGCGGCGGGAGGCGGCGGGAGGCGGCGGGAGGCGGCGGGAGGCGGCGGGAGGCGGCGGGAGGCGGCGGAAGGCGGCGGGAGGCGGCGCTTGGTGGCGTTTGGCTGTGAGACGTCAGGTAGTGATGCGAATGCACCCCGCGGCGGGCGCGCCAGGACGGCGCGGAGGAGGACGCCGTTTCAGCCGAGGAGGGCGGCCGACTCCAGGGGCAGCTCCATCTGGCGGCGCTCGACGGACTTCGGCGGGGCAGCCGTTCCGCGGGTAGCCGGATCCGCGCTCACCCCCAGCAGGTGGGCGGTCTGATGATAGAGCCGCAGCGTATGAAGTGGCGCCACGAAGCCACGCCGCGTGCCCTGTGCGATCGCGTCCGCCTCGTCCCGGACGCGCGCGGGCAAAGCCCGGGCGAGAGGATGCGCGAGCAGTCGCCGGATGCGGATGGCGTCGCGCGCGATCAGCGCACCACAGAGGGAGTCGAGGAAGGCGAGCACAGCGCCTCCAAGGCTTTTGGTGTAATTAACACTTAGCAACTAATACACGTGGCCGTCAAGCAGGATCCGACCCGTGTTGCCTGCTGATACAGTGCGCCCGGCGCGTCACCGCGGCGTCACGCCTGCGTATCACGTGCGCACGCGCGCACCCCTCGAAACGCCCTGCCGGCATCCGTACCCCGCTCGGGGCCGCAAGGTTCACCCGGCCCGTGCCCGCATCACACTTCGTTCAAAGCAGGTCGAAGCGCACGCCCCGCCGGTGGCCGCGGCGCCGGCGCGGCGCGTAGCGAAAGAGCTGCGCCGGACGCCCTCGCCCTTCGCTCCGCCAGTGGTCCGTCGGCTCCACCAGCCACGAAGCGTGCAGAGCACGCCGAAAGCTCGCCTTGTGCAATCGCCGCCCCAGCAGCACCTCGTAGATGTGCTGCAGTTCGCTCAGCGTGAAGTGCGGCGGCAGCAACCGGAACGGAATCGGCTCGTAGTCCATCCGGCGGCGAATCGCATGCTGCGCCGCCGCGACCATCTGCCGCTGCCGGTCCGGCAGCGCCGCAATCCCATCGACGTCGAGCCACTCCGCGGGCCCCTCCGGCCGCACCGCGCTCCCCGGCATCACTGCCGCAAAGCAGACCGAAAGCGCCGCGCCCGACGGGTGGCGCTTTGCGTCCGCGAAGGCCGCGACCTGCTCGACCCACATGGGAACGGTGCCGATATGCGTCCGCAGCAACCGATGCGCGGTGTCGGCCAGCGCCTCACCCGCTCGCGGCGTGTCCCAGGGCAGGACCACCGCGTCTCGCGCGCGCGGTCGATTCGACCGCAGCGCCAGCACCCCGAGCTGCTGGCCGAGCGGCGTCAACAGCGCGACATCGACCGTGAAGGCGCCCCGCGGTGACGTGGAACGGCTGGCGGTGGCGGTCCGTTCGCGCATGAGGCGCGAATTAGTCACACCATGAAACTTATGTCAAGGGCCCACAGGCCTGGCGTGACTCGCGCCGTCACCCCGTGACCCGCCGCGGGGAGAACGGACGGACGCCTGCCGCGCGCGTCGACTCCGATCCCCCTCGAACGGCGCCTGACGTCGTGCTCGTCACGGCGTGCTCACGCGCGCCGCGCGCCTCTCACCACCACCCATCGGCAGCCATGGCGGAATCGACATCGGCAACACACCGGTGATCGGAATCTCGCCAAGCAACGCACGAGCAGCCGCACGCTGTGACGCAGCGGTCCCTCCCCAGGCGATCAGGTAACTGGACACGTCAGGGGCCTGCTGCAACTGATAGGGCGAGCCGAACGACACGAGCACCACCGGGCGTCCCCGGTCCCGCAGTCCGTTGATCAGCTCGGAGAATGCCGGTGGGACCGCGGCGGTCGCCGTGGTGGAGCTGATGTTCACGTAACTGCCGAGTACTACCACGTCGGCGCTGTCGGCCAGCGCGAGTACGGGCGCGAGATTCGGGGCGGCCTCGTCGGCATTGAGGTATGCCGTGACCACGGAACCCAGGCCGCGCCGGAGCTCCGTCGTGAACGGCACGCCCGCTCCGAGCTCGGTGCGCCGCGCGTACGTGATCGAGAGAAGCCGAGGCCGCGGCGTCAACGCGAGTGGCACCAGACCCAGCGAATCCTTCGCGAGCACGAGGCCTCGTTCCGCGATCGTCCGGGCCAGCGCCACGTGCGTCGAGTCGCCGACGATGGCGCGCACGCTGTCGATGGACACCAGGCGTGTCCGGTGAAGGCCGAACTGCGCCTTCAGCACCAGGATCCTGCGCACCGAAGCGTTGATGCGCTCCTCGGTGTACCGGCCTTCCGCGATACCGGCCACCACCGCGTCGATCGTCCCCCGGGTGTCGGGTGGCATGAGGAGGACATCCGCACCGGCGGCCAGCGCTCGCTTCGCTGCTTCGTACGGCCCGAATTGCGCGACCACCCCGGCCATGTCCATCGCGTCGGTGACGAGCAGGCCGTCGAATCCGAGCTCCTGCCGGAGCAGATCCGTCATGACGCGCGGCGACAACGTGGCGGGTACCCCGCTGGAGTCGAGGGCCGGAAGGAAACCGTGGAAGGTCATGATCGCCCCCACGCCGGCGCCGATGGCGGCGCGGAACGGTGCGAGCTCCACCGAATCGAGACGCGCCCGGCTCGCGGTCACGACCGACAGCGCCAGGTGCGAGTTGGTCTCGGTGTCGCCGTGTCCGGGAAAGTGCTTCCCGGTGGCAATCATGCCGTGCTCCTGCAGGCCACGGATGTAGGTCGTGCCGAGGCGCGCTGCGAGTGTCGGATCCTCGGAGAACGACCGTGCCCCGATCACGGGGTTCGCCGGATTGTTGTTGACGTCAAGGACGGGCCCGAACGCGATGTGAATACCGAGCGCGCGCGATTCCCGGGCGGTTACGCGGGCGAACTCGTAGGCCAGGGCGGTGTCGCGGGACGCCCCCAGCGCCATCTGCAGCGGAAAGTTGGTGGCGCCGCCAAGCTCGATTGCGTTCGGCAGGAAGTATCCGCCGCGCGCCCGGAACCCCGTGCCGGTCTCGAGGTCGGCGCTCATGAGAAGCGGCAGGTGGCTGGCGCGCTGCAGGGCGTTCACCTTGACCGCGATGTCCAGCGGCCCGCCGACTGAGACGATGAAGCCACCGACATGCTCCTCCTCGACCAGCGCGAGGATGCGGCGCCACTCGGCGCTCCCCTCGGGCACGTAGTCGCCGAGGATGAATGGCCAGACGAGTTGCGCGACGCGGTCCCGGAGCGAGAGCGCGCCGAGCACAGAATCGGCCCACGCCTCTGGAGGGAGGGGCGACGTGCGCGACGCAATGTCGGGCCGCGTGGACAAGCCGGGACCGCAGGCTGCCGCGATGACGAGGAGCAACGGGAGCAGCCGGAGTGCGCGGCCCCGTGCTCCGCGCGTCGGTGTCGCGCCGGGGCGGGAGCCATGCGGCCGGTAGTCGTGTGCAGACATCGCAGGTCCCTCGATCACCAGTTGATGGTCCCTTTCTTCGAGGTGTCGACGTCTTCCCCGGCTCCGGCCTTGAACAGGAAGGCCTGCAGGTTGCGCGTGAGGAAGGCGCGCGCTTGCGGGTCCATGACGTTCAGCCCGTAGTGGTTGATGAGCATCGTCTGCTGCCGGAGCCAGTCGCTCCAGCACTGCTGGCAGATCTCCGCGACGACGCGGGCGCCGATGGCGCCGGGGAAGGGCGGGCGCTCGAAGCCGGCGCGCGTCTGACCGCAGCGCGAGCAGGTCACGTCTGGCATGCCGATGAGTCCTGGGATCGATCGTCGTGGCCGCCGCGCGATCGTCCGGTGGAAGAGGTCTATCCCGCTGTCCGGCTCTTCCGGGCGGGTCTACCCCGTCGCGCCCCCGTGGCCGGTACGCGCGTGGAGGACTTTCGCGAGCCGGAGCGCGGCCAGCATTCGAATGTACAGCCAGCCGACATCAAATTCGAACCAGCGCGCCGCGAAGCGGGCTGAGCGGGGGTCGGCATGATGGTTGTTGTGCAGCTCCTCGCCTCCCAGCCAGACCGCGATCGGGCTGATGTTCCGGCTCTCGTCCTTGACGTTGAAGTTGCGATAGCCGATGGCATGCCCGAAGCCGTTGATGACGCCGGCCGCCCAGAACGGGATCCAGACCATCTGAACACCCCAGACCGCGGCACCCACGAACAGGCCGAAGAGGTACACGTCCGCCGCGAGCATGAAGATCACGCCGACCCAGTTCCAGCGGGTGAGCAGGGCCCGCTCCAGCCAGTCGTTAGGAGTGCCCCGACCGTACTTTTCGAGGATGCCAGGCTGGCGGACGGCGCGCCGGTAGTAGAAGGCGCCCTTGAGGACGATGTTGCGGAGCCCTTCGAGGAGCGGGCTGTGGGGATCGCCCTCGCGGTCGGCAAAGGCGTGGTGCTTCCGATGGCAGGCGACCCACTCCTTGGTGACGATCGCGGTCGTGAGCCACAGCCAGAGCCGCATGGGGATGGTCGCGATCGCGTGCAGCCTGACCGCGCGGTGCGTCTGCGAACGATGCAGAAAGAGCGTGACGCAGACGTTGGTCAGGTGGCCGGCGATGATGATGAACAGCAGCGGCTTCCACCAGGTGGTGCCCCATCCCCCGAATTCCGGCATTCCCTCTCCAGGCATGGCAGGGTTCGCATCCGCGTCGGACGGACCGCTGATGCAACGCGCCACGGCCCGGACGTCGCCACCCGTCCGGGCCGCAGGTCGTGCAAAAATCTACACGCGGTCCCGGGGCCGCGCCAACCACCGTGCGACGCCGGAGCTGGCCGTGCCGTCACGGGCCGGCTGCGCTCGTGAAGCGCGCCAGCCAGTCGGCCGTGCGACGGAAGACGTCGTCACAGCCGAAGTCCACTGAAAGCACGTGACCGTTTCCCGTCGTCCAGACGAGCGCCTTCGGATCGGCGCCCAGACGCGCGAACGCGTGTTCCGCATCGGCCGGGCGGATACGGTTGTCGTCGCGCGACTGCAGCACGAGCGTGGGGGTCCGGACCCGGGGCAGGGCCTCCCACGCCTCGCGCGCGACGCAGCGAAGCTCGTGCAGCAGGCGCGGCGGCGCGACGCCGTATCCTAACGAACTCGCGCGTGCGTCCGGATCGCGGATCGAGGCGTCAGCCCGGCTGTTGACGTAGGCTGTGGCCAGCGAGACCAGACGGTACCGCCGTGCCAGGCGGTCGACGTGTGGCTTCATGCCCAGATACGGGGCGAGCAGTACGAGCGCCGCGAGGTCGCTCCGCTCGGCCGCGAGTCGGACCGCGAGCGCGCCCCCCATCGACTGCCCCACGAGCGCGACCGGCGCACCCGCGCGGCACAGCCCCTCCAGCGCCACGCGCGCCGCGTCCAGCCATGCCCGCGCATCCGTGCGCCCGAACGCGCGCAGGTCACGGCCGTGGCCGGGCAGAAGCGGCGCGTGTACGCTCCATCCCAGCGCGTCGTGCAGATGCAGCGCCAGCCGTCGCAGCGACTGGGGCGTGTCCCCGAAGCCATGGAGCAACAGCACCGATGGGCCGCCGGGCTCACCCGCGAGGGCGATCGACTCGGCACCCACGATGATGCCGTCGCGCCCGCGCGCGTGCCGCGAGGATACCTGTCGCTCGACCCGCGCGCCAAACAGCCGGCGGGCGCCGACCCACATGGCGAGCAGTGACGCGACAGCGGCGAGCACGCGGAAGATCATCGCCGGGTGCCGGACCCCATGGGATCAGTAGCGGGGCAGTGCGGGATCGACCTCGGTGCTCCAGCGATCGATGCCACCCTCCAGATGACCGACGCGGTCGAACCCGGACGCCTCGAGCTGCATCGCGGCCGCCAGACTCCGTGAACCATGATGGCAGTAGACGATCGTCTCGCGCGTGGCGTCGAGATTCGGCGCCAGCGCCTCGAACTGGCTGAGCGGAACCAGGATCGCGCCCGGGAGGCGGGCCACGCTCCACTCCCAGGGCTCGCGCACGTCGACGAGCTGGGGCGCCTCGGGACCCCGCAGGCGCTCGGCCAGCTCGTGAGGCGTGAAGCGCGCGATCGCGCTCTGCACCGGCCGCGCCACCCCGCAGAACTCCTCGTAGTCGATCAGTTCCCGCAGCTCGCGCGTCCCGCACGCCGGGCACCCGGGATCCCGCCGGATCGCGACCGTCTGAAAGCGCATCCGCAGCGCATCCACCAGGAGAAGGCGTCCCGCCAGGAGCTCGCCCACCCCCGTGATCCACTTGATCGCCTCCGTCGCCTGCAGCACGCCGATCTGGCCCGGCATCACCCCGAGCACCCCCGCGTCGGAGCAGTCGGGCACCGATTCCGGTGGTGGCGGCGTGGGAAACAGGCAGCGGTAGCACGGGCCGTCCGGCGTGCCGAAGACCGTGACGCGCCCCTCGAATCGCAGCACGCTCCCGTGCACGTTAGGCACGCCGAGCAGAACGGAGGCATCGTTGACGAGATAGCGCGTGGGGAAGTTGTCCGTCCCGTCGAGGATCAGATCGAACTCCCGCAGGATGTCGAGCGCGTTCGCCGCCGTGAGTGCCACGGGGAAAGGCTCGACGGCGAGGCCGGGATTGAGCGCGGTGAGCCGCTCCCGTGCCACCGTGCACTTCGGCCGCCCGACGTCCGCATCGGAGTAGAGGACCTGCCGCTGCAGGTTCGTCACGTCGACGCGGTCGGGATCGACCAGGCCCAGCGTCCCTACGCCGGCGGCGGCCAGGTAGAGCGCGGCGGGGGAGCCGAGTCCGCCAAGGCCGATGATCGCCACGCGCGCCCCCTTCAACCGCTGTTGCCCCGCTTCACCGATCTCCGGGAGCAGCAGATGGCGGCTGTAGCGCCGCACCTCCTCGGCATTCAGCGCGTGCACGGGGCGCCCCGCCGGAACGCTCTGCGCCCCCGGGGCTCCATGCTCTCCAGTTCGTAAGGCGCGCATGGTCGGGAATATAGAGGCGCCCGGTCTCTGGACAGGGCTGTGGCCCGCCGCTTGCTTTGAGCTGGCGGGCCCGACAGCACGGTTTGGATGCCAGAGGATCAAATAAACGAGTCGGCGTCAACCGGACCGCTCGCGGTCGTTGTCATCGGCAACGACACCCTGGTCGAGGCGCTTCCCGCCCTTCCGTTGCAGCTGGCGCATGCCTGCCTGGCTGCCGGTTACGATCAGGTTTTGCCCCTCTCGTGGGGAGACGAACTCGTTGCGGAAGCCGCCCTTCGGGCCCTCGAGGAGCGGCGCGGGGAGGCCGCGGTCTTCTGCGCCTGCCCACTCGTCCGGCAACGGCTGCTCGGAACGGGGAGCGAGCTGGCGCCGATGCTCATCCTGGTCCCGGCGCCACCTGCGGCGCTCGCGCGCTACGTTCGGGCTCTGTACGGCAACCGTCTCGGAAAGCTGACCTATGTGGGTTCGTGTCCCGCGGCCAGATCCGCCGAATACGACGTGACGTACTCGCCTCGCAACTTCCTCGGGCAGCTGGAGGAACGCGGCATCGACGTGCTGGCCCAGCCGCCGGTCTTCGACGCCATCCTCCCCCCGGATCGACGGCGCTTCGCTTCCCTCCCGGGTGGCTGCCCGACTCCGGAGGCCCTCTGGCTGCGCGGCGGACAGCGAGCGCTGGCGCCGCTGTCGCACGACGATCTCCCGGTCCAGCTGGCCCAACACCTCCTCGAGCGCGAGCCGGTCCTGATGGACTTGGCCCCTTCGATGGGATGCGCCTGCAGCGGGGTTACCCACGCCACGTCCCCGCGGAGCGCCAGGATCGTCGTGGCCTCGATAGAGCCCCCGCGTTCCCCCACGCCCGTGATCGACGGAGACATTCCCGGTTCCGCTCAACCACCCGACGGCGGCGCCGGTCCTCAGACTCCTCCAGGGTCACCTCCGCCCGAGTTCTCCGGCGACGCTGCCCCGACCGACCAGAGCATCGACGATGCCGCCGGTCGCTCGGGGCCGGCCGCGCCAGGGGAGCCTCCGGAGGCGCCGCCCGATGATGCCGGCCGGCAGCTCTCTTCGGGGACCCGCCCGCCGATGGCCGTCACTCCCGCACGCGCGCTTGGGGCCGTCGCACCGCCAGCGGCGCCGGTTCGACCGGGCGTCCGCCCCGCTGGAAAGCGCTCCACGGAGGTACTGGCCCGGACTCCACGCCGCTGAGGAAGCGCGCGGTCGGCGCGGCGGCATCTGGCCGTACGCCGTTCCGCTCATCACCGACGGTCGCGCCGGGCCGGGCTGGATCACGCGTCGTCGTACTCCGCGAGTGCGCGCTCGACCGCCGTGCGCAACCACTCCTCGGGCGGCTCTCCGGGCGGCACGCTCTTCGCGAGCAGGCTGAACTGGCGCTGCGATTCGGCGTCGATCATGGTCGCCGTCGGAATCCGCACACCTAACGATTCGAGCGCGCGGCCGGCGAGCGTGCGCAGCCGCGCGAGCGTTGCGGCGCCAAGACCCGTCACTCCGCCCGCCGGTCCCCCGCGGTTTCCGACGGGCTGCAGCCGGCGCCGGGCCGGCGCCTCGAACAGCGTTCGGAGCGGCGCCACGCTCACCACGAAGGCACCGGGCGTGTGATCACGAAACGCCGAGATCACACCCTTGCGTCGCAGCATGCGCAGCGTCCGCGCCACCGACTCGCGCACCACGGCCACGCCGTCGATGCTGTTGGCCCCGCGGCCCGTGATGATGAGCACCTCGCCGGGGGCCTCGACCTGCTTCGCGCGGAGCCACTGCTCCGCGCGTCGCGCTGCCTCGGTGCCGGTCGGCAGCCCTTCGCGCAGGTTGAGGGTCCGCGACGCACCGAACCGGAGCCGCTCCAGCGCCGATTGTCCCCGCGTCACGCGCCCGGCGCCGCTCACCGTGCCAGCAGTGCCCGACGGAGCGGGCGCCCATCCAGCCGCTCCGCGGGACGCACGCGCGCGATCGCGGCGAGCGTCGGAGCGATGTCGACCACCAGGGCGCGGTCGTCGTATCGTCCGGGTCGGATCCCGTTTCCGTAGAAGACGATCGGCACGCCGGCGTCGGAATCGTGCGGTGAGCCGTGCGTCGGAAACGTGACACCATGCCAGTACCAGTACGGCCGGAGCGTGACGACCACGGCTGCGGGAAGCTCCGGGGGCAGCATGTGCAGCCATCGGCGCGCGACGTAGTCGGTGGTGGTGTCCCGACGCGCGAGATCGCGCACCCGGTCCGCGCGCAGGACGCCGCGCACCTTGACGACTTCCGTCGTGAACGTCCGGGCGACCGCGTCGACGTTGAGCCGGGCGTGCGCGAGCGCTTCGGGCTCGAGGATCAGGATGCCCTCCTCGAACGCGAATGCCGTCGTGTCCACACCCGCCGAGCGCAGGCTTGCGAAGAGCGGGTTGACGATCGGACCGAGATTGACGCGCCCCGCGCCCTGGTTCGGGTACCGCGAGCGGGCCTCGGGAAGCGGCGTGACGCCGTGATCCGAGGTCATCGCGATGACGATGTGCGCCGGATTGCGCAGGGTGAAGAGCGTGTCGAGAAAGGCACCGAGCGCACGATCGAGGCGAAGGATCTGGTCGTGCAGTTCGCGCGAGTCCGGACCGAAGCGGTGCCCGACGGCATCGGTCGCAGAGAGCGATATCGCGAGCAGATCGACCCGGGGGCCGGCACCGAGCTCGAGCTGTCGCACACCCTCGAGGGCGAACGCCAGGGTGATGTCGTCGTGCATGGGGAAGGCCGCCAGCTGCGCGGCGGCCTGCGCCGAATCGGATGCCAACCGGTGTGGGAAGGCGTAGTCGCGCCCCCCGCTCTCCAGCGGAACGCTGTCGGGCTCCGCGTACGCCGTGCTGTCGAGCAGCAGCGTCCATGATCTGCCGGCGTACTGGTGCGGCAGCCGGCGCGCGTTGAACGCCGTGACCCAGGTCGGCAGCGTATCGGCGTAGAAGGAGCTGGTGGTGAAAGCGCCGTTCGAGGCGTACCAGTAGACCTGCTCCTTGCCGCGGCCGATCGGCAGGATGGCGCCCCGATCCTTGCGTGACACGGACAGGATACGGGAGGCGGGGTTCGCCTCGCGCAGCCAATCCGCGAGGGTCGTGCCCCGGAAACGGAACGGCGAGGCGGGCGCGCCCCGCGCGCCGATGAGCGGCGCGCGGGGGTCCTGAACGCCGACGGCGTTCGCCACGACGCCCGTGCTGGCCGGAAAGCGGCCGGAGAGCACGCTGGCATGGCCCGGCGCGGTCTCGGTGATCGCGTGATCCTGAAATCCGTTGAGGAACACCGCGCCGCCGTGCAGGAGCCGGCTCAACCCCCCGGTGAACTGCCGCTCCCAGCGTGTCAGGTAGTCCGGTCGGAGCTGATCGACCGTGAGCATGACAATGAGCGACGGTGGCGCCGCCGCCGCGGGCGGGACTGGCTGCTGCGCGAGCGCCGAGGTCGCCGCGACGGCGGTGAGCAGGAGCGGGAGCGCGGTTGTCCGGATCGGTTTCATGGGGCCGGCGTCGACTCGGGAAGCTGCGGGGAGGAGGCTCCGGCGCGGCCGGGGCCTCCCGCTTCGATGCCTGAAGATGATGTCCGGCCGCGGGTGGCCGCCATCCGCCGCGCCCTGTCGGACACGGCGGTGCAACCTGCGCTCACCGCCACACGGAGATCTCGTCCAGCGACTTCCGGCGGATGTCGGGCACGGCGGCGCCCGGCGCGGGATAGCCCACAGGCAGGATCAGATAGGCTTTCTCGTTATGTGGCCGCTCCAGAAGCTCGGACAGGAAACCCATCGGATTCGGTGTGTGCGTCAACGTCACGAGGCCCATGTGATGCACGGCGGCGATGAAGAGGCCGACGGCGATGCCGACGGACTCCTGGGTGTAGTAGTACGTCCGCTTCTCCCCGCCGGGTCCGAGTCCCCACGCCTGGCGGAAAACGACCACGAGCCAGGGGGCGTCGGTGAGGTGCGGTTTGTGCTCGTCGGTGCCGAGCGGCTCGAGGGCCGCCAGCCACTCGGGGGGCATCCGGCCGTGGTAGTTCTCGTGCTCCTCGCGCTCGGCCGCCTCGCGGATCCGGCGCTTGAGCGATGGATCCGAGATCGCCACGAACGTCCAGGGCTGCTGATGTGCCCCGCTCGGCGCGCTGCCGGCGGTTCGGATGGCGAGCTCAATGGCTTCCCGCGGGACGGGCGTGCTCGCGAAGTGCCGGGTAGTCCGTCGCGCGTTCATCTCGTCGTAAAACGCACGGGCGCGCGCCAGAGTCTCCGCGACAGAACGTGCCGTGAAGACCAGCGGCTTGAAGGCAGTCACGGTCAGGGGCTCAGGGAAAGGCGGGCGGAAAGGCCGCCGCACGCGGGTACGATCGGCCGGCGCGGCGGGATGGTGCACGCGCCGCGCCGGCCGGGATCAACGCATCAACTACCCTAACGCCATCTCCAGGCGCTGCAGGCCCGTGGTGAGATCGTCGCGCGTGGCGATCAACGGGGGGAGCAAGCGGACCGTGTACTCCCCCGCCGACACCAGCAGCAGGCCGGCCTCGCGGGCGCGCGCGATTACCTCGGCCGCCGGCTGGGGAACGTCGATCCCCCAGAGGAAGCCGATGCCGCGGACCGCGCGGATGCGACCGGTCCGCGCGGCGAGGGACATCAGCTGCTCATGCAGCCAGGCGCCCGTCTCCCGCACGTGCGCGAGCAGCGCGGGATCGGAGAGGCGATCCAGAACGTGGAGCGCCACGGTCGCCACGAAGGGGCCGCCACCGAAGGTGGTGCCGTGATCTCCGGGCTGCATCGCGGCGGCGATCGTGTCGGTGAGAAGCACGGCACCCATGGGGAGGCCGCCGGCGATCGGCTTGGCCAGCGTGAGGACGTCGGGCGTGACGCCCGTGCTCTCGTACGCGAAGAGCCGCCCGGTCCGTCCCAGTCCGCACTGGATCTCGTCGAAGATAAGCGCGATGCCGCGGCCCTGCGTGAGAGCTCTCAGCTCGTTCAGGAAGCCCGCATCGAGCACCCGGACGCCGCCCTCGCCCTGGACGGGCTCGAGGATCAGGCCGGCCACGGTTTCCGCGTCCAGCACCGCGGCCAGCTCCTCGAGATCCCGCTCGGCGATCGAGACGCCTCCCGCCAGGGGGCGGAACGGCGCCCGGTATGCCGGACGATCGGTGGCAGCGAGGGTGGCGAAGAGACGGCCGTGAAAGGCGCCCCGAAGCGCGACGATCTCGTGCTTGGCCGGGCCGCCCACGGCGCGGGCCCACCGCCGCACGAACTTGAAGGCCCCCTCGTTCGCTTCCGCGCCCGAGTTGCAGAAGAAGACCTTGTCGGCGAACGAGCACGCGACGAGTTGCTGCGCGAGCTGCTCCCCCGGAGCGGTCCGGAAGAGATTGGACACGTGAACGAGACCTTCCGCCGCGCGGTGCAGGGCTTCCCGGAGGCCGGGATCGCCGTAGCCTAACGCGTTGACGGCGATCCCGCTGGTGAAATCGAGGTAGGCCCGGCCCTCGGCGTCGAAGAGGGTAACACCATCGCCGCGCACGAGCTCCATCGGCGCGCGCTTGTAGATCCCGAGCAGCGCGCCGGGAGCGGCGGTGGCCGGAGTGGCCGCGGAGGACATCCGGGAGGCGGTGGACGAGCCGGACGGGGAGCCGGGGGGCGCGGGCGGGGATACAGTGGCCATGGTTCAGACGGCGGAAAGAAGGGAAGTGATGGTCGTGCCGCGCGCGGCATCGCGGAGCGCGTCGAGCGCGCCGATGCGGACGACCGGCACGCCGCCGGCGAGGGCGCGGCGCGCCGCGTCCAGCTTGGCCGACATGCCGCCCCGGGCAATGCCGCTGGCGACGAGCTGGCCGGCACCATCGAGGTCGATCGAGTCGAGCGAGTGTCCGTGCGCGTCGAGGACGCCTGGCACGTCGGCGAGCAGCAGGAGCTCCGCCGCGCCTGACGCGACGGCGATCGCCGCGGCCGCGTCATCGCCGTTGACGTTCAACCCGCTGCCGGGCGAGTGGTCACCCGCGCCGGACGTCCCGGGCGGGTCACCCGCGTCGCGCGCGAGCGGCGAGATCACCGGCACGTACCCCGCGGCGAGCAGCGTGTCGAGCAGCCGGCGGTCTATCGCGACGGGTTCGCCGACCGCGCCCAGCACGCCGTCGCCGAGGCGGCGGGCAAGCAGGAGGCCCCCGTCCTCGCCCGAGACCCCGACCGCGGGAACGCCCGCGTCGAGCAGCTGCCTGACGAGCCTCTTGTTGGTCAGGCCCGAGAGCACCATCCGCACCACATCCAGCTCTTCGGGCGTGGTGACCCGGCGGCCACCCACGAAGCGCGGCTCGTGACCCAGGCGCCGCTGCAGTGCGCTGACCTCGTCACCACCGCCGTGCACGAGCACGAGTTGCACGCCGGGCGCCCGCGCCGCCGCCGCGATCGCGCCCGGGAGGTCCGGATCGCTTTGGGCGCGCCCTCCGATCTTGACGACGCGGATCATGCGGGCAACCCCAAGGGCTCCGGCAGGCCGAGCGCCACGTTGGCGTTCTGCAGGGCCTGGCCTGCCGCGCCTTTCACCAGGTTGTCTATCGCTGCGAAGACGAGCAGCAGCGGCTGCCGCATTCCGCTCGCGGTGCGCGCGCTGATCCGCACGACGTTCCGGTGCACGACGTCACGAAGCGATGGCAGCTCCTCGGACACCTCGACGAACGGCTCTCCTGCGTAGTGATCACGCCAGATCGCGAGCGGTTCCGCCGGCACCTCCACGAGCGGAACGGTGATGGTGGCCAGAATGCCGCGCGCGACCGGAAGCAGATGCGGCGTGAACAGGAGGTCCACGTCGCTTCCCATGGCCGCCACCATGGCGCGCATTTCGGGGAGGTGGCGATGCTCATTGCCGACCGCGTAGGCGCGGTAGTTCTCGGTCACCTCGCCGAAGAGGAGGTCGGCGCGCGGACTGTTCCCCGCGCCCGTCACGCCACTGGCGGCGTCGATCACGATGGCCGCGCCCGGCACCACCAGGTCGCGCGTGAGCAGCGGTGTCAGCGCCAGCAGGATCGCCGTCGGGTAGCAGCCTGGATTCGCCACAACCGAGGCGCCACGCACCTGATCGCGCGTGAGCTCCGTGAGGCCGTACGGGACGTCCTCGGCCCCGTGACCGGGGCGCAGGTCGGACGAGAGATCGATGGCCCGTGCTCCTTCCGCGCGGATTCGCTGGACCCAGGGGCCGGAGGCCCCGTGCGGCAAGGCGCTGAACACCAGTTCTGCGGTGGCCAGGGGTGCGTCCTCGGTGGCGAGGAGGCGAATGGACCGGTCGCCGACGCGGAGCGACTCGCCGCGCCGCTCGTTCGCGGTGGCGAAGGCGAGGTCGAGCCGAGGGTGTGTCGCCACGAACTGGCAGAGTTCGCGGCCTGCGTAGCCGCTCGCGCCCAGGACGCCAACAGGGATTCTATGCACCATGAATGCATATTATTGCAGAGGCCCGCTGTCAACCGGGAGAGCGCTGTCCGAGGGGACCGCGCGAAACGCATGCGGCGGCGCCGCTTACGGTGCCCCCGCTCCGGTGCTATCGTCGTGGCGCCACGCGGCGAGGTCAGCGGAATGAACGCGAGGTGCGCGATTGAACAAGAGAGCCCGCCACAACCTCATCCTGGAGATCGTCGCTCACCACGCCGTCGCGAGCCAGGAGGAGCTGCGACAGCTCCTCGGGGAGCGCGGGCTCGAGGTCACCCAGTCGACGCTGTCGCGTGACCTGCGGGAGCTCCGTCTCGCGCGGATCCCGACTCCGAGTGGCGTGCGCTACGCCTCTCCGGACGCCGTCGCCGAGGAGGCGCGGGCTGCGCTCGAGGACGTCCTCCCCCAGTTCTTCCATTCCGTGGATGGGGTCGGCGAGCTGCTCGTCATCAAGACGATCCCCGGCGGCGCCCAGCCGATCGCCGAAGCGATCGATGCGGAGGCGATTCCCGACGTCCTGGGGACGCTGGGTGGCGAGAACACGATTCTCATCATCTGCCGGTCCGCCGCCGTGCGTGAGCGGCTCGCTCGGCGCATTGAAAAGCTAGGCAGGAAAATGACTTAGCGGTCATTGGGAAGAGGTCGCCCGATCGCGCGGTGGAGCATGAGACGAGACGCCGTCCAGCGGGACCGCCGAGCTGCGCCGATGCTGATCATCAGTGCCGGCCGGCCGAGGCGGTCCGCCAACGGCGTGCCGGGTTGACGTGCCTGTAGTGGTCGGCTAATTATGCATGGCAGCTGAATACATATCCGGTTAATTATCCCTGCTGGAGCATGCCCATGCAGACCATCGTGCTCGCCTACTCGGGCGGGCTGGACACCTCGATCATCGTTCCGTGGCTGCGTGAGCACTACGGCGCCGAGATCATTTGCGTCGCCGCCGACATCGGCCAGGGCGAAGGCGAACTCGAAGGCATCCGCGAGAAGGCCCTCGCGTCGGGGGCGGCGGAGTGTCACGTCGAGGACCTCCGGCGCGAGTTCGTGGAATCCTTCATCTACCCCACCCTGCGCTCCGGGGCC
>DATIGO010000143.1:0-40230 GCA_035454665.1 Gemmatimonadaceae bacterium | reverse complement strand
GGACTTGGTACTTCCGATTTTGACTATTTGCAAATGGTGGCCAACATGCTGGGCGGACCAGATTCGCCGCTGGCGCGTCGGCTTGTGGACCGCGACCTACCCGCGACAGCCGTTCGCGCATCAATCGACGCGCGGATCGCGAGCAGCAACTTCGTCATTCAAGTCGACGTGCGCAGCGAAATGGAATTTGCGCGAATCGAAGCGCTGGTGGTCGACGAGCTGCGCGCGCTCGAGCGCGACGGGCCAAACGCTCGCGAACTGAAACTCGCGAAAGCGGATCTGATCAGCGGATTTACGCGGCGTCTCGACCGAATCGGCGGTTTCGGCGGTCAGTCCGATGAGATTGGAACGAATGTCGTGTTCGCGCTTTCCGCCGCCGGGCATCTCAACCGCGCCGCGCGGATGGAGCATGCCACGACGGATACGATTCGCGCCGTGGCGGCGCGTTGGCTGAGTCATCCGACCGCCATCATCGAGTGGGTACCCTCATCGAGACGCGCCTCCGAGGCTGAGAGTGTACGCCCGCCTCGCCCAAGCGACGCGCCGCCCGCGATCCCGGCATTCGGTGACATTCAGAGAACTCGAATGGCGAATGGCCTCACGGTCCTCCTCGCGCGCCGCCCCGGCAATCGGATGATATCGATGCAATTGCTCATGCCATCGGGCAGTAACGTCGATCCGAGTGACCGCGCGGGTCTCGCCGCGGTGACCATGGCGGGCCTGACGTACGGCACGTCGACACGCTCCGCCGAGCAGTTCATGGACGACGTGCGAGGCATCGGTGCGAGCATTCAAGGACGCGCCGACACCGACTATAGCGTCGTCTCGGTGTCTGCGCCGCTGACGGCATGGTCGACCGCCGCGCACCTCGCCGCGAGCACAGTGATCGCTCCCGCGTTCCCGCAGGCCGTGCTCGATCGGCTTCAGCGGGAACAGGCGGCTCGCGTGGTACAGGCCGCAGGAGGTCCCGCCGGACCATGGCAACGGTTGATACTTTCCGCGCTGATCAGGGGCGATGCGGCCCAACCGCCGCGCTCACCAATGGCGGCGGCGCCGATCACCCGCGAGGACGTTGTGGCGTTTCACGCGCGGTGGATCCGTCCGGACAGCGCGACGCTCATCGTCGCCGGCGACATCGAGCTCGCCGATCTCATGGTCGTCCTCGACACCGCCTTTCGCAACTGGCGCCCGGGGCGCGGCACACCGCCGCAACGTTCTGCGCGGGCGGCGCTGTCGGAGCCGGTTGTGTATCTCATCGATCGCCCCGGCGCGCTCACGACGGAGATCACCGTCGCGACACCGCTGCCGCCGCATAGTGAAAAGCAGGACGGCGCCGTGGACGCCTTCGTCAGCGTCTTCGGGTCCGGCGCCAGCTCGCGACTCTCGCGGTCTCTCCGGACGGACAAGGGCTGGGCCTACTCACCGACGGCGCTCGTGCTCGAGACACGTGCCCGTCGGCTGCTCGTGGTGCGTGCCCCCGTACGATCGGACGTCGCCATCGATGCCGTTCGTGAAATCCGGCTGCTCGTGCATGAACTCGCAAGTGCTCGTCCGATGACCGAGGGTGAGCTGAATCAAACGGTTGGCGAGCTGACCATGTCGCTCAGCAACCGGTGGGAGACCGTGGACGCCGTCGCGAACAGCGTCGCTCTGATCGTTCGGGTGGGAATGCCGGTGACTGACTACTGGAAATCATATCCGTCGCACATTGCCGCCCTTACGCGCGACGAGGTGACCGCGGTCGCGCGGTCCCTTGACGCGTCATCACAATGGGCGTGGGTTATCGTCGGAGATCGATCTCAACTCGAAGCGCCGCTGCGAGCGGCCAAGATCGGACGAGTGGTGGAGCCGTAATTGACGAGCGGCTTGCGGAAGCTCGGCTACGCTCGCGATGATGTGACCGCTCGCAGCAGAAGCTAGCGTTAGGCGCCTCCGCACCGAGTGAGGATATCCGTTCAGGCGACTGGTGACCGACTACAGCTTCACCTGGGATCCGGCAAAGGATACCGCCAATGGGAAGAAGCACGGCGTCCGGTTCGCCGAGGCGATGACTGCCTTTGCCGATCCGCTCTCGGTCACCATCGCCGATCCCGACCATTCCGCGGGTGCGGCTCGTTCCATCCTCATCGGGCTCCACGCGCGGTCGCGTCCTCGTGGTTGCGCACGCGGACGGGGGGACTCAGATTCGACTCATCAGTGCCCGCCCGGCGACGCGCCGGGAACGCCATGCCTACGAAGAAGAAAGCTAGCCCGGCCCGCGTCCGCGAGGCGCCCACGGCGTCGGACACGCTGCGCCCGGAGTACGACGTCCGCGGTGGGGTGCGTGACAACTATGCGGGCGCTACCCCCACGGCAGTGTCGTGGTGACCTTGGCGCCCGATGTGGCGGCCGCGCTCCCGTCGTCGGCGGCGGCCAACAAGGCGCTGCGCCAGCTCCTGTGCGACGCCGAGACGGCGCGGCCGCGGCGCCGGCGGAGCGCCTAACCAGGCGTCGCAGCCGACGAACGCAGGGGCTATGGGAGGCGCGCCTGCGCGGGTCGACCTGTGGTACGCGCGGAGGCGCACTGGCGCGCGTCCACCGCGCGGTGTCATTTGAAACACCGGAACTGAACGCTATCCGTGGGGCGGACCGGGGAGAGGTCCAATACGGTGGGCACATCTGAAATCAGCGACTTCCTCGAGCAATACCACTCGGCGCTCGAGGAGATCATCAACGGTCGTCCAGCGCTATACCAGTCGCTCTACGCTCGGCGTGACGACGTCACGCTCGCGAATCCGTTCGCGCCGTTCGGGCCGGTTTCTCGCGGCTACGCGCAGGTCTCCGAGACCATCGCGCGGGCTGCGCAGAACTACATCGAAGGCCGCGTGCTCGGGTTCGAGAACATCGCAACGTGTCTGACCGCTGAGCTGGGCTACATCGTCGAGGTTGAACGGTTCGAAGCAACGGTCCGAGGAAAGGAAGAGAGATCCCCGCTTGCCCTGCGTGTCACGACGATCGTCCGGCGTGAGGACACTGATTGGAAGATCGCACACCGCCACGCTGACGCCATTACGTCACCGCGTCCGGCGACGTCGCTACTGCCGCATCGGTGAACGGCTCCCGAAGCGGCGCGCGGTAGGTGACTGCCAACGCGTCCCACACCCGGGACGGCGGGCCGTTGCGCTCGCCGGCACCGCCTGAACGGCCAGGAGCGTTAGGCAGTGCCATCGAGATCAGCCATACGTTGTCGCCAGGTAGATCGTGAGATTGATGAAGGGGCCTCACCGCGCTGCGCGAGCCGATCCCACCTTCCATCCGCAAGCGTGCGCGCCGCCCACCAGGCGTTGCCGCTGGCAGTCGGGGAGGTGGCCCTCGCGGCGGGCGGCGCTATCTTGAAGGTGGAACCCCGCCTCTCCAGCGGCGGCAACTTGTTCAGGATCGCCTGCGGCTGAACGCCGTCCGTTGGGCCGGCTGTCGCCCACGGTGTAGCAGTTGTTCGGATCCATCCAGGAGGGCGCGATGCGGTACACGTTGACGTACGACGGCGTGCCCATCGGCTTCGTCGAGCTCGAGGGGGCCCCCCGCGCCGTCGGCTCCCTGTACCCCCTGTCCGCCTTCGAGGCGTGTGGTCTGCGAAGCACGGCACGCCGGCTCGGCGTCGCCCTCACGCTGCTGGGGTGGAAGCGGGCGCCCCGCCCGGCTTCGGCCCGTGCCCTCGCCGGGGCGCTCGCACAGGCGGCGGAGGTCGAAGCCCGGCTCGGCCTCGTCGACGCGCGTGGCGCGTCCGCGGCCATCTGGCGCATCACGGCCATCGAGTTCCCGCGCCATCCGCCGCCGGTCGTGGTCGCCATGCTGCGGGACCAGGCGGTCCCCCGCGGGGCGGTAGCGCCTCCGATCGTCGCCGGACCGGGCGCCGGTGCCCATGCGGCCTGATCGGCGTTAGGCGGAGGCAACATGTCTCGACTGCTCAAACTCACCCTCCTCACTGCGTTGTACGCGGGTGTCGTCACCGCCTTGGGCATCGGGCTCGCCGACTGGGTCGCCCAGTGGACCGCGAGTCGAGGCCTCGACGGCGGCGCGAGCGCTGCGGTGGTCCGGCGCTGATCCGTCAGGCCCCACGAGCCGACCCATGAAGGCACCCGTTGTAATCGTGCCATACCATCCCGAATGGCCGGGGGAGTTCGAGAAGGAACGCACCCGGCTTCAGGAGACGTTCGCGTCAACGAACGCTGCCATTGAACACGTCGGGAGCACAGCGGTACCAGGATTGGCCGCCAAGCCAGTCATCGACATCATGGTTGGAGTCGCAGCGCTCTGGGAGGTCGAGGCGCGGATCGACAATCTGCGCGCAGAAGGGTACGAGTATGTCCCAGCCTACGAGGCGCAACTACCGCAACGGCGATACTTCCGCAAGCCCCTCGCCGAACCGCGAACGCACCACGTGCACTGCGTGCTCCGGGAAAGCTCCTTCTGGCATGATCAACTTGCGTTCCGCGACTACCTTCGCACCTCTCCGACGGCGGCACGTGCGTACGCGACGCTGAAGCGGGACCTCGCGTCGCGGTACGCGGCCGATCGCGAAGCGTACTCCGGGGGCAAGAGTGACTTCATCATGACCATCCTCGCTCACGCCCGCACCGGGACGCCCTTCCGTGCGGCCTGGCACTCCTAATGAGTCCGTTGCCAGGACGGTGGGCGGAACCTCCTGAGCGCGACGCGCCGGCCGAAGGCGTGCTCCACGGCGACGAGGACCCGGCTCATCCCGCCCCCGCCGAGCCCCCGCTCGATACGACAGGACCCGACGAGGCAGCTCTGCAACCGCTGTGCGAACCTCAAGGGCCTTCAAGGCACGCCCAGGGGCAGGCGGGGTCGAGATGCATGCCGGGTGACGCGTGCGAGTACGACGGACGAGGCCGCACGCCACTCGACGGCGCTGGTCCACCGCCGCGCATCGGCGATGCGATGGCTTGCGCGGAGGTATCAGTCGAATGACTATTATTGGTCAACTGACAGATACCAATGCGTCCTCTCGCCCCTCGCGACCTCCTTGTGCTCGCCGTCCTGACGGACGGCCCGCAGCACGGCTACGGCATCATCAAGGCCGTGGAGGAACGCTCGTCGCACGACGTCCTCCTCGATCCCGCGAACCTCTACAGAAGCCTGCGGCGCATGGAGGCCGATGGCTGGATCGATGAAATGCGCCGGGCGGGAGACGATGACCGGCGCCGGACGTATCGGATCACCCCCCGCGGGCGCGGCATCCTGACCAGCGAGGTCACGCGCCTCGAAAGCCTGCTGCGTGGCCTCCGTCCCTCCCTCGCCGGAGGAAAGCGATGACCGGCTACCTGCGGGCATACCGTGCGCTGATCGCACTGCTGCCGAGGAGCGTCCGGCTGCACGACGGCGACGAGATGCTCCGGACTCTCGAAGAGCAGCTCGCGCACGCACCGAACCGGCGCGCGGTGGCATGGCGCGCGTTCCTCCGCTTCCCGAAGGTCCTCGCGCTGGAATGGCGTGATGTCCTCGTCTCGGGCGGAATCCCCGCACCGTTGCCTGTATCAAGAGGAAGTCACATGGACGCCGTCACGAGGATGTTGAAGCAGAGCGGTCGGAGTCTGGTGCGAACGCCGGTCTTTTCGCTCAGCGTCGTCCTGCTGTTAGGTGTAGGGGTGGGGAGCGTGACCGCGATCTTCACGGTGGTCGATCACGTGTTGCTGCGGGGCCTGCCGTATCCGGCGGCGGAGCGCCTGGTGGGAATCGGGGACGGTGTGCACTCGATGCCCGCGATGCGCGACTTCGAGGCAATGCAGTCCATCGAGACCTGGGCGGGTGCCGCGACCGACGAGGCCAACCTGACGGGCGCGGGAGATCCGCTGCGAGTGCGGCAGGCGATCGTCACCGATGGGTTCTTTCCCATGTTCGGCGCGCGGGCCGCGATTGGCCGGCTGTTGCAGCCGGCCGACTCACGGGGAGCGGCTACGGCGGTGCTGTCGTATGGCATGTGGGTCCGCGTCTTCGGCGGCGACACCTCTGTCGTCGGCCGCACGATTCGCATCAATGATGCGCCGATGACTGTGGTGGGCGTGGTCGATGGCCGGTTCGCGCTGCCCGAGGCCCTCGTGGGGACTTCGGTGGATGTCTGGAGTCCGCCCGATCCGTCCGAGGACTACATGACGAATCGGGACTACTGGATGTTCCGCGTCGCTGGGCGGCTGCGAGAAGCCGCCACGATCGAGCAGGCCCGGCAGGAAGCGAAGGGCGTTGCCAGCGCGCGCGCCCGGGAGTTTCCGACCAAGTACACGAACAGCCGCGGGATCATCGAGCTCCCGGTACGGACGTTCGACGAGATGACCACGGGCGGCGTCGAACGACCCCTGAAGGTATTCCTCGGCGCCGTGACGCTGCTGTTGCTGGTGGCCGGCGCGAACGTCACGCACCTCATTCTCGCGCGGGGCGTTGCACGCGTCCGTGAAATGGCCCTGCGGCGCGCGCTCGGCGCGAGAACAAGATCGCTCATCGCCCAGCTCCTCGTGGAGAGCGGCCTGCTCGGCGTGACCGGTGGGCTCGTTGGCGTCGCGATCGCGTACGTGGGAGTCCGCGCCTTTCTCATCCTCGCGCCGGCCGGCCTTCCACGTGCTGCGACAATCGGTGTCGATGCGCGGGTGCTGCTCTTCGCTGCCGGCGTCGGTCTCATCACCGCCATCGTGTTCGGCCTCGTGCCAGCGCTCCCCCTGGCGCGTGGATCGGGTGGCCCGCTCCGCGAGTCGGGGCGCAGTGTCACCAGCGGCCGG
This sequence comes from Gemmatimonadaceae bacterium, assembly GCA_035454665.1. Lineage (GTDB taxonomy): Bacteria > Gemmatimonadota > Gemmatimonadetes > Gemmatimonadales > Gemmatimonadaceae > DATIGO01. Next base: position 33,460 of record DATIGO010000143.1, on the reverse strand, counting down.
AGCGCGCAGCGGCTGCGCAACGCGCTCGTGGTGGGTGAAGTAGCTCTTTCGCTCGTGCTCGTCGTGCAGGCGGGTTGGCTGCTGCGGAGCTTCATCCGCATGCAGCACGAGGAGCTCGGCTTCCGAACGACCGGCATCGTCACCATGCCCATGTCGATCCCCGTGGCGCGCCGCGCCGGCGCTGGCAGCGACGCACCCGATCCAGCGGTGTGGTACCAGCGGGTGGACGCCGTGCGGGAATCCCTGGCACGTACGCCCGGCGTTCAGGGCGTGACGTTCGGACTCACGATGCCGCTGGAATGGGTTGGCGGAGTTCAATGCTGCTGGTCGACTCGTCCCGACTTTCCTGGCAGAGACAGCCCGGAGCGTCCGAGTGCGACTCATCATGTGACCGAGGATTTTTTTGCCATTTTCGCGATTCGCATGCTGGCGGGCGAGGCGTGGAGCCACAGCGCCACGATGGAGTCTCCCGCACCCGCAGTCGTGAGCGCACAGCTCGCCAGGCAGGTGTTCGGCGACGCTGCCGCCGCGGTGGGCGGGGCGTTCACTCTCGACCAGAAGCAATATCGGATCGTGGGTGTTGCCGCAGACACGCGACACTACGGCGCCGATCAACCGTACGGCACGGCCATCTACATTCCGATGAACACCATTCCGCTCGTGCCGGCGAACGTGACGATAGCGGTGCGCACCGATCGCACGGACGACGCCCTGGCCGCCGATCTGCGCGCGGCGGTCTGGCAGGTGGAGCCCAGCGTGCCCGTGCCGACCATCCGGTCCATTGCCGAGGCGGCGCGCCGGGACACCGCGCATCGGCAGTTCGATGCGATGCTCTTTGGAACGTTCAGCGTCATTGCATTGCTCCTCGTCGCGGGCGGCCTCGCCGGGACGCTGCTGTACATGGTCAGCCAGCAGCGCCGGAGTCTCGGCATTCGACTCGCTCTCGGTGCGACACCGCGCGCCCTCGAGCGTAGTGTGCTCACGAGCGGCATCGCCCTCGCCGCCGCCGGAGTGCTGCTCGGGGCCCTTGGCGCGTGGTTCTCCGGGAAGCTGATCGAGGCCCGCTTGTTTGGCGCCGAGGCGCGCGACATGCAGACGCTGGCAATCGCCGTGAGCGTGCTGATGGTCGTGGCGCTGGCCGCAAGCTGGATTCCCGCCCGACGCGCGGCGCTGACGAATCCGATGGAGTCATTGCGCTCGGACTGACAGTACGCCGCAATGCGCGGCAGGCGGGCGGCAATTACCCGACGCCTGATCAACCAGACGTTGCGGCGCCGCTTCGCCGTCGCGATCCGGGGCCTGAGGAGACTCCGTTGCCGCGGGAGGCCGTAAACGCTATGGTAGCACGGCCCTGCGGCGCGCGCGAAACATCGCCCTCCAGCTTCGCGTCAGGTAGTCGTGACCCTTCAACCGCTCCAGCAGCTCTTCGAGCTCGTCGAGGACAGCCGCTTCGACGAGGCGATCCACACGCTGGATCAGCACCTCGCGCTCGATCCGGGCGATGCCCGCCTCCACGCCCTTCGAGCCTTCCTGCTGATCGAGACCGGGCGTCCCACCGAGGCTTCGACGAGCGTCGAGAAGGCGCTGGCGCTCGATGCGCAGGATCCGTACGTCCACCTGGCCGCCGCCGAGGTGGCGCTCGCACGGTCGGACCCCGCGGCCGGGATCGCCGCGGCGCGGCAGGTACACGCCCTCGATCCGGATGACGACGCGTACATCTTTCTCGAAGCGCGAGCGCGAGCACAGCTCGGGGAATGGGATGAGGTCATCGCCCGCATGGACTACATCCTCGCGGGCGACCAGGCGAACGAAGCGGCCGCCATCTTTCGGGCGATGGCGCTGGAAGCGAAGAATGCCAACCGGAGACGCTTCACCGTCGCTGACTGGGCGACGCTCTCCCGGCAATTCCCGCTCAATCCTTTCGCGCGCGCCGGCAACGCGTGGCGCCTGCTCGCCGCGGGGCAGGCGACGGCAGCGGAAGAGGAGTTCCGGCAGGCCATCACCGTCGACCCGACCTCCGAGTGGGCCAAGGAGGGCCTGGTACTCACGCTGAAATCGAAGTACCCGGGCTACGGGCTCCTGCTGCGTTTCTTCTTCTGGTTGCACACGCTTGCTCCGCGCACGCGCACCTGGCTCGCGATCGGTGGCGTCGTGGGCTACAACGCGCTTCGACGCATCGCGGCCGCGAACCCGACGCTCAAGCCGATCCTGGTGCCCGTCCTCGTCGCCTATGCCGTCTTCGTGCTGGCGTCGTGGCTCGCGGATCCGCTTCTGAATCTGGCGCTCATGCGGCATGCCGAGGGCCGCACGGCGCTGAGTGAGGACGACCGGCGCAGCGGCACGCGGGTCGGACTCTGTCTCGCGGCGGCAGTGATCCTCACAGTCGTTGCCCTGATCACGCCGTGGGACGGTGCGTTCGCGGGTGCGATCATGATCGGACTCACGAGCCTCACCGTTGCGGGTGCGTACAACTGCGCTCCCGGCCGCTACCGGCGGCGTCTCCTCACCGCGGCGTCGGCGTTCGCCGTGCTCGGGCTGGCGGCCACGGTCGTCCCCGACGCCATGGCCGGCAACTTCATGCTCATCGTGGTACTCGGTGTCGCCGTCAGCACCTGGGTCGCTCGGAGCTGGGCGTATCGGAGCTGGGGCGAGCACCGCCATGCAAAGTGACCTCATACCAGCCGCAACATCGGATGCGTGACAGAACGCCGATCTCGATCTCCGACGCCGCTCGCAAGCAGGCCATCGGATCGATCCGGCGCTACTTCGCCGAGAACCTGGATGACGACATCGGGGATCTGAAGGCGACGTTGCTGCTGGACTACGTGCTCGCGGAGCTGGGCCCGACGGTCTACAATCAGGCACTGGCCGACGCGCGCCGCTTCTTCGAGGAGCGCGCGGCTGATCTGGATGCGATGGGTTACCAGGCCGAGTTTCCGTTCTGGGCGAAGCCGAGGCGGGCGGAGTAACGGATTCCAGGTACGGTGTCTTCGACTCGCGTTCGTCACCACGTGAAGGCGCCCCGCGCACGAGTCTATCGGGCGTTGCTCGACGCGCGCGAGGTCGCGGCCTGGATGGTGCCGACCGGCATGACCAGCCGGGTCCACGTCTTCGAACCTCGCGAGGGAGGCTCGTTCCGGATCTCGCTCACGTATGACGAGCCTACCGGAACCGGCAAGACGACCGCGCACACCGACACGTACCACGGGCGCTTCGTGAAGCTCGTGCCGGACGAGCGGGTCGAGGAGGTCGTGGAATTCGAGACGGCGGATCCCGAAATGCAGGGCGAGATGACCATCACGATCTCGCTCGCGGACGCGGATGGTGGCACGGAGATCCTGGCCGTCCACGACGGGCTCCCGCGCGGCCTGTCTGCCGCTGACAATGAGGCGGGGTGGAGGATGTCGCTCGCGAAGCTCGCGGCGCTCGTGGAGGGCGGCTGACAAGCTCGCGGACAGCGCTATCGTTCAGGTGGGCCTCGCGCCGAGCGCGACCATGTTCGAGCAGGCGCCGGCGCGGGACCGGAGACCGGGGGAATTGAGCGACGCAGATCTGGCGGATCTGGCGGATGAACCAATGCGGATCGATACAAGAGCCGTTCTGTTCTTCGTTTTCATTGTGTCTTCTTCAGAGCCACTGTAAAGCGCCCGGTCGGCCCTGAAGTGCCGCGCGCGTGGAGCCTCGCCCGCCCCCGGATTGATCCGCCCGATCCGTCCTCATCCCTCCCGATCCGCGTTCCAGGTCCCCGATCCACCGGCCCGCACCGACGCGTGTTCATCCATCGAAGGCCCGTCCCCACTCCCTGTGCGTGCGAATGATGCCACTACTCTTCTCCTACGGTACCCTGCAACAGGAAAGCGTACAGCTCTCGACGTTCGGCCGCCGGCTCGATGGGCAGAAGGACGAGCTGCCCGGATTCGAGCCGGCATTGGTGCCGATCGACGATCCAAAGCTCGCAACCACACTCGGGAGGACGCACCACGCCAACGCCAGCTTTACCGGAAACGGCGAGCACCGCGTTCACGGTACGGTGTTCGAGGTGACCGAGGCGGAGCTCGCCCGCAGCGACGCTTTCGAGGCGCCATTCCGATACGAGCGGGTATCGGCTATGCTCGCGTCGGGGCGGCAGGCGTGGGTCTACGTGCACGCCCCGCGCCGGACGGATGACGCCGACAGCACCGGGGAGCCGTGAGAATGGTTGGACGCAGCAGCGGTCCGGGTTCCGGCGTGTCGGGGCGCAGCGACGACGCGCCGTGAGGAGACTCCGCGTCCGGCGCTGGGTCTCCGGCGTGCTGATCGCGGTCGGCGCCGTCCTGGGCGCCGGCATCTGGTTCGTCGCCGTGCCCGTGCTTACGGTGGGAACTGCCTACAAGGCGAAGATGCTGTGCTCCGAGGTCTTCGTCGCGAAGCGTGCCGTGAGAGACGCAGTCGGTGGGCTCGCGATCGATGATCTGCGCGCCCTGCGGGTGATCAGCGCCGAAGTGAACGAGGGGAACGGCATCGTCACGACGCGGTTCCTCGGACTGCTGGAGCGACGGGCACGCTACCGGGGTGGGCTCGGCTGCGCACTGGATACCGGCGCGGGATGGCTCGCCGTGCCGCCGGACGGCGAGTCGCTGAGTGCCCCAGCGCGTGTGACGCGGCTGGCAAGCGATTCGATCGCGCCGGTGGCAACGGGCGCGGGTGAGGCTTTGGACGCCGCGCTCGATGCGGCCTTCGCGGAGCCGGACTCGTCGCCCCCGCGTCGCACGCGCGCCGTCGTCGTTATGCAGCGTGGCGCGATCGTGGCCGAGCGCTACGCTCCCGGCGTGAGTGCGAAGACGCCGCTGGCGGGGTGGTCGATGACCAAGAGCGTGCTGAACGCGCTCGTGGGCATCGCGGTCAGGGAGGGGAAGCTCGCTCTCGACGCGCCCGTGCGGCTCGCGGCCTGGAACGCCACGGGCGATCCGCGTGGGCGGATCACCGTGAGCGACCTGCTACGCATGAGCAGCGGCCTGGCATTCGATGAGGGCCAGGCGGATCCCCGGTCCGACATCCTCCGGATGCTGTTCGGGGAGTCCGACATGGCGGCGTTCGCCGCGAGCAGGGAACTCGTGGCGCGTCCGGGCATCCGCTGGGACTACTCCACGGGCACCAGCATGATCCTGTCCCGCGTGCTGCGCGAGGCGCTGGGAGATGAGGCGTACTGGGCGTTGCCGCGTGAGGCGCTCTTCGACCCATTGGGAATGTCGTTCGCGGTGCTCGAGGCCGATGCCAGCGGGACGTTCGTCGCGTCGTCGTACATGTATGCCACTGCACGAGAGTGGGCGCGATTCGGCCAGCTCTATCTGCAGGATGGTGCATGGATGGGCGAGCGCATTCTCCCCGAGGGGTGGGTCGAATACACGCGGACGCCCGCGCCCGCCGCTCCACCCGGTACGTACGGCGCGCACTTCTGGCTCCGCACCCCGGCCGAGTACCGGGGGCCCGAGGCCGAGCTTCCGGCCGATGTCTTTCAGGCCGTGGGCCACGAGGGGCAGTTCATCACGATCATTCCGTCGCGTGAGGCCGTGATCGTGCGACTGGGGCGCACGCGCCACGCGAGCAGCTGGCATCACGATCGGTTCGTCGCGTCGATCCTGGCGGCGCTCGGGCAATGAGCGCAGCCCGCGAGAGATGAGGTTCACGTGCGACGTGACGGGTGCGGAATCGCCGCACCGGGCGGCCGTCTGTCCAGCATTCCCCGACAGGCCACTGTTCTGCGTGCCAGGTGCGGCGTGGCTCGGTACCTTGTACCGACACCCCGCATCATCAGGAGTCTGCTCATGTATGGGTTCTCGACCACGGTTCACGGCGCGTTCGACGACGCCGTGATCCGCGTGACCGACGCATTGAAGGCCGAGGGCTTTGGCGTGCTCTGCGACATCGACGTCAAGGCGACGCTCAAGCAGAAGATCGGCGTCGACGTGCGCCCGTACCGCATCCTCGGCGCCTGCAATCCGCCGCTCGCGCACCGCGCCATCACGGCGGAACCGGACATCGGTCTTCTGCTCCCGTGCAACGTCGTGGTGCGCGAGGAGGTGGACGGTGCCGTGACGGTCGCGTTCATGGATCCGGTAGCCGTGCTGCAGATGACGGACAACCGGGAGATCCACGCGCTTGCGCCGGAGGTTCGCGAGCGGCTCGAGAGGGTCCGCGGCGCGATTGCGGAGAAGCGCTGATCCGGAGCGCACGGCTCCGCGGATTCACGTCGTGTCGAAGGCGCGCAGCACGCCGGCCACGCCGGGATGGGACGGGAGATGTTCTCCCGGATCGGGTCGTGCGCCCGCCTCCAGCAGCGCCTGCACGGTATCCTCGTAAGTTCCCTCGGGCTCGATCTGCATGTCGGCCCCGAAGCACGCCCAGCCGAGGGGCGAGGAATGGTGCTCGCGGTCCTTGATGCGGAAGTCGGCGCCGTGGCGGAGGAGCTCGCGGACGACCGCGGCACGGCCGGCGATGCTCGCCTGGTGGAGCGCGGTGGATCCGATCTCGTCGGGCGTATCGACGGGGAAGCCGGCCGTGAGGCAGGCCCGGACCACGGACACCGCATCCCGGCGGGCGGCCTCCGAGAGGAGCTGCAGGCTCTCCGTGTCGAGCGCGTCAACGAGGTCGGCTGAGGTCAGAAGAGCCGCGGTCGCTTCGTCGCCCCGCGCGCAGGCCTCGACGAGCCGGTCTTCGGCCGTGAGCGGCTGGCGCGTCGCGCCCGCTTCCTCGAGCAGCTTCACCATCGCGTCGGATCCCGATCGCCTGGCGAGCACCCACGGTGTGCGGCCATCTCCCCGGGGTGCGTTCACCTCCGCACCGTGATCCAGCAGCCATCGAATGATCCGGAGATCCTGGCGCCGGCGGACCGCGACGTGCAGCGCGCTCTCCTGCTGGCGCCCGCACCGCACGTTCGGATCGGCGCCGTGCTCGAGGAGCCAGAGGAGTCCGCGCTGCATGTCGGGCATCTTCCCGACCTCCCAGTAGCGGAGCAGGAAGTACAGCGGGGTGTTTCCCCACTCGCCGACCAGGTTCAGATCCGCGCCGAACTCGCGCAGCAGCTCGAGTGATTCCACGTGAAAGCGCTCGGCGGCGTGGAAGACCGACTCGCCGTCGTTAGGGGTCGCTCCCGCCTCCAGCAGGAGCCGGGCGATGCGGGGAACGTTGTGCACGCCGGTCACGGCGTACAGCGCAGGCACCCCGTGCCGGGCGTCCTTCGTGCCGGGATCGGCGCCGGCGTCGAGCAGGGCGCGGGCGCAGGCGAAGAGGCCCTCGTCGCGCTCGCGGCTCTCGCCATGGAAGGGAGAGTAGCAGAGCCAGAGGAGAGGGTCCGCGGGTGAGCTGCCGACGCGCTCGCGCACGGCCGCGGGATTCCGCGCGATCAGCCCACGGACTTCGCCCTCGAGGCCAAGCACCGCGGCGACGTGGAGACTCGACTTCACGATTCGTGGCTCTGCGCTCAGGACCTGCGTGGCGCGGCCGCGGTCCTGCGATTCCACGGCGGAGAGGAAGGCATCGATCGCATCGTCGATGCCGCGCGAGGCCTGGACGTGCGCGCGCAGCCTTGCCCAGTTGGCGAAGCCGTACTCGCGCGCGACGACGCGCTGCGCCTCGGTCAGCTTGAGCGCGGTGCGGGCGCCGAGCACGGCGGTGACGCGCGCCATGGCCGCGGCGTCACCCTGTTCGAAGGCGCGGTGCAGCGCCCTGGATTCGTGCTTGAGATGGTCGAGACTGGGGCGCGCGGGCAGGCGGCGGCCGGACATGGACAACCTCCTTTCAGTGATCGCCCGTGGTCCGCGGTTCCGGGCAGAAAGAAGGTCGCTGGTTGTGCCCTGCGCCTGACCAGGTGGACTGAGTCCTTTCCGCGGACCGGGTGCGCCCTGCTGCGCGCACCAATGTTAACGCGGTCCGTTCGTCCTCTCAATCCACTGTCCACCCGAGGGCGTGCCGGCCGGACACCGAGGTGCAGGTGTCCCTGGTGTCGTGATGATGGGATTGACCCCGTGCGGAAATTCAATCAATTCACACGGGGCGTCGCCGGACGCGGTGGTCGTGAGCGCGTTCGGGTCCGGGTCCGGGTTCACCACACATCGCGCCAGAGGCCTGACCATGCATTGGCTGACTCGTTCGATCGTGCGCCAGGCACTGGCGCGGAGCGCGTGGCTTGCGCTGATCCCACTGTCGACAGCATGTGACCGCGGCCCCGCCGCGGAACCGGCAGAAGCGACTGAAGCACTGCGGGTCACCGCGGAGCAGTTCCAGGGCCTGCGGTGGCTGGAAGGCCGCTGGCGCGGCGCCGAGCCCGGCGGAGCGCCGTTCTTCGAGTCCTATCGCTTCGTGGACGACTCAACGATCCAGTCGTACACATATGCCGATTCGAGCTTTACGGCCGCGAGCGACAGCGGGCTGATCCGGCTGCGGGGCGACTCGGTGACCAGTGGCTGGCCGGTACCGCGCTATGTGGTGACAGCCATTGCCACCGACTCGGTGTACTTCGCTGCGCTGCCGGGGGCGGCGAACGACTTCACCTGGCGCTTCGTCGAAACGGGCCATTGGACGGCCCGGCTCACCTGGGATTCGGCGGGAGTCGCGCGGGAGCGCATCTATGAGATGCGCGCCATCCCGTGAGCGGCGCAGGACAGTCACACGATGTGCCCAGTCGCCATCCCTGGACTCACATTATCGATCCGATGATGCGAATGACACGATACGCTCCGGCCTTCTGTCTCGCCGTCCTGTGCAGCGGCGGCGCCGTCGCTTACGCGCAGCCTGCGAGCAACTCCCGGTTCGACGCGCTCGCCCCGGTGGTGGAGGCGAAGATGAAGGAGTATGGCGTTCCCGGTGTGGCGCTGGGCATCGTGCACGACGGGACCGTGAGCATCCGGGGCTTCGGCATCACCAACGTCGAGGACTCGCTGCCGGTCACCGCGCACACCGTCTTCCCCATCGCGTCGATCTCCAAGACCTTTGCCGCGACCGCGATCATGCGGCTCGTGGAGCAGGGGAAGCTCGACCTGAACGCGCGGGTGCGGACGTATCTGCCGGACTTCCGGGTGCGTGACGAGGCCGCGAGCCGCGAGGTGACGGTACGGCACCTGCTCACACATCTGGGCGGATGGGAAGGGCAGGTCTCCGGTCCCGACCGCGGTACGGAGACGCTGCGGAACTTCGTCGGGTCGATCACGGATCTCATGCAGGTGGCCCCTCCCGGCGCGGCGTGGAGCTACAACAACGCGGGCTTCAGCATCGCGGGACGCGTGATCGAGGTGGTAACGGGTACCTCGATCAATCGCGCGGTCCGGGAGCTCGTCTTCGGGCCGCTCGGCCTGGAGCACGCGGGCACCACGGCCGGCGACTTCATCGTGAACCGCTTCGCCGCGGGGCATGCGGTGCGCAACGGCACAGCGACGCTCAACCGGCCGTTTTCGCCATCCGTGAGCGTCACCGCAGGCGGAGTCGGGCTGTGCATGACCGACCTGCTCACCTACGCGCGCTTCCACATGGGCGACGGCATGGCGGCGAATGGAGAGCGCGTCATCACGCGTGAGTCACTCCTTCAGATGCGCACGCCGCAGATGCAGAAACAGAGCACGGACGATGAGATCGGGATCGCCTGGCATCTGCGCACGATCGGCGGGGTGCGCACCGCGTCGCACGGCGGGACGTTAGGCGGACACATCCTGCTCCTCGAGATCGCCCCGGAGCGCAACTTCGCCGTCGCCATCCTCACGAACTCGAATGCCGGATGGCGCCTGATCCAGGATGTCGAGCGCGAAGCGCTCCGAACGTACCTCGGCGTCACGTTCGCGCCGAATCAGGCGATCGCGCACCGGGGGCTCGTCGAGACGCTGCCGTCGGTCCAGCCGCTCGCGACTCAGCCCGACCCGGCGCCGTACCTCGGGACGTATCGCCGCCCGAGCAACTCCGTGGTGGTCCGCGCCGATGGCGGGCGGCTGGTCGTGCAGGAGCGACCGAACAACGGACAGCCGCGGGCGGAGATGCCGGTGGCGTTCTATGGCCCCGATCGCGTCGTGGTGATTGACGGTCCGGACCGCGGCCAGTCGATCGAGTTCGTGCGCGACGCGGGCGGGCGCGTCCAGTGGATCCGGGTGGTGGGGCGTGTCGCCGTGCGCGCTCCCTGACTCACGCCCCACCCTCCCGCCGGCACCCTAACGCTTGAAGGGATGCCGCAGCCTACGCGCCGCAACTCATGCGTCGCATCGGGGTGAACGCGGAGCCTTCATCAGGCGGATGCCGACACGCAGGTCGCGCCTGGCAGCCGGGTCAGGGGATCCTGCCAACCCGTTCACCGGGTGGCCGGCTCTGCTTTCCCCACGTCGTCACCGATGACCGCGACGGACACATCCGGGACCGGGCCCAACGACGAGTGCGCTGGTGTCCGCAGATCTGCTCAGGGCACATCCATCCGCCGCAGCCGCCTGACGGAGAGGAAGACGAGACCCGCGAACAGGACGGCGGAGATGATCAGCGCGGCCGTGAAGTTGAGGTGCGGCATGCCCGCGAATCGCCGCTCATCGAACCCGTGCATCAGCGCGATGGCGTAATGGCGGATGCTCAGCAATCGCACGCCGGCCACGAAGCCCGAGAAGAAGCCTTCCCAGATCACGATGTAGAGCAGGCCAATGAAGATGGCCTGCGTCGTGACGAGGCCGAGGTAAACGAACGTCACCGAGTAGAGGGCGACCGCGATCAGCGCGGCGAGCGTCACCGCCGCCGTGGCGCGAACGTCGCCGAGGAACGCCACGTGGCTGGTGATGAACGCGCTCGCCGCGATGAAGGGGGCCGCGAGCGTGATCACCGCCAGGAGTTTCGGCACCAGGATCTGCCAGCGCCGTACGGGCGAGAGCGTGAGGTTCGCCAGCGTCCGATCCTCGATCTCGTTCGCGAAGGCGGCGCCGCCGATCGCGAGCACGACGAGCGGCGCGATGGCCCCGGCGAGCATCGCGCTGAACACCACGGACTCGAAGTCCCCGACCGACGGCGCGTCGTCGTCGCGCAGGACCAGCAACGTCATGATCACCGGCAGCGCCGAGAGCGCCGCCATGATCACGAGACGCCAGCGACCCGAGAGCTGGCGGAGGGTGAGCGCATAGACCGCACTCATGGCGTTGTCATCCCGAAGGAGCGCATGCGGCTGAGGGATCGACTCACCGCATCTCGTGGCTGGTCACTGGCGTGCCGACCGTAGATCCCTCGTCGCTGCGCCTCCTCGGGATGACAGCGGGGGAGGCACTCCTCGGGATGACAGCGGGGGAGGCGCTCCTCGGGATGACAGCGGGGAAGGCATTCGTCGGGATGGCATCGGCTCAGCGCTCCACCAGGTAGCCGAAGACGCTCTCGAGCGAGTCGTCGAGCGGCTCCACACGCCGGAGGCGAATCGCTGCCGACTGCGCGAGGCGCGGAAGCTCGATCTGAAGATCGAGAACGTTCCGGCTCAGCACGACCACCGCGCCGTCGGGATCCACGTGCACGGCATCGACCGAGCCGAGCGTGACGATCTCCGACGCGAGGCGGCGCGGCGCGTCGCAGAGTACGCGGACGTGATACGGGCGCTGATTGAGCGCGGCGCGGATCGCGCGGAAGCCCCCCGACGCCGCGAGCTTGCCGTTCACGATGAGGAGCACCGTCTCCGCGAGCTGCTCGACCTCCTCGAGGATGTGCGAGGAGAGCACGATCGTCCGCCCTTCCGTCGCGAGCTGCCGGAGGAGGTGCTGGAAGTGCACGCGCTGCCTGGGATCGGCACCGTTGAGCGGCTCGTCGAGGATCAGGAGCTCGGGGTCGTGCACGAGCGTGGCGGCGAGCCGCATCCGCTGCCGCATGCCTCGCGAGTACGTATCCATGGGCCGGTGCTGCGCGTCGGCGAGGTCCACGAGCGCGATCGCGCGATCCACGGCGTCCTCCAGCCGCTCCACACCGCGCAACTTCCCCATCATCCGCACGAACTCGCGCCCCTTCATGAAGCCGTAGACGGTCTCGTGCTCCGACATCACACCGATGCGCCGGTACAGGGGCGGGTTGTCGCGCACCGGCTCGCCGAAGACGGTGACCGTTCCGCTCGAGGGGGCGGCGAGGCCGGTCATCATCCGGAGGAGCGTGGTCTTGCCGGCGCCGTTGGGGCCGAGCAGACCGGTGATCCCGGGCGTGACGTCGAACGTGACGTCGCTGACCGCAACGACGCTCCCGAACCAGCGGGAGACACCGTCCACGCGGATGACCGGCGCGCCGTTGCTCCTCATCGCGTTCATGGCGCGAGCCTCCGGTAGCGCCACCAGAGCACGCCGCCCGGCAGGAGCGTCCAGGCGAAGTACCAGGCCACCAGAGCCGTGGAGCCAAGGGCCCGGGCCGGCGCCTCCTCGGTGATCTCGCCGGGCTCGCCGAAGATCACGTCGCTCACGTGCAACGGGATGTTGAGGAGGCTGAACATCGACATCCACTGGCCCGCCTTTCCCTCCAACTCCTGCGCCAATCCCACCGTGAAAGGCATGCTGATCATGAAGAGTCCGACGAGAAAGACCGAGGCGTAGGCCCGCCGGTTCGTGAACGATGCGGTGAGCATCGCGAGCGTGGTGGCGAATACGGCCATCACGAGGCCCGCCAGCAGGAACCTCGGCACGTCAAGCCAGTGGTCGCGGAGGTAATCCAACGGCACGGCATCGCCCATCGACAGGCCCATGAACAGAATGAGCTGCGGCAGCCAGGCGGCGACGAGCATGATGGACAGGAAGGCCAGCCAGCGGGACGCCAGGTAATCCGACCCGGTGAGCGGCCGGACGAGATACAGGTTCAGCGTTCCCTCGCGCCGGTCGCGACAGAGGAGCTCCGGTGCCACGAGCGACGCGAAGACGAAGAGAATGGTGGCGGCGAACCCGTAGAAGTCGTTGTGCGTGGGAAGATTCAGCTGCTCCGCGGCGCCCGGACCGGCGAGCCGATCCGCCGCGCCGGCGATCATTGCCATGATGAGGCCGATCGCCGAGAGCAGGGCGATGAAGAACCAGGGGAAGATCTTGGCACGGCCACCGCGGCCGAGGCCGAGCGCGATCCGAATACCATCGCGGTAGATCGCGAGGCGCGAACGCCCACGGCCCTCACGCACTCCCGCGTAGCTCTGGTACCCGATGTCGAACACGGTGCCGCTGGGCGCGGCCGGGGGGGCGGGGGCGTGGTCCGTCGTCAGCGTCGTTCCGGCGGTCATGACGACCTCCCCGCGCGCACGGAGTCGCCGTCGCGCTCGAAGAGCTCGGCCAGTGCGCGGCGGCGTGGCGCCATCCGCCTGAGCGGTGCCTCCGCCTCGACCAGCGCATCGCGCACGTGATCGTACACCGACTCGTCGGCCCCCTCGATCGTCAGGCCGCCACCTTCGGCGGCGACCCGGATACCCCGTCGCCCGAGCGCGGCCACGAGCCGCTCTCGATTCGTATCGACCTCGATGAAGACGGTCTCGGTCTCCTTCGTGAAATGCCCGACCTCGCCCGATTGCACGAGGCGGCCGCCCTGCAGCACGATGATGCGGTCGCAGGTGCGCTCGACGTCGGCCATCAGGTGCGACGAGAAGAGCACGCTGATGCCGAACTCGCGGTGCGTCTTCCGGACGAGCGCAAGCATCTCCTCCCGGCCCAGCGGATCGAGTCCGGCCGTTGGCTCGTCGAGAAAGACGAACGCGGGATCGTGCACGAGCGCCTGTCCCAGCTTCACGCGCTGCTTCATTCCCGTCGAGTAGCCGCCGATCGCGCGGTAGCGTTCCTCGAAGAGGCCCGTGTGCCGAAGGGTATCGGCGGCGCGCGTGCGCGCCACCTTCGGGGGAAGTCCGCTGGTCTCCGCCATGTGCGTCAGGAACTCCGCCGCACTCACCTGGCTCGGCAGGCAGTCGTGCTCGGGCATGTAGCCGAGCCGCGCGCGCACGGCGAGGTTCTCCGACGCATTCTCTCCGAGTACCGTCGCGGTCCCGGCGGTTGGCTTGATCAGCCCCAGGAAGATCTTGATCGCGGTGCTCTTGCCGGCGCCGTTCTCGCCGAGGATCCCGGTGATGCCGTCGTGGATGGTGAAGCTCACCTCGTTGAGCGCGACGACGTTCCGGTACTGCTTCGACAGGCGCTCGGCGGTGAGGAGGACGCGTTCGGAGGCCATCACGGACCCTTCGGTCTCGGGCACGCCTCGGCGTGCCCCAGCTCGCAGGCGCGGCGATGGAGCTCCGTCACGCGCTCGGGGATGCGGCGGACACCGGCGCCTTTTTCGTACAGCGCCGCGAGGCTGTAGCAGGCCTCGCCATGCCCGCGGTCGCACGCGTTGCGATACAGTGCCGCCGCGCGCCCGAAGTCCTGTGCAATACCGGCACCCGACTCGTGAAGCCTGCCCAAATGGAAGCATCCGGCCGCATCTGCCTCGTCGCATGCGTCGTCGAAGAGCTTCACGGCGAGGGAATCATTGCGTGGGACGCCGGCTCCAGCGGAGTACAACCGGCCGAGGCCCACACATCCCGTCGTGGTCGTGGAGTCGCACGAGCGCTGGAAGAGCGTGGCGGCGCGGTCGACATCCTGCTCGACACCCTCGCCCGCGGCATACAGGGCGCCGAGCTCGGCGCATCCGGTCACATCGCCGCCGTCGCAGGCCTGGTGAAAGAGCGCGGCGGCCCGCTCGACGTCTCGCGGCGCTCCGACGCCCCGAAGGTGGAGGACGCCGAGGCGCGTGCACCCCTCCATTCCCCCGCGTTCGCATCCCTGACGGAACAGGTCGGAGGCGCGCGCGGAATCGCGGCGGACCCCTCTGCCCCGCTGGTACATGACGCCGAGGCTCGCGCAGCTCGTGCCGACGCCCCCGTCGCACGCCCTCTGAAAGAGCGTGGCGGCGCGGGGCTCGTCGCGGAGCACGTACTCGCCCTGCTGGAGCCTCGCCGCGAACTCGTTGCAGGCCGTGACGTCGCCCGACTCGCAGGAGCGGCTCAGGAGCTTCGCCTCCTGGTTGCCGGGGTGGCATCCAGAGGCAGCCAGGCCGACTCCGATCAGCAGGAGGAGGCGCAGCGGGCCCCGGCGGCGGAAGGAGCCGGGTACGGGGTGTGTTTGCACGATAAGCGTCGGTGGGGGCTGGGGGGTAGCGCCGTACGTGCCTCTCCGCGTTACGATACCGGTGGCCGGAAGTTTCGCGGAAGGAGAACGGCGAGACCGGGTGAGGCTCACGTGCGAGGGGAGGCGTGCCACAACATGCCGGTCCCGCAATCGTTCTGGCGGGCGCTCGCGTGGCGTCGGGCGCCGGGGCGCCAGGCTGACACCTCCGGGCGCAATCATAGAGTAACGACCAGATGACGGTGCTCGACACCATTGGCCGCACCACGCTGCTTCCGCTCCGGCACATCGTTCCGGCGCAGAGCGCCCGTATTCTGCTCAAGCTGGAATGCGAGAATCCGACGGGGAGCATGAAGGACCGCATGGCGCTCGCGATGGTCGAGGCCGCGCAGGCGGACGGACGGCTCGCGCCGGGAGGTTCCGTGGTCGAGTACACCGGAGGCAGCACCGGTGTCTCGCTCTCGTTCGTCTGCGCGGCGAAGCGGATCCCGCTGCAGATCGTGACATCGGATGCCTTCAGTGAGGAGAAGCGGCGCCAGATGGCGGCGCTGGGGGCGCGCCTCACGCTGATTCCCAGCCCGACCGGCGGGACGACGAAGGCCCTCACGCTCGCGATGATCGAGACGGCGAAGCAGCTCGCCGCGGCGCCAGGGAGCTACCTGACCGACCAGTTCAACAACCGGGACGTGCTGCCGGCGTATGATCGGATGGCCGACGAGATCTGGGAGCAGGCCGGCCGGAAGGTGAGCGCCTTCGTGCAGATGGTGGGCACCTGCGGATCGCTGCGTGGCGTCGCGATGCGGCTCCGCACACATGACGCGGCGGTAGGTGTCTTCGCCGTGGAGCCCGCGGAGTCGCCCGTGTTGTCGGGCGGGCCGAGCGGAAGTCACGGGATCGAGGGCACGGGGCCCGGGTTCGTCATGCCGCTGTGGAGCGAAGGGCTCGCCGACGAGATCCAGACGGTGTCCACCGAGGAAGCGATGACGATGGCTCGGCGGCTTGCCCGGGAGGAGGGCGTCTTCGCCGGGACTTCCACGGGCGGCAACCTGGTGGTGGCGCTGCGGGTGGCGGCGCGCCTCGGACCGGACCACACGGTCGTCACCGTGGCCGTGGACTCCGGGATGAAGTACCTCAGCACGCCGCTCTACGGCGCGGCTGTGCGCTGACGAAGAGCCCGACGGCGGACTCGTCGGTTCGGGCGGGCTTGAGTCGGGCCGATGCCATGGCGTCATTTTCCGACATGGCGCACTTCTACGGTTTCCGTCGCCTGACGAAGGCGGAGGACTGGCGCGCGCTCGCGCGAGCCGAGGACCGGGCCGCGAACCATGCTTCCTATGAGCTGGCCCGCGCGTGGCAGGGGGCCGGCGGCATTCCGGCAGGTATCGTCGCCGCGCTCGACGCGGCCGGCATGCCGGAGCTCGGAGGGCTCGAGCTCGATGTCGGCGTCGTGGAGAAGCCCGTTCTCGTCGACACCACCATGACGCCCTCGGTCACGGATCTGACGGGTTACGCCCGCAACTCACGTGACGACGTCGTCATCCTCGCTGTGGAAGGGAAGGCGCACGAGCCGGCGGGTATTTCCGTGCGTGCCTGGCTGCGTGGTGACGCGCGGGAGCCGCATCCCGGAGCCATGCCTCG
Organism: Gemmatimonadaceae bacterium; assembly: GCA_035454665.1. GTDB lineage: Bacteria > Gemmatimonadota > Gemmatimonadetes > Gemmatimonadales > Gemmatimonadaceae > DATIGO01. The sequence goes on along the minus strand of DATIGO010000143.1, from coordinate 16,745 downwards.
GCGCTCGCGCGAACGGCGGTTCGAGTTCCTTTGTGAGCGACTCGGCCTCGCGCTCGACCTGGAGTGCGGGCTGCAGTACCAGCTCCTGCATCGCACCGTTTCCGCCGTGGTCGAAGCGGAGCTGCACGGCGCGGTGGCGGCGGTGCTGTTGATCCACGCCTTCGGCGCGATGTCCCCCGGCCACTGGTCGGACTACGAGCTGTTCCTGAAGGAGCTGGGGCTCGACGGCGCCGTGCCCGCCAGGGTCAGCGGTCCTGCCTCGCTTGGCACGCGCCGCTCGATGCCGACGTACTTCCTGTGGTGGCAGGATCCGACGCGCAGCGAAACGGCCTGACGAAGGGCGGATCTCGCGCCTGCGATTCGACTATGCCATCACCGAGGCGGGGGAGACGCGGCACGCCACCGAGTTCCACGATCCTGGCCTGTTCACGGTGGAGGAGACGCTCGCGGCGTTCGCTGGAGCCGGTCTCCCGGCCGAGCACCACGCGGCGACCGAGGGGAATCGCGGGCTGTACGTCGCGCACGCGTCCACCTGATCGAGCGCAGCAGGTCCTGGATGCCCTGTCCCGGGGCCAGTCGTCCTGTAGAACGGCACCGCCGGGGCAATGCGCGGCGTCGGCAAATTCACCACGGAACGACCATGGCACAGCGCAAGCGCAAGGATGGCAGACGGGATGGAAAGCGAGCGGGCCGAGGCTCTGACCTGGTCCGCGATGGTGGAACCCGCGTGTCCGTCAGCAACTCCGGACTGGAGGTATGGCTCTACGACGACGCGAACCGCCTGACGATTCGCAACGCGGGTCCGCCGGAGTCCGGCTTCGGTGGCATGCCGCCCAACTTCGAGGAGCTCTCGCGGCAGGGTCTCATCGTCGGCTACAGCCTGTACCAGGATGACGAGGTGGATGTCGCCGTCCACGTGGGGGCGCCGTTCACCGACGAAGAGCTCTCGGCGGGGCGCTGGCTCGAGCCGCAACCTGCGTATCTGCGACTGCCATCGGGCAGGCTCTGCATCGAATCGAATGACGCGAGTCGCGTCGGGCCCGAGGAGCCCGGTGAGACCGGCGCCGTGGTCGACGTCCCGCCGGGTGACTATCGCCTGACGCTTTACCGCGTGGATCACGAAGCGCTGAGTCGCGGTCGCCTGACGTGGCGTGGCCCGCAGGAGATGATCCTCCTCACGCCCGGTGGCACGCCGGATGACGCCGCCGGCGAACTGCTGCCGTTCCAGGAGCGCCGCGACCTCACCTGGGTCGGGAAGTACACGATCGATGGCCAGCGGGCCGAGGCGCTCGCCTGGTTCGACGACTACTGGGACACCTTCAAGCTGAACCTGGACTCCGCAGCGGCGTCGAAGCTGTCGCTCACGTCAGGCCGATATCTCCGGACACATATTCCCCAGCTCGGCCTGACGATGATCACCGCGTATGCCGCCTCCTGGGAAGACGCGAAGCGGCTTCCGCCGCCCGGTGGAGTGACGCTCGAGGAGTATGGCTACGGCTCGATCATCCGCATTGGCGACTGGAACGGCGCCGAGGCGCTCTTGTGCAAGCGCGACAGCTCGAAGACACGCGTCGAGGATGAGCACCACACCACCTGGATTCCGGCAGTCGTGGAGGTTCTGGACGACAAGGCGCACGCCCCCGTCACCGTGAGGCGCGGGTTCACCGCGACCGAGCTCGCGAGCAAGGGGTACTTCGACTCCGGGTTCCTGGGTCTTGTCCTCATGGACGTGCTGCCGGGTGTCGACGAGCTGGACGAGCTGCCGTTGCCGCAGGCGCTCGACCGGCTGGACCGCACGCTCGGCAAGTTGGGATTCACGCCACAGGGCGACGTGGCGTGGCAGGAGCAGGTGCGCGCGGAGACCGTCGAGGCCACCTGCCGCTTCTATGGGGGGGTGGCCGAGGCGTTCGCGGTCATTCTCGCAGCCGAGGGGAGCTTCGAGGTGTTCTTTCTCACCGAGCTGGACGACGCCACATGGGTCATGACGGGTCTCGCTGACGAGATCACGCGGCGCATCGAGCGAACGGATCACCGTGGACTCCCCGTACCGAATCCGCGGGTACACCTGCGGAACATGGACGAATCGCTCGTGAAGATCTGGTCGGCGCACAAGGCGGCGCTGAAGGAGGCGGAGCGCGCGTCCATCGCCGCTCCGTCGGACCTGGCGGGAGCCGTGGAGGCGTTCGAGCGATTCGTGGGTGTGGCGTTCGCGTAGCGCGAAGCCGGATGCATTGATCGGCGTTCCGTCGATCGCCCACTCGGGCCCGGCGCCGTGTCCGCAGCCGCGTCTCGACCTACACTTGCACCTTCGTGCGCGTCGATCGGCGTGGCCCTCCTTCCGGCGCCGCAGGTCCTCCGGGATAGTTCGCGAGGGGGTGTAGAGAACGCGACGCCGGCTCCGACTTCTCCATGCAAGCGCCGACCGCGGCGCCAACCCGAGAGGAGAATCATGAAATACATGCTGATGATGCACGTGCCGGCCGGGAAGGCCGACTACGAGATCGTCCGTGAGTGGACCCCGGAAGCCTTCAAGGCGCACATCGACTTCATGCATCGCCTCAACCGGGAGCTCACCGAGGCCGGCGAGCTCGTGGGCGCCGAAGGGCTCGCCATGCCCGGCGAGGCGAAGCTCGTCCGCGCGGGGAAGAACGGCATGCCGGTCACCGATGGGCCGTTCCCGGAGTCGAAGGAGTTCCTCGCCGGCTACTGGATCGTGGAGGTCGACCGGCCCGAGCGGGCATACGAGATTGCGGCAAAGGCCTCGGCGGCGCCGGGCCCCACGGGAGATCCGCTCAACATGCCGATCGAGGTACGACAGGTCATGAGTGCGCCGGCCACCGATTACAGGGACGTGTGACGCCGGAGCCAGGCGCGACGTCCGGTGCCTCTCCCGTTGAGCGCCTCCTGCGCGAGCTGGCGCCGGAGGTGCTCGGCGCGGTGGCGAGACGCCACCGGGACTTCGCCGCGGCCGAGGACGCGGTCCAGGAGGCGTTGATCGCGGCGGCGGAGCAGTGGCCGCGGGAGGGCATTCCGCGCAACCCGCGCGGGTGGCTGTATCACGTCGCGGTGCGGAGGCTGACGGACCATCTGCGCAGCGAGGTGGCGCGCATCCGGCGGGAGAAGACGGTGGCGGGCGAGGTGTGGGCCCAGTGGGAGTTCGTGCCGCCGCCCGACGCGGAGGTGGGCGTGGAGCGGGACGATTCCCTGGTGCTGCTGTTCATGTGCGCGCATCCCGCGCTCACGCCGGCGTCGGCGATCGCGCTCACGCTGCGCGCGGTGGGCGGCCTGACGACCGCGGAGATCGCGAGCGCCTTTCTCGTCCCCGAGGCCACGATGGCGCAGCGGATCAGCCGCGCCAAGCAGAGCATCAAGGCGTCGAACGTGCCGTTCCGGATGCCTGACCCGTCCGAGCGCGCCAGCCGGCTGGCTTCGGTGCAGCACGTGCTGTATCTGATCTTCAATGAAGGGTACACGAGCACGAGCGGCTCCGAGCTCCATCGTCCGGATCTCTCGAACGAGGCGATTCGGCTGGCGCGGGCGTTGCACGTGCTGATGCCTGACGACGCGGAGGTGGCTGGGCTGCTCGCGCTCATGCTGCTGACGGATGCGCGGCGGGCGGCGCGGACCGGCTCGAGCGGGGAGCTGATTCCCCTGGATGAGCAGGATCGCACGAAGTGGGACCGGCGGCTCGTCTCCGAGGGCGTGGCCCTGGTCGAAGCGGCGCTGAAGCGGGGGCCGGTGGGGCCGTTCCAGTTGCAGGCGGCGATCGCGGCGGTGCACGACGAGGCGGAGCGCGTGGAGGAGACCGACTGGCCGCAGATCCTGGCGCTGTATCGCGTGCTCGAGGGCATGTCGGACAATCCGATGGTGTCGCTCAATCGCGCGATCGCGGTGGCGATGGTCGAGGGTCCGGCGGCGGGGCTGCAGGAGCTCGAGTTGCTCGACGGCGATGCGCGGATCGCGGGACACTACCGGCTCGATGCGGTGCGCGGGCATCTGTTCGAGCGGTCGGGAGATCGCGAGCGGGCGGTCGCGCACTATCGTGCGGCGGCGGCGCGGACGACGAGCATGCCGGAGCGGGATTATCTGATCATGAAGGCTTCCACTGCCATGACCGATTCCTACACGATCCGGGACGCCACGCCCGGCGACATCGCCACCCTGGTGACGCTTACGCTTCGCGAGGCCCTGGAGGCGGAAGGCCTCGACCTCGACGAAACCGCCGTCCGGCGCGGCGTAGCAGCGGCCTTCGAGGACCCGCCGCTCGCCACATACTGGGTCGTGGAACGCGACGGTCGGATCGCCGGGAGCGTGTCCGCGGTGAAGGAGTGGAGCAACTTCCACGGCGGGCACTACTGGTGGGTCCAGAGCATGTTCATCGTTCCCGAGCACCGCGGCAGGGGACTGATCGACCGGCTGATCGATCACGTGGCGCGACGCGCCCAGGCGGCCGGCGCGCTGGATCTCCGACTGTACGCGCACGCTTCGAACGAGCGCGCACTGCGCGCCTACAGGCGGTGCGGATTCGACCGCGCTCCGTACGTGATGATGACGAAGGGCCTGTGACTCGTGGAAGTGCCTCGGGCCACGCACCAGCCGGCCGCTCCGCTCCGGTTCGTGGGCTGGCGGATCGATGACGCTGGGCATCCGCCCTCGACGACCTGGCTCGCGACCTCGTGATCCAGCGTTGGATCCTCCGTCGGGTCGCACGCCTGCGCGAGACGAACCCTGGGTGATGGGGTGCAGCGCGCACCTGCTCGTCGCGGGCCAGGCCGCCATCCGACACAGCGGCACGCTGACGACAGGGTGGTGCGCATGACCGTCAGCCACCGCCACGCCGAGGGGATGGCTGTTCGGGATGCATTGCGGTGGCTCCGCGTGATCACGGGCCCGATCGCGGGGGGAGAGGCGTCACGAGGGCGAGTGTCTTCTGCTCGTTACAGCCCCCGTTCCGCTCGACGAGTCGCGCCATGAGTGCGGCGGTGAGCGTGATCGCCTCCTGCCACGCCACGCGCTCGGCGGAGCCGAGTCGTTCGCCGAGGACGCCTTGCATCGCGGCCAGGAAGCAGTCGCCGAGCACCAGGTAGTCGTCCTCGCAGAGTGTGGCGGCGGCGGGCGCGCCGGCCGCGTGGCGCAGCAGGCGCAACAGATGCCGTGGCTCGCCCAGCGTCGCCGCGGCGGCGTCGGCAAAGCGTTGCACGTGGAACTCGAGGCCATCGGGCGCCAGATCGCACAAGAGACGCGCGAGCCGAGGGTGGCGCTGCTCGAGGCATCGGGTGAACGCGGCCGCGATCGCGGGGGTGTGCGCGCCGGCGCGCGTCCAGGTGAGGCGAATCAGCGACTCGTCGTGGTCGAGCACGTGCGCTCCGATGCGACGTGAGGCGCGGTCCGCGAAGCGGATCGCGCGGGAAGCGTCAGGCGGCGGGATCGCGCAGGGTGCCGCCGCCTGACGAGCCGTCTCGATCGAGGTGACGGCACGGTCGCCCCGCCAGGCGTCAGCGCGAGCCAGACGGCATGACCTGGGTGCGCAACCGGGCGAGCTCCGAGCGCAGTGCATCCACCACCGCCTCGAGGTCACGGATGCGATCGCGCTGCACGGCGACCTCCTGCGTGAGCGTCGCGATGCCGGCGGTACGCTTCTCGAGTGCCTGGATGGCCGCGAGGCTCACGCCGTCGGCATCGACGCCGGCAATGGCCCTGTCGGTATCGCCGAGCCCGAATGCCCCGTGGAACGCCTGCGCGGTGGGACCGAGGTGCCGGACCGTGGGGCCCTCGTCGGTGTAGCTCCAGGTGCGGATGTGGAGCCGCGCGACCCGGGACAGGACGTCCTCCGGATCGATCTCGGCGAAGGCGGTCTTCTTCGTGGAGTCGGAGACCGTGACCCACGCACCGCCGGTCGAGAGATAGGCACCCGTCGAGGTCTCGATGAGACGAAACGGGGTGGCCGTGACCGCGTTCCCGCTGCCGAGCCAGAAGCTGCTGGCGGACGCCACGAATTGATTGTTCGCCTGGGCGGACACCAGGCTGCCACCTCCGTTTGTCGCGATCACAACGGCTTCCGACTTGAGGTTGGTGTGCGCGCCTCGTCCAATGCTGATGGAGGCGTCACCGCTCGCGGAGCCCTGCAGCGCGACCGCATCCGCACCAAACGCCGTTCCCCTGAGCGCGAACGATCCGGTGCCGATCGCGCGCGCCGGATTGCCAAGCGCAATGGCCTCGTGGCCCACGGCCGATGCGTTGTTTCCCAGCGCCAACGCGCCGGCGCCAGCCGCGCCGACGTTCCGGCCGAGCGCGATGGAGAATTGCCCGATGTTCGCGTCGTGCCACGCGCCGGGCACGGTGGTGGGTCCGCCAACGCCGCCCGCCCGAAGCGCACCCTTCCCGGCGTGCCACAAGAGCGTCGGCACCGCGTCCGCCGCCGCCGGGAAGACCGGCAGCGGGCTCGGGCTTCCGGGCGCGCTGCGGAGGGCGAAGCCCGTGGTGAGGTTCGTGCGCACCCCGTCGACGGCGACGTACTGCGGGTGATCGTCATCCCCGAGCCCCGTCAGGTCGCCGTGCTCGATCGTCTTGGCACCGGCCGGTGGCCCCTTGGCGCCCTCCACACCGCCTAACCAGTCGAACTGGACGTGCTGCTCGGTCCTGCCATCCCTGGTGCTCGTGCCGCACTCCTGCCTCAGCCCGGGCTCCTTGATCCGGTAGACCGTCCCGCTCGAGGGGACGTAGCACGCGTGGAACACGGTCGCTTCCTGCGCCAGGGCACTGCCGGGCGCGGCCACCAGCATGAGCGCGGTGCTGCCGGTGAGCGCGGCAGATGCCATGAGTATCGAAAGGGCTTTCATTGAAGTTTCTCCGGTGAGAGGAGCGGCGTCGTCGGCGCCGCGAGTGTGGTTCATTGAAGGGCTTCCAGCGCCAGCCGAACGGCGTCGATCTCGGCGTCATCGCCGGCCATGGTCGTGTAGCCGCCGATCTCATGGCGGACCGCGGCCAGTGCGGCCTCGAGATCGGCCTCGCTCGTGCCGCGAAGTGCCGCCAGGACCTGGCGCAGCGCACCGTCGATCGCGACCGCCCCTTCGACCGATGCGAGGTTGGGAATCAGCCGGTCCAGTGCATCCTGCACGGCCGGAAGCGCGTCGATCAGCGGAGTGGGGATCGCCGGACCACTGATGGCCGCGGTCGGCGCCGCCGGAGTCCGGGGCGCGAACGGGTCGGACTCGTCGCCGCAGGCCAGGAGCGCCAGCAGCAGCACGGTCATCGTTCCTCGGTGCATCGTTGCTCTCCTGTTGCTGTGTGGTTGTTGCGGATCTGTATTGATCCGACGGCGGCGAATCTGAACGGCCGGATCGCCCGCGGATCGCCAGCCGCATCCCGCGCGGGGACAAGTCGTTACGGCCGCGCTGGGAGGGCGCGCTTCGTCACGGCGACGCCCAGGCGATGCGCGGGCGATCGCTGTAGATTGGGCCGCGATGCTCCGGTTACGATTGCTCGGCGGGCTGTCCGTGGAGTCCGACGGAGCGCCGGTCGGAGGGTCAGCCGCTCAGCCGCGGCGCCTCGCGCTCCTGGCCGTCATTGCGCACGCCGGGGCCTCGGGCGTCACGCGCGAGCATCTTCAGGCCCTGCTCTGGCCCGACCTCGACGAGGACCGCGCGCGGAAGGTCCTCACGCATGCGATCTATGCCTTGCGGCGCGATCTGGGCGGCGAGGACGCCATCGCAGGTGTGAAGGAGCTGCGGCTCGATCCCGAGATCGTTTCGTGCGACCTGTTCGAGTTCGACCGCGCCGTGAGCAACGGAACCCTCGAGCCGGCAGCCGAGGCGTACGGCGGCCCGTTCCTGCACGGCTTCCGGCTTCCGGGAGTGCCCGAGTTCGACCGCTGGGCCGATGCAGAGCGTACCGCCCTCGCGCATCGGTTCCTCGATGTGCTGGAGAAGCTCGGCCGCGACGCGCGCCGGCGCGGTGATGCCGACGCCGCGGTGCGGTGGTGGCGCCGCGCCGCCGCGCAGGATCCGCTGAACGCGCGGATCACGACGGAACTCATGGACGCACTCGTGGCCGCGGGAAACGTGGCGGGCGCTCTCCAGCAGGCTCGCATCTATGAAGCTCTGGTGGAAGAGGAGCTGAGCCTCCCTCCGGATCGCGAAGTGGTGCGCCTCGCCGGGCGGATTCGTGAAGCCGCGGCCGTGCGGGCCGAGCCCGTGTCCGTCGGCGCCCGCGACCAGCCGGTGCGGGAAGAGCCCGCTGGGGCGGCGGACCAGAGCCAGTCGACGTACGCTGCCTCACCCGCACACGCCCCGGCCGCAGGCTCACGCAGCCGACTTGTCCGGGCGGTCGCGGCCGCGGTGATCCTGGCCGGCGTTGGCGTCGGCGCCGCTTCGGTATGGCGCGCGCGCTCGGCCACGCGCGTGGCTGTGGACGCACCCGTGTTCATGGTCGGCGCGATCCGTGATCATCGCGAGGGCAACGCGGCCGAGGGGCTCGGCACCACCGCCGATCTGCTCGCGACCAACCTTGCGCGGGCAACCGGGCTCCGCGTGGTGAGCACCGCGCGCGTGTACGAGCTGCTGGCACAGATGGACGCGAACCTGCAGCAGCCGACGCCTGCGGACCTCAGCATGGCGGCGCGGCTGGCAGGGGCGACGGAGCTGATCGACGGCGCCGTGTACCCGCTACCCGACGGCCGATTTCGCTTCGATCTGCGCCGGACGCGGATTCCATCCGGAGAGCTCGTCGGGTCGCACACGCTGATCGGCGACGATCTCTTCGCCCTGGCAGACAGCGGCACGGCGCGTCTGGTGCACGACGCCGGGGCGCGTCTCCCCGGAGGTACCATCGCCGCGGTGACGACCACGTCCGAGGTCGCGTATCGATTCTACGAGGAAGGGCTGCGTCATTACTATCGCGGCGATCTTGCACGTGCCCGCACCCTGTTCGAGGCGGCGCTCGGTGAGGATTCCACGTTCGCGATGGCCACGTTCTATCTGGGGCTCGCACTCGACGACCTGCACGTGGTGCGCCGGGAGGCGATGTTCGAGCGCGCACGCGCGCTCGCGGCCCGCGGCAGCGAGCGGGAGCGGCTGATCATCGAGGCCGGATGGGCGCAGCACCGGCGCGATCCGTCGCTCGTCGCGGTCGCGGAGACGCTCGCGGTGCGCTATCCCCTGGAGATCGAGGGGCACCTGTACTCCGGCCTCTCGCTCGTCATGTCCGGCCGGCCCGCCGATGGCATCGTGCCGCTCCGCCGTGTGGTCTCGCTCGACTCGCTGGGCCTGGAGCGGGGCCCCGCGCGCTGTCATGCCTGCGAGGCCATGGGCATCCTGCTCGGTTCGTACGTGATGATCGATTCGCTGCCGGCGGCCCTGCGTGAGGCTCGTCGCTGGGTCGAGAAGCAGGAGGAGTCGATCCGAGCCTGGCGGGAGTACGGCTCGGTACTTCTCGTGGCGGGACGCAGTGAGGAGGCGGCGGCGGCGTTTCGACGCGCTGCCGCGATCGATCCACGTCTGGAGGACGACCCTGGTCTCACTGCCGTCTTGTGGATCCTGCAGGACAGGCCGGCGGTGGCCGAGCAGGAGCTGCGACGGATCGGGATGGCGGGTGATGCACTGCGCCGGTTCGAGACGCAGTGGTACCTGGCGATCGCGCTGCGTGAGCAGGGGAAGCTCGCCGAGGCACTGGCTGCGGCCGAGCTGGCGCGCGGCGTTCGCCGGCGCCCGCCGGAGGACACGGTGATCACCGAGGGATACCTGATGCACGCGCAGGTGCTGCTCGAGTCCGGTGCGGCACGGCAGGCGGCGTCGATCATGGACTCGCTCGCGCGGCGCGAACCGCGCTTTCCGGATCGCTCGGCGTGGGCGATGGTGCATCGCGCCACCGCGCTCGCGGCAGCGGGTGACACCGCGCCGCTGCCGTCCCTCGCCGATACGCTGCTCGGCCTTGGCGCCGGGACGCTCAATCGGCAGCATGTGCACCACTATGTGCGCGGTCTGCTGCACGAGGCTCGCGGGGACGCGGAGGGGGCGGTGCGGGAGCTGCGGCAGGCGCTGGCCACCGGCCCGTCGCGGACGTACCTGCGGCTGGGCGCGCTGCTCACGCGGCTCGGTCGCCCGGGCGAGGCCGTGCCGGTGCTGCAGGCGGCGCTGCGCGGCGGGATCGAGGGGCGCTCCCTGTACACGACGCGGACCGAACTGCACGAGACGCTCGCCCTCGCCTGGGATGCCGCCCGGCGGCCGGACAGCGCGGCGGCGCACTGGCGCGTGGTGGCGGAGTCGTGGCGCGACGCCGATCCCGTGCTGCGTCCACGCCGCGACGCGGCCGTGCGCCGGCTCGGCGAGCTCGGGATCGGCGCGCCGTCCGCGAGCGGCAAGCGTTAGGCAGCGGAGCGGAGGCTGCCGGACGGATTGGCAGCGCGCGGTTCGTGGGGTCGCTCATGGCGGTCGAGCCTCTTCGACGAGTCCCGACGGTCGCGAAGTTCGAGGTCGGGCGATATGCTAGATCGCAGCATCCACCCGACGTGCCATGAGTGGCGGTTCTCCCCGGTCTGCACCCGCAGCGAACGCATCGGTCCTCCTTCGAACGGGCCGCGCCGCGTATGCGCGTCACGACTGGGCCGAGGCATTCACTCACCTGTCGGCGGCGGACGCGCATGGATCGCTCTCGTGCGGCGATCTCGAGTGCCTGGCGATCTCGGCCTTTCTGGTCGGTCGCGACAACGCCAGCACCGACTTCTGGACCCGCGCGCATCACGAGTACCTGAACGCTCGTGACGTACCGCGCGCGGTGCGTTGCGCGTTCTGGATCATTCTCGACCTGCTCACGAGGGGCGAGGCCGCCCGGGCCAATGGCTGGCTCGCGCGAGCGCAGCGTCTGCTCGACGACGAGCAGATCGACTGCCCCGGACGCGGGCTCATCCTCGTCCTCCAGGCCCGCCTGCGCCTCAGAAGCGGGGACGTGAGGGAGGCGAACGACTTCGCCGGTCAGGCTGCCGAGCTCGCATCCCGCTTCGACGATTCCGAGCTCGCGGTATTCAGCCGGCTTGCCCGCGCGCAGGTAGAGATGCGAACGGGGGACCGCGCCACAGCCGTTACGCTGTTCGATGAGGTGATGGTTGCCACGACGGTCGGCGACGTGTCGCCGATCGCGATCGGCGTCGTGTACTGCGCCGTGATCGAAGGGTGTGCACTGCTCTTCGACGTGGCCCGCGCGCGCGAGTGGACGAGGATGCTCACGGAGTGGTGCGACTCCCAGCCGGACATGGTCCCGTTCCGCGGCCAGTGCCTGGTGCACCGCGCCGAGGTCATGCGGCTGAGCGGCGACTGGCACGGGGCGCTGAAGGAGGCGATGCGGGCGTGCCGATGGCTGACGCATGGTCCGGATGCGCCGCACCCGGCGGCCGGCCAGGACGACGCACCGCCGTTCCGCTATCCGGCCGGGGCTGCGTACTACCAGCTGGCCGAGCTGCACCGGGTACGAGGCGAGCTCACGAAGGCTGACGAAGCATACGGGCAGGCGAGTCGCCTGGGCCACACGCCAGAACCGGGTCTGGCCCTGCTGCGGCTCGCGGAGGGGCAGGTCGCGGCGGCGGCGACGGCGATGCGCCGAATGCTGGAGCAGCGGCAGAATCCGTTGCTACGGGCGCACGTACTCGCGGCCGCAACGGAGGTACTCCTTGCGGCGGGAGATAGAACGGCCGCGCGCGAGGCCGCGACCGCGCTGGCCGGGATGGCGGAGGAGGACGACGTGCCCTACTTGCGCGCGTTAGGCGGCCAGGCGCTGGGGAGCGTCCTGCTCGCGGAAAGCGATCTGCACGCGGCGCTCGCCGCGCTGCGTGCGTCCTGGACGAGCTGGCAGGAGCTCCAGGCGCCGTATGAAGCCGCGCGCATCCGCGTCCTGCTGGGACTCTGTTGTCGCGGGCTTGGAGACGAGGACGCGGCGAGGCTCGAGTTTGACGCGGCGGGGCTGGTCTTCGAGCGCCTGAGGGCCGCGCCCGATCTCGCTCGACTCGAAGCCCTCGCGTTACCCGCCCGGAGAGCCAGGGCCGGTCTGACACGACGCGAAAGGCAGGTGATGGGGCTGATCGCGGCCGGCAGGACGAATCGCGCCATCGCCGAGGAGCTCGCCATCAGCGAGCGCACCGTGGATCGTCATGTCAGCAACATCCTGACGAAGCTGGGCCTGCCGTCACGGACAGCGGCGACCGCGTACGCGTACGAACACGGACTGCTCTGACGCGGCGCGCGGGGTAAGTGGAAGTACCCACGACGCGCGCGACGGGCGGATGGGTACTTTCGCCGAGGCGGAGACGCGGCATCGTCTCGTAGCATCGTCCCTCATCATTCGACGCAGGAGGGACGTATGCCGGCAACGAGCGCAGCACAGCGGGTGTATGGCGAGGCGTTCGGCGTGGCGGAGGCGCAGCACTACGAGCAGGGGTTCGTACCCGCAATCGGAGCACCTTTCGCCGCGGAGCTCGTGGCGGCGGCCGCCCTCCGCGGAGGGGAGCGCGTCCTCGACGTCGCATGCGGGACCGGCATTGTGGCGCGGCTCGCCGCGGACCAGGTGGGTCCGGATGGCGCCGTGTCCGGACTCGACATCAATCCGGCCATGCTGTCGGTCGCACGATCTGTCGCGCAATCGTCAGGCAGCAGGATCAAGTGGTACGAGAGCAGCGCCGAAGCAATGCCGCTCCCCGATGCGTCGTTCAACGTGGCCTTCTGCCAGCTCGGCCTCATGTTCATGCCCGACCAGAAGGCCGCGATGCGCGAGATGCGGCGGGTGCTGGTGGCGGGCGGCCGCGTGCTGGTGAGTACAGCGCGTCCCAACGCGCTGTTCGACGCGATGGACGCGGCCCTGGCGCGCCACATCGGTCCAGACGCGGCGGCGTTCGTGCGGCAGGTCTTCTCGCTGCCGGACCCGGCCGTGCACGAGCGGCTGCTCCACCAGGCGGGGTTTCGCGACGTTCAGACGCGCATCGAAGGGAAGACCATTCACCTGCCTCCACCGCGGACCTTTCTCCGGGGGTATATCAACGCCACGCCGCTCGCTCCCGCGGTCGCGCAGGCGGATCCACGCCGGATCGCGGAGATGGAACGCGAGGTCGAGACGTCGTGGAAGCCATGGGCAGTCGATGACGGGATGGCCTACCGCCAGGAAGTCGCGGTGGCGATCGGCTGGGTTTGATGCCCGCGGCGTTGACGCGTCGGGACCGCGAGGAGACGGGAATCCCGGGGACGGCGCCCTGATCGACGTTCGCGGACTGCGGCGCGTGCTCGGCCTCGCCGCAGGAGAGATTCGGCACAGGTACCAGTCCCAGAGATTCGAGGCTCTTGACGTTGCCGGCCGGCATTGGCATCGTGGTGCCGGCGGCGATCCGCGCCCAACCTCTCGAGACTCTGCCCCAGCCGGAGTCCTGTGCGAGGCAAAGGGGGGCACACTCCCGGATCAGGTTCGTCATTCCTTTGCGTCATCATGGCGCGCCGCTGGGGGGTGAGCCGTGGTGTGCCCAAAGGAGACATGACGATGCCTCGCAACAAGGATCTCAAGCGCCTCGTGCGTTCGCGCATGAAGAAGACGGGCGAAGCGTACACTGCGGCCCGCGCCCAGATCACGCGAAAGACCAGACGCAGGACTGCTGACTCGACCCGCGCCGCTGCCGCACCGCGCCTGACGACGTCCACCACCTCCGGACCGGCTGAGTACGCCGGTCTCGCCGGGATGAGCGACGCGGCCATCCGGGAGAAGACGGGGAAGACGTGGGCGCGCTGGGTGGACGTGCTCGATGGTCACGGCGCAGTGAAGATGTCGCACCGCGACGTCGCCCGGCTCCTGTATGACACGTACAAGGTCGATGGCTGGTGGGCGCAGATGGTGACCGTGGGCTACGAGCGCATCAAGGGGCTCCGGGCGAAAGGGCAACGCATGGACGGTTCCTACGAGGCGTCGAAGTCGCGCACCTTCAACGTGCCGGTGACGACGCTGTTCGAGGCGTGGGCCGATCCGACGCTCCGTAAGCGCTGGCTGGACGATGTGAGCGTCACCGTGCGCACCGCGACGGCGCCCAGGTCGCTGCGACTCGGCTGGCCGGATCGCACCGTCGTCGCGGTCTGGTTCGAGGCGAAGGGGAAGGGGAAGAGCTCCGTGGCGCTCGCGCACTCCAAGCTTCCCGATCGCGCCACGGCCGACCGGATGAAGAAGCAGTGGTCGGAGCGACTCGACGCGCTGGGTGAGATGCTGGTCGAGCGTTCGTAGGCGAGGGGGCCGTCGGCGGCGCTGGCGCGGGGAGGGCGGCCTGTCTCCTCGCGCCGGCGCCCCGCGGCTCCGCACGCCGGGATCGACACGCTGCATTACGAGGTGCTCAATGGCGGCCGGAGCACCTGCGACAACGCGCTCGAGCGGGAGGCCTACACCCTCTCGGCACGCTGGGCCTGCTGCTGACCCGCCGCCCGGTGGGAGGACTGGTGGGGACCGTGCCGGCGTGAGAAGTTCGAAGCGTAGTCCCACACGAGCCGCCGATGCCCACCTTCGTCAGGACCACCGAGAGCTATCGCGCCGGCGCGCGCACGCTGCCGGGCAGCTACTACACCTCGCCGGCAATCCTCGACCGGGAGCACGAGGCCATCTTCGCGCGCCACTGGATCTGCGTGGGGCGCGAGCGCGACGTGGCGCGGCCGGGCGACTTCTTTCTCGCGAGCGTGGCCGGGGAGAGCCTGATCGTCGTGCGAGACCGCGGCGGCGTGATCCGCGCGCACTACAACGTCTGCCGGCACCGGGGCACGCGCCTCTGCAGCGAGGCCCGCGGCCAGCTCTCCGAGACGATCCAGTGCCCCTATCACGCCTGGACGTATCGCCTCGATGGCCGGTTGATCGGCGCGCCGCACATGCAGGGCACGCCCGACTTCGATCTCGCCGATCACCCGCTGCACGCCGCGCCGATCGCGCACTGGCAGGGATTCATCTTCGTGAACCTCTCGCCCGACCCCGGACCGCTCGACGACTTCCTCGCTCCGCTCGACGCGCGCTTCGATCGCTTCCATCTCCCCGACCTCACCACGGTGCGGCGGATCGAATACGACGTGCGGGCCAACTGGAAGCTCATCATGCAGAACTACTCGGAGTGCCTGCACTGTCCCACCATCCACCCCGAGCTGTCGACGAAGCTGCCGTACCAGAGTGGTGCGAACGATCTCACCGAGGGGCCGTTCCTGGGCGGCTACATGGAGATCAAAGCGCCGCACGAGAGCGCGACGATCAGCGGGCGCGCCTGCGCCATCCCGCTCGGCGCGCTCTCCGGCGATGACCGTCACCGCGCATGGTACTACACGCTCTTCCCGAACATGATGCTGAGCGTGCATCCCGACTATGTGTGCTTCTACATGGTCACGCCGCAGTCGGCGGCCGCAAGCCGTGTCGTCTGCGAGTGGATGGTACATCCCGAGGCGCCGTCGCGCCCGGGGTACAACATCGCCGACGCCGAGGAGTTCTGGGATGTCACCAACCGCCAGGACTGGCGCATCTGCGAGCAGAGCCAGCTCGGCGTTTCCTCGCGCGTCTATGCGCCGGGCCCGTATTCCCCGCGGGAGAGCATCCCGGCGGCATGGGACCGGGAGTACCTCCGGCGGTTCGAGCGAAACCCTGCTGCGCGGGATTCGTAGTCCCGATTGCGCGCGCGCGCGCAAGTGTGTGGCGTGGCGCCATTCTCGCGCTTGTCGGGGTGTTGGGGGTTCGGCAAAAGCATCACGCAGAGGCGCAGAGGGGAAAAAAGGAGAGGACGGGGAGCGTTTCGTCGTGGTGGCCAGGGAAGCGTCGCGAGCCGGGGCGCGTGAGGTGAGGCGCGATACCACAACCGTTGCCGAAGACAAGACCGGCGAGAACAACAGAACAACAGAACAACAGAACAACAGAACAACAGAACAACAGAACAACAGAACAACAGAACAACAGAACAGCCCCAGGACGGCTCTGCGCTGCCCCCTGGAGACGCACCGGAGACCCGAGCGGATTACGCTTTGCGTCCTCTCTTTTCCTCTGCGTGATGCTTTTTGAGTGCCTGGCCTCGCACGAATCCGTGAACGGTGCGCCCGACCCACGGCCAGCATCGACTCCGACTCCAACCGCCCCGACGCACGACGATGCAAACGCTCCTCCAGGACCTCCGCTACGCCCTCCGCGGCCTCCGCCGCTCGCCGGGCTTCACGGCCGTCGCCGTGCTCACGCTCACGCTCGGGATCGGCGTCAACAGCGCGATCTTCGGGATGGTGAACGCGATCCTCTTCCGGCCGCTTCCGGTCGAACGCCCCGCAGAGCTCGTCGATGTCTACGGCCACACCGCCACGTCCTCGACGCACGACACCCACTCGTATCCGAACTACCTCGATTACCGGCAGCAGACCACCACGCTCTCGGGGCTCATCGGGTACTCGAACTTCTTCGCGCACGCGGAGGTCGGCGGCGGATCCGAACTGATCGTGGGCGAACTGGTGACGGACAACTACTTCCAGACGCTCGGCGTGCGGCCGGTTCTCGGCCGGGTCTTCACGCCTGACGAGTTCGGGGCGAGCGGGGCGTCTCCCGTGGCGGTGATCAGCCACGCCATGTGGCAGAGCCGCTTCGCCGGAGATCCTGCGGTAGTCGGCAAGCAGTTCCGGATGAACGGGCGCGTGTACACGGTGATCGGCGTGGCGCCGAGTGCGTTCAGCGGAATGATGCCAGCGGTCTCGGCGCCGATGTGGATTCCGGTCACGATGGCCGAGTCTGTC
>DATIGO010000142.1:0-12305 GCA_035454665.1 Gemmatimonadaceae bacterium | reverse complement strand
GCGGGGGGGGCGCGCGAGCAGCGCCGGCCGCGGGCCAGGTCCGCGCTGATCCTGCTCGGCCTGTTCGGCGGGGCCTTCCTGTATGGCGACGGAATCATCACTCCGGCGATCTCGGTCCTGGGTGCGGTGGAGGGACTCGAGATCGCCGCGCCCGCGTTCCGCTCCCTCGTCATCCCCATCGCGTTCGTCATCATCGCACTGCTCTTCTGGTTCCAGTACCGGGGGACGGCCAAGGTCGGCGCCTTCTTCGGCTGGATCATGGCGGCCTGGTTCCTGAGCATCACGGTGCTGGGCGTCCGCGGGATCATGGCCCACCCCGAGGTCCTGCTTTCGCTGAATCCATGGCACGGCGTCATGTTCTTCGCCGAGCATCCGTACCGTTCCTTCCTTGCGCTCGGCGCCGTCGTCCTGGTGGTGACCGGCGGCGAGGCGCTGTACGCGGACATGGGACACTTTGGCCGGCGGCCGATCCGCCTCGTGTGGCTCGGCGTGGTCCTGCCGGCCCTGCTCATCAACTACATGGGGCAGGGATCGCTCCTCCTGAGCGATCCTTCGGCGGTCGAGAATCCATTCTTCCTGCTCGCGCCGGCGTGGTTCCTCTATCCCATGCTGGTGATCGCGACGTTCGCGGCGATTGTCGCGTCGCAGGCGCTCATCTCCGGCGCGTTCTCGCTCACGCATCAGGCCGTGCAGCTCGGATACTCCCCGCGCGTCACGGTGGTTCACACGTCGCACCGGGAGCACGGGCAGATCTACGTTCCCGAGGTCAACAAGGCCCTGGCCGTCGGAACGCTGCTCCTGGTGGTGTTCTTCGGCTCGACCACGGCCCTGGGCGGGGCCTACGGCGTGGCGGTTACGGCCACCATGGCGATCACGACGGTGCTGTTCTGCGTGTATGCGCGCGACGCGTGGAACTGGTCGGGGCTGCAGGTCCTGGCGTTCCTGACCTTCTTTCTGGCGATCGACCTGGCGCTGCTGGCCGCGAACCTGTTGAAGCTGCGGACGGGTGGCTGGGTGCCCATCGCGATCGCGATCGTGGTGTTCACGCTGATGACTACCTGGAAGCGCGGGCGTCGGCACCTGCGATCGATCCTCGTGGAGCGTTCGCTTCCGATCGGCGAGTTCATCCAGAGCCTCGAGCGCGGGAAGGTGCACCGCGTACCCGGGACCGCGGTGTTCATGACGTCGGAGTCGGAGGGAACGCCGGTGGTGCTGCTGCACCACCTGAAGCACAACAAGGTCCTGCACGAACAGGTGCTCCTCCTCTCGGTCCTGGTGCGCGAGGTGCCGGAGGTACCAGCCAGCGAACGGCTCACGCTGGAGAACCTCACGCACGGCATCTACCGCGCGCGGGCGTACTACGGGTTCATGGAGACCCCGAACGTGGAGGAGATCCGGGATCGGTGCCGGGAGGCGGGGCTCAAGGCCAGGCGCCTCGACACCACGTATTACCTTGGCCGGGAGCAGCTCATCCCGGTGGGCAGCTCGGGCATGGCCCGGTGGCGGAAGGCGCTCTTCGCGGTGATGGCGCGGAATGCGCGCTCCGCCACGCAGTACTTCGGCATTCCACCCAACCGCGTGGTCGAGCTGGGCGCCCAGATCGAGTTCTAGATCAACGACCGGATCCGCATGTCGGACCTGCCACGACGCTTCAACGAAGAGGAGATGGCGGTCATCCTCAAGCGGGCCGCCGCCCTGCAGGCGGCTCGCGACGACCGGTCGTCGCACTCGCTGGAGGAGATCCAGGCCATCGGCGCGCAGGTGGGGATCGATCCGGCGCTCATTGCGCACGTGGCCAGCGCTCCGGATCTCGCGACGCGGCGATCCCGGTCGGGGCTCTTCCCCGCGAGCGCGACCCAGGAGGAGCGTCGCATCGAAACCGCGATCACGACGGCGGACTACGGTCGTGTGCTGGAGGCGATCCGCCGCGTTGTCGGGACGCAGGGCCGCGCGCAGCAGGTCTTCGATTCGCTCGAGTGGCGAACCGGGAGCGACCGGGAAGCGCTGTGGTACGCGGTCACGGTCACCGGGCGGCCGGACGCAACCCATGTTCGCGTGGAGGCGGACTTCGGGGTTGCTGTAGCGCTGATGCACATCGCCGGTGTCGCACCCTTCCTGGCGGCGATCGTGGCCGCGGGCAATCTCCTTCCCGCCGAAGCCGCGATCCCGGCGGTCGCTGCGGCGGGCGTCGGCATCCTCGCGGGGATCCGGGGGCTGTGGCGCCGCCTCCTGCGCAAGACGGAAGCGACCGCCGCCGACCTGGCACGCGAGATCGAGCGCGAGGTCACGGAGATCGCGGCACAGCGCCAGGAGACTGGCTCAGCCGAGCGGCGACTCCCCAGCTCCACCTGAGAGACACCGCGCCGCCGCCCGGCCCAGCATCGCACCGAGCAGATTCCCGGTCCCGCTGTACGCGCCCAGGGCCCAGACGCGCGGCCGCACCTCGCGGAACAACGGGAGACCGTCGTCCGTGTAGCTCACCACGGCCGCCCAGCGGTGCGTGATCGGCGTCGTGACGTGCAGTCGATCGCGCAGCCGCCGCTCCAGCGCATCCTGCACGATCGGACTGGGACTGGGGTCGGCCGTCCACTCCGCGTCTCCCGCGACGTCCCGGCAGCCGCCTAACGCGACGACCCCATGCGCGGTCTGCTGCCAGTAGTCCCATCCCCAGCGCGTGCCGACGGCAGCCGGTTTCGCCCGCGCCGGGTCCGGGGCCGCGGCGAGCATCTGGAGGCGCGCGGGCCGCGAAAGGTCTCCGAGCTCCGGGAGTACCTGGCCCAGCCCGCCGTCGACGCACACGACGACCCCGTGGCAGCGGATCCGCCCGGCGGCCGTCTCCACGAGCGTGCCAGTGACGCGCACCGCCGCGCTGCGCTCGAAGAGCCGTGCGCCTCTCGCGCGGAGCGCCACGGCCTGCGCGCGGCACCGCGCGAGCGGATTGCACGCGGCGTCGTCAGGCACGAACACGCCGGTGCCGAGCGGCCCGTCGTACCACGCGGCGGGCAGGTCGTCGGCGCGCAGCGCCTCGTACTGGCGCCGGCAGTCGCGCACCTCCTCGGCGTCCGACGCCGCACGCAGGCACCCGGTGCGGCGGACGATGGCCGGCCACTCCAGCACCATCCGCTCGCGCTCGCGCACCGTGAGTCGGTAGAGCCGGGCGGCGCGCTCCCGGCCGTAACGCGCGACGGCCTCATGATGGAACGCGGGAAGCCCGGCCCGGAGGAAACCGCCGTTGCGGCCGGCGGCTCCGCCGGCGACCAGGCCAGCGTCGATCCCCACGGCCCGGAGCCCGAGCGACACGAGCTCGTCGAGGCAGGCCAGGCCGCTGCCGCCGAGCCCGACGACGCAGACGTCGGCGGCGATCTCTCCGGCCAGGGGCGGCGTCGGCGTCCACCGGCCGTCCTCCCACAGCGGCACGTTCTCCATCGGCGACTCGTCAGGCGGAAGGCGTATCCGGCTCCCCGCCCGGGCGCCCGCACTCAGAAGTACGTGGCGAAGGAAGCGAGGAGGCGGGCGTGATCGCTGGCGTTGTTGAACCGGTCGTGCGAACGACCCCGCACCAGATCGAGCTTGATCACGCTGTCGGACGTCGGACGGAAGTTGACACCCACGCTGACCTGTGTCACGTCGTCTCCGATCACGCCGGTGTCGAGGTCGATCCGGTCGAAGCGGAGCTTGGCCGTGAAGAACGCCTCGGGGAGCGTCGCGACCCATCCCCGCCCGAAGTCGCGCGTGAGGTCGGCGAAGAATCCGCGCTGCGATCCGGCGTAGATCCCCTCCAGCCCCTGCGGAATCTCCACGCGGGCGGTGGCCGCCTCGCCCGACAGGCGAAATCCGGCCACGCCGACCTCGGCGTCGACCACGCCGATGGTGAGGTCCCGCCGGCGATCGAGGCGCACGCCCTCGGACTCGAAGACGTTCCACGCCCCATGATGCGCGGAGACACCGACCTCGACGCCGACGCGCGGGCTCCACGCCACGCGCCCGACGACGGCGGGCGAGCCATTCTCGTCCTCGACGTTCCGGCGTCCGAGCGGGATGCGGGTCCCGTCTTCGGCATCGCGGATCAACCCCTCGTGAAATCCGTTGGTGAGGTAGGTCTCGTACGTCAGGCGGCCGCGCGCGCCCAGGGGGACCTGGCCCAGCGCCCCGAAGCCGGGCTCCGACAGAGCCACGCCCAGGATCTCCGTCGACACCAGGGGCCGATCGGTGAACTCGTTGAGCGGACTGTCGTGCGAAAGATTGAACCGCCCGAGGGGCGACAGCAGCATGCCGCCCCGGAGCGCGAACGCCGGGTGGATTCTCACGTCGATCGCGGCGTACTCGAGCAGGATCTCCTTCGTCCCATCCTCGAACTCGACCTCGGCCGCCATGCGCACGATGTCGCTCACGCGCGTGGAGAGGAAGACGTTGAAGCGCTTCACCGCGAAGCCCGCTTCGTCGCGCGCGCCGTCCACGCGCTCGTGCCGCGCGTGCGCCTCCACATAGCCACCCAGGGCGGTCCGGCCGAGGAGGCGAGTCTGATACGGCTTGTCGTACACGCCGCCGCGCACGAACGGGCGCGTCGTGTCGGCGCGCGCCGTGTCCTGTACCTGCGCGGTCGCGAGCCGGGGAGAGAGGACCGCCAGCAGGAGGGCCAGGCTCAGGCTCGTCAGGCGTGGGGTGGCGCAGTTCGAAATCATGTCAGCGCCCCTCGCCTCCCACGTCGATCACGAGCAACCCGTCGGGCGTGATCCGCGACGGGAAACGCCGCAACGGACGCTCGGCCGGACCCTGCAGCACCGTCCCCTCCCGGTCATAGGTCGAGCCGTGGCAGGGACACACCAGCCGCTGGCCGCTCATTTCCACCGTGCACCCGAGGTGTGTGCAGATCGGCGAGAGCGCGGCGAATCGCCCCTGGTCCAGCGTCAGAACGTAGAGCGGATCGGTCCAGCCATCGGGCAGCAGGCGAAGGGCGCCACCGGGCTCGGACAGTTCCGGGAACTGGCGCAAGTCGAGCCTGACGAGGCCGCCCGATACGGGCACGGGCCGCGTCATGAGCGACGCGCACCCCGGCAGCAGTGCCACGGCCAGCGCCGCGCTGCCCAGGCGCACGAACTCGCGACGATCGTACGTCGTCATCGCGAGCTCACGTAGTCCAGCAGGGCGCGGCGCTCTGCGTCGCCGAGTGCGGCGAAGGCGTCGCGCGCACCCTGCCCTTCCCCACCGTGCAGCAGAATCGCCTCCTCGACCGAGCGCGCGCGGCCGTCGTGCAGCAGGAACGCTTCGCCGTTCAGGAAGCGCTGCATGACGCGAAGGCCCCAGAGCGGCGCGGTGCGCCATTCACGCCCCGACGCACCGCCGTCGGGGCGGTGGTCGGCCAAGGCGTCGCCCATGTCGTGCAGCAGCAGATCGGAGTACAGCGTGACCGGGCGATCGGCGAGCACGGCGATCGAGCTGGGCCCCGTCTGCAGCGTGGGCACGTGGCACGACGCGCAGCCGATGCTGTGAAAGAGCGCCTCTCCCTGCTCGCGCTGCGGCGTCATCGCCCCGGGTGCGGGTGGGGCGAGCAGCCGCAGATAGTTGACCACTGCGAGCACCGTGGCCGCGGGAATCTCGGGGTCGGTGACTTCATCGGCCGCGTCATGCGGCTGGCTGGCCAGCGGATTCCTGTTCTCGACCGGCTGGAAGTCCGAGGTGATACCCATGTCCTGGTGATACGCCTCGACGGTCTGCTCGAGGAGCGAACTGACCTGCGCCTTGCGGCCGAATCGGCCGATACGTGGCGTGGTCCCCGAGCCGGGCTCCGTACCGGGTACGTAGCCGGCCGGCAGGACGAAGTTCGGGCGACCGGAGATCCCGTCACCATCGGCGTCGTCGGGATCTGCAAGAGCAACGATGGTCGCCTCGGGAATGGCCTCGATCAGCCCCACGCCGAACACCGGTGGCGGAAGCCGGAGCGAGAGCGGAATCCCCGATGGAATGGGTTCGGGTTCTGCGCCGTAGATCGCCTTCGTCTGGATCTGGGGCCCTCCGATGGCCACGGCCATCCCCTCGGCGGGGGTTCCGATGCGCACGAGCGCGTTTTCCCGGCGCCCGCGGCCGTCTCCACTGTGGCAGGAGGCGCAGGAGACGTCGTTGAAGATGGGTCCCAGGCCGCTGATGGGCGCGAAGCGGCGACCGAATTCGCGGTCGCCGCGCGCGAAGGCGAGCATCTCGCTGTCCGTAAGGCCTTCGAGCGGCGAATCGAAGAGATCGCCGCCGTCCGGCGCCGACGTCAGCAGGTCGCTGCAGGCGGCGGCGGAGAGCAGCAGCACGACCGACAACCCGAGCCGGCCCGGGCGGCAGCTCCTGAGCGAGGGAGATCGGCGGCGCATGGGACGAAGGGAGGCCTCAGCGAAAGATTAGCCTAATCAATATCATGATTTAGACTAGCCTAACTTATTCTCCTCGCCACGTCGCGGCAAGTGTGCGTCGCACCGTGCTCCAAACGGGCCCGAAAGGGAATCGGGCGTGGACCCACCGTGGTCCACGCCCGATGTCGCACAGGAGGGCGGCCCGTCCGCCCGTGGGGGGGCCGATCCGCGCGGTCCGCCCCGCGGCACGCGGTGCCGCTACAGGGTGGTTCGCACCGCCGCCTTCACGACGGCGGGGCGTGCCTCCTGGCGCGGCACCGCCGCCCCGCTGATCTCGTCGGGGGACGTCCTCGTCCTGAGCTCGCGCTGGACCCGCTCGAGCCGTCGCTGCGCCTCGAGGAGCGCGCGGTCGCGCACCTCGACCGAACGGGCCTGCGCCGCGCGCACGCTGCGCAGCGCCTCCTCGAGCGCGCGCCGCTCGTACTCGATCTCCACGCGAGGATCCAGGTCGACCCGGACGCGCGGCGCGACCCGTGTTGGCGACGGGAACGACTCGATGATCCGATTCACGGCACCGGGCAGTCCGTAGTAGAAGAATCCACCGGCGTTGCGCGGCAGGTCCGCGGCACGCACCGCCTTCACCCTGAGGGTGCGCGTCTGGCCGTTGCTGTAGACGCGCAGCTCCACGTCGTCTCCCGCCTCGACCTTCTCCATCTCCCGGTTGAGGCGGCGGATCCGGGCGCTGCTCGCCTGCCAGTCGCCCGCGTCTTCGCGGGCCACGCGGAGATCGACGCCGTTGATCGCCGCGATGCGGTCTCCTTCCTCGATCCCGGCGAGCGCCGCGGGGGTCGAGTCGCCGACGCCCACGACGAGGACGCCTAACGTGTCCCGGCGGCTCCCGGTTCCGCCGAGCGAGACGCCCAGCACGACCCGGTCGCGGCGCGCCCCCCGGACGGCTGTGAGGACAGAGCTCGTCTCGAGGTCCCGGGCGGCGACCGTCTTCACGCGCAGGGTGCGCGTCTGGCCGTCGCGATACACCTGGAGCTCGACCTCGTCGCCGGGATTGTGCTTCGCCATCTCGCGCTGCAGCCGGCGCGTGGCGATGCCTTCCATGTCGGGCTCGCCCGCGTCCAGCGGCGAGAGCCGGAGGTTCATGCCGTTCACCGAGACGAGACGATCCCCTTCCTCGATCCCCGCCTGCTCCGCAGGTCCATCACGCGTGACCGACTCGACGAGCAGGCCGAGCGTGTCGCGCCGTCCGGACGAGCGCGTGGTGATCCCGAGCCGCGGGCGGTCGGCGTCCTGGGTGGAAAGGGTGTACGCGCGGCCCTGCGGCGCCACGTAGATCTGCGCCTGCAGCGTGCTGCCTGACGAGGCCATCGCTCCGGCCATGGCGATCACTGCCAGTCTATGCATGGGTTCCGTGTCCTGTTTGCCTGTCCACTCGTGTGTCACGCCGCGCCCCGGCGAGGGTTTCCGGACTCCACCGTTCGCCGGCGCGCCCGGCGCGTGACGATCGCGGCCCGATGCGTACGCGGCCGCGCGTGACCATATTCGAGCGATGCCGTCCACTCCGGCTACACCTGTCGAGCATCGGGATCGCCCTCCGGTCCGGGCGGACCTGGACACCTTCCGCGAGCACTGGCAGGACGAGTGCGACGCGGCGTATCTGTACGGAAACCTCGCGCGGCTCGAGCGCGATCCCGAGCGTGCCCAGGTGTTCGCCCGCCTGCGCGACGTCGAGGAGCGCCATGCGGAGATCTGGGCGAAGCTCCTCACCGAGCATGGTGCGCCCCCGGGAGCGTTCCGGCCGTCGCCGCGGGCGCGCGTACTCGCGATGCTCGGTAGACGCTTCGGCGCGCCGCTCCTGCTCTCGATCCTGCTGCGCGAGGAGGGCCGCGAGGTCAAGGCGTACCTCCAGATGCATCGGAGTACGCCGCGGGACGCCGCCGGAGGCGCGGAGGCGCTTCTCCTCGCCCGCGAGAGCGCCGAGCACGCCGGTGAGCTCGCGGCGCTCACCGGGACCGCGGACTCGGGGGAGCCGTGGCATCGCACCGCGTCGGGCGGCTTTCTGCGCAACGTCGTCTACGGCTTCAACGACGGCCTCACCGCCAACTTCGGGCTCGTGGCCGGCGTGCTCGGCGCCACGGCGACCGCGCAGCACGACGCGGTCATCGTGGCGGGTGTGGCGGGACTGCTCGCAGATGCGCTCTCCATGGGCTCCAGCGGGTACCTCGCCGCCAAGAGCGAGCAGGAGGTCTACGCGCACGAGATCGCGATGGAGCGCGACGAGATCGCGCTCATGCCGGAGCTGGAGCGGGACGAGCTCGCGCTGATCTACGAAGCCAAGGGCATGCCGCGGGAAACCGCGCAGGCCCTGGCCACGAGCGCGCTCGAGGACCCGGAGCGCATGCTCCAGGAAAAGGTGCAGGTGGAGCTGGGGATCGGCGCGCAGACCACGTCGCCCCTGCGGGAGGGGTGGATCACCGGCCTGGCCACCGCGTTCGGTGCGCTGATTCCGGTCTTTCCGTTCTTTCTGCTCACCGGAACGGCGGCGATCGCGACGTCGTTCGTCATCTCGATGGCCGCGCACTTCGTGGTGGGTGCCGCGCGATCGGTCTTCACCGGACGTGGGCTCTTCCGCTCCGGGTTCGACATGTTCGTCGTGGGCCTCGGGGTGGCGATCGTCGGGTACTTCGCGGGCGAGTGGATCAGCGGCACGCTGCTCCGGTAACCCGCCCGGGCACCCACCCCACGCCATGGCGGCGCTGCGCGATCCGGATTGCCGGCGCTGGCTGCTGACTGGCGCGCGGTCGGGCCTCAGGCCGGGGTTTCGCCGGCCAGGATTCTGGCCAGGACGCCGGCGTCGATGTTGCCGCCGGAGATGACGCACACGACCGGACCCCGACCCGCCCCGCCGGTGAGCGCGGCGGCCAGGGAGGCCGCGCCGGCCCCCTCTGCGACCACGCGCGCGCGCGTGGCGAGACGGCGCACGGCATCCGCCACCTGAGGCAGCGAGACGACGATCGCGCCGTCGAGCAGCTGCCTGACGAGCGGCCACATCGCCGGCAGCAATCCGCGCCCTCCGATCCCGTCCACGAAGCTGGCGCGGTACGCGACCGCGCGGGGCTCGCCGGCCTCGAGGGAAGCCCGGAGCGGCGCCGCGGTCTCGACCTCGGCACCGAGGATGCGGCACGAAGGGCGCAGCGGCCGCAGCGCGGCCGCGATCCCGCAGCTCAGTCCCCCGCCGCCGTACGGCACGATCACCACCTCCACTCCGGGAAGATCCTCCAGGATCTCGATCCCGATCGTCCCGTTGCCCGCCATCACATCGACGTCCTCGAAGGGATGCACGAATGCCCCCGGCACGTCCCCGGGATCGTGCGTGACGAGGACGTTCCACCAGGCCTCGAAGGGCACGCGGATCACCACCGCGCCGAGGGCCTCGACCGCCGCCGTCTTGGCCGCGGGCGCATGATCCGGCACGATGACGCGGCACGACACCCCGAGCTCGCGCGCGCACCACGCGACGCCCTGCGCCATGTTCCCCGCACTCGCCGTGCATACGCCCGCCGCCAGTGCGTCCCGCCCGAGGCGACGCATCCGATTCCCGGCCCCGCGCAGCTTGAACGCGCCGATGGGTTGCAGGTTCTCGAGCTTGAGCCAGACCTCCGGCCCGCCCGCGTCGGGAAGCCTGACGAGCGGCGTACGCACCGCCAGGTCCGCGATGCGCTCACGCGCCGCGCGGATCTCGTCGAGCGTGGGCGCGCGCACCGCCGGCCTGGCGGGCCGTGCCGCTCCGTCAGGCCTCATCCCGCAGCCCGCCGAGCGAAACCCAGATCCCCGTGCCCATGGCCACCCCCTTCTCGTAGATGTGCCGCGCCGCGGCCACATCCTCGATGGCGAGGCCTAACGACTTGAAGAGCGTGATCTCGGAGGCGCTCTCCCGTCCGGAGATCGCCCCGAGCAGCAGCTCGCCCAGGTCGCCGCGGATGTGGGCGTCGTCGATCGCCCCTTCGGCACGCGGAATGAGGAAGTCGCCCGCCTCCGCCAGCGCGGACTCGCGGCGATCCACGAAGAGCCGCGACCGCCGCACCGCCTCCGTATCGAGCTCGCGTGTCGTGGGCAGCGCGGCGCCGACCGCGTTGATGTGCGCGCCCTCCGCGATCCACGCGCCCCGCAGCACCGGCTCCCGCGACGCGGTGACCGTACAGATGAGATCGGCGCCCTCGACGGCCGCGCGCGCGCTTCCCTGCACCTCGACCGGGATTCCGTAGCGGGCCAGCGCGCGCGCCGCGAACCGCTGGGCACGCTCCACCGAACGACTCCAGACACGCACGCGCCGGAGGGTGCGCGCACAGCGCATCGCGTCGAGGTGCGTCATCGCCTGTACGCCAGCGCCCAGGAGCGCCAGGTCCCCCGCTTCGGGACGGCCGAGGAGTCGCGTGGCCAGACCCGAGACGGCCGCCGTGCGAATCGCCGTGATCGTGCTCGCGTCCATCACCGCCAGGAGCCGCCCCAGATCGCTGTCGAACAGCAGCACGACTCCCATGTGGGAGTCGTACGGCGTGGCATCGTTCCCCGGAAACACCGTGATCACCTTCGCGCCCAGCGCCGGGCGGTGCCGCGTGCGGTCGTTCGCTCCGACCTGCGCTGGCATCAGCCCCAGGAGGTTCGGCGAGCCCGGCAGCTTCACGACCTGACGCAGCGGAAGCAGCGCGTCACCGCGCGCGAGGGCGCGGAACGCGTCGGCCATGACGTCGATGCACTCCGCCATGGACAGGAGACCGGTCACTTCGCGGTGGGAAACGAGAAGCGTTCTCATGCGGAGCGGAGCACTCGATGAGGCGCGGGGCGCGGCAGGGTGAGGAGTGGACGCGGCGGAAGATGACACCGGTAGCCGTACCGCGCACGGGGTGCCGCGCCGGCCGCGTGGTGTCATCTTTGAGGCCCCGGGCGGCGATGGTCGCCGGCCAACGGGCGTCCGCCTGCGGTGCGGCGCCGGACTGCCTGTCAGAACCCGTTACCGAAGTGAGGGAGCAGGACCCGATGTGGCATCGACTCTCGCACCTGGTCGTGATGGCGACGCTCGTGGCCTGTGGTGGCGGCGAATCGGAATCCGCCGACAGCGCCGACAGCGCGACGACGGCGGCCGCCGCGGCGCCGAACGTCGTCACCTTCACCGCATCGGACTTCGCGTTCGATGCGCCCGACACGATCCCGGCCGGCCTCACGACGATCCGGCTCGTGAATCGCGGTCCCGAGCTGCATCACGCGCAGCTCGTCCGCTTCAACGAGGGAAAGACGCTCGCGGACTTCATGCAGGCGCTGCAGGCTGGCGGCCCGCCGCCGGCGTGGGCCGAGGAAATGGGCGGACCCAATCCGCCCGCGCCGGGGGAGGAATCCAACGCGACTCAGAACCTCGAGCCGGGCAATTACGCGGTCGTCTGCTTCGTGGACACGCCCGACAAGGTTCCCCACGTGGCCAAGGGAATGATGAAGGCCTTCACCGTGGTGCCTTCGACGTCGACCGCAGGAGAGCCCGCGGCCGACGTCACCATGCGGCTCGCCGATTACACGTTCACGCTTTCGGATTCGCTCGAGGCGGGCATGCAGACGATCCGTGTGGAGAACGCAGCGCAGCAGCCGCACGAGGTCTTCCTCGTGCAGTTCGCGCCGGGAAAGTCGATGCCGGACCTGCTCAAGTGGGCCGAGACCTACCAGGGTCCACCGCCGGGCAAGCCGATGGGGGGCATCGCGGCGATCGGGTCCGGCCAGCACGCGTTCTTCACGGTGACCCTCACGCCCGGGGAGTACGGCCTGCTCTGCTTCGTGCCTGACGCGAAGGACGGCAAGCCGCATATCGCGCACGGGATGATGCAGACGCTCAAAGTGCCGGGATGAGGGACCTGGGCGCAGGGAGCAGGAGTGAGGGGGGCGAGTATCGAGGGGTCACGAGCAGACGCTCGT
>DATIGO010000141.1:0-6385 GCA_035454665.1 Gemmatimonadaceae bacterium | reverse complement strand
GGCAGTGTCGGGGGGGAATATACAGCGTGGCGCGGGGCGACTCCTCTCAGGTGACTACCGAGGTCCGCGCGGCATGGCTGGCCCATTCGCCGCTGGCGAGCGCGTGAGCGATCGCGGCCACAGCGACCTCCAGCTCATCGTCCCGCGTGTAAAAGTGCGGGGCCACCCGGATCCCTGCTCCGGGCCGGTAGTCCACGAGGATCTTGTTTGCGAGGAGGTACTGCGCCACCTCGTACCCGTGGGGGACGTCGAACGCTACGGTCCCTCCGCGTCGGGCCGGATCGCGCGGCGCATGAACCGGATAGCCGTGCGTGTCGGCCAGCGCGACGAGCCGTGTGGTCTGGCGGACGGATTTCTCGCGGACCGCGCTGATGCCCGCCCGGCGAATGATCTGCGGTCCCTCGAGCGCCGCGTAGAGCGCCGGGATCGGGGGAGTTCCGTTCAGCCACCGGAAGGCGTTCGTCGCATACTCGATCTCCGGCTCGAAGGCGAAGGGCCGGGCATGGGCCTGCCATCCGGTAAGCGCGGGCGTGTACCGCTCGGTGACCTCGGGCGCCACCCAGAGAAAGCAGCCGCCGGGCCCACCGCACAGCCACTTCAGGACGCCACCGGTCAGGAAGTCGGCGCCGATACCCTTCACATCCACCGGCATCACGCCCACCGAGTGAAACGCATCAAGGGAAACCAGCGCCCCAGCGGCGTGGGCGTGACGCGAGATGCGCTCGACGTCCACGATCCAGGCCGAGCGAAAAAGGACGTGTGAGATCGCCACGAGGGCGGTGCGCTCGTCGATCGCGGCTTCCAGCCGCGCCTCGTCGATGCCAATGCCGTCGTCCGACTCGACCACCACGATCTCGGCGCCGAGCCGACGCGCGAGTCCGTCGTACACGTAGCGCACCGACGGGAAGTCCAGCGCCGTCATGACGATACGGTTGCGTGGCGGCCGGTAGTCGAGCGCCGACAGGACGGCGGCCTGCGCCATCGTCACGTTGGGCAGCATGACGACCTCACCGGGGCCGGCACCCAGGAGAGGCGCAATGACGTCGCCGACGGTTCCGGGCATCTCCCACCAGCCCCGTGCCCACGCACGCACACCGTGCTGGGCCCAGGCGTCCGTGTACTCCGCCATCCGGTCCGGGACGCTCCGCGGCATCGCGCCCAGGGAGTTCGACACGAGATAGTTGGTGTGCGCGAGAATCGGGAACTCGTCCCGGAAGCCGAGCAGCGGGTCGCCCCGGCCGGTCGGATCAGTGGTGTGGCGTTCGCTCATGCGCCCGCCGCCACGCGAACGGCCTTTCGGCGGCTCGTGCGCCAGTAGACGAGGGTGGCACCGAGGAGCGCGCCGACCAGGGCGAGCCACTCGGCGGCCCGGATCGACGTGAGCATCCACGCAATGACCGCGCACGCAAGCCACGGCAGCACGCCGCCCAGGGGGACCCGGAAGGGCGTCCCCCCCTGCGACACGCCGCGACGGCGCAGCGTCCACGCCGCTACGCAGCAGGCGGCATAGAGCACGAGTGTCGACAGGTTCGCGAGGATCGCGAGCCACTCGAACGTGCTGGTGATGGCGAAGGCGCAGGCGATGCTCGACTGCACCACGATGGCCACGTGCGGCGTCCGGTAGGTGGGATGCACGCGCGCCAGGAAGGCCGGGAGGAAGCCGTCGCGCCCGAAGGCGAAGAGCGCGCGTGGCACGGCCAGGGTCATTCCACCGATGTACCCGAACATCGAGACGCTCGCCCCCACCAGCAGCAGCGTGCGCCCCCAGTCGCCCATGGAGCGACCGGCCGCTTCGGCCAGCGGCGTGTTCTGCGCCCCGAGCTCCGCGCCAACCACGCCCTGTGCCACGACCTGGAGCCAGATGTAAAGCCCCGTGATGGCGAGCATCGCAGTGAGGATCGCACGGGGAACGGTGCGCGCCGGGTTACGCACCTCTCCGCTCGGCACCAGCGCGGTCTCGACGCCGCTGAAGGCGAAGATGAGGAGGATCGACGTCCGGGCGACCTCGCCGGCAGAGGGTGTGACCAGCACCGTCAGGTTCTCCGGCCTCACGGCAAAGCTGCCGACGACGGCCAGCAGGACGAGCGGGAGGAGCTTGGCCACGGTGAAGGCCGTGTTCAGCCGCGTCCCCTGGCGGACGCCCCGGATGTTCACCCACGTCAGGACGGCGAAGACGAGGATGAGCAGCCCGGCACCGCCGGCGCGGGTGCCGGAGAGAGGGATGAGCTGCGCGATGTTGGCAACGAAGATCGTCGCGACGGCGGCCAGCGCGAAGGTGCCGAGCATCCAGAGGAGGGCGCCGCAGAGGAAGCCGATGAACGGGCCGAAGGCCGTCTCCACGTAGGCGTACGGCCCCCCCGTCATGGAGACCCGGCTTCCCGCTTCGGCGAACGCCAGGACGATGAGACCCATGGCGACGGCGCAGACCAGGTACGCGACGGGCGCCGCCGCACCTAACGACGACGCGACGTTCGCAGGGAGGCGGAAGATGCCGCCGCCGATGGTGATGTTGAGGATTCCGGCCGCGAGCCCCACGGTGCCGATGGCACGGACGAGCCCGCCGTCGGCCCGCGGCGCCGCGACCGCTGGGGCCTCCGGCGCCTCCGGCGCCTCGGGCGCCCTGCTGTCATCGCGCATGCGCGGATAAACTACCCGTACGTCCGTGCAGCCGGTACATGCCCCAACCAGGGAGTCCCATGCGACCGTTCGTGCTCACCGCAGTCGTCATCGCGCTCTCCGTACCCGCCCACCCAGCCCGCGCCCAATCCACCGTCCTCGCGCAGCCGCCCGCCGCCGAGGCCAGCTTACCCAGCGCCACGCGGCACACGGCGCC
Source organism: Gemmatimonadaceae bacterium (assembly GCA_035454665.1). GTDB lineage: Bacteria > Gemmatimonadota > Gemmatimonadetes > Gemmatimonadales > Gemmatimonadaceae > DATIGO01. The sequence goes on along the minus strand of DATIGO010000141.1, from coordinate 3,552 downwards.
GGGGTTCGCAGCCGACGTCGCGGCGGGCCCGCGGCTGGGCACGGGCCGCGCCGGGATCACTCCTGTGGCCCACGATGATGTGGTGCCGTCGCCACGGCCGACGCCCGTGGTTCAGGAGAGCCGCCGCCGCAACGGACAGATTCTCACCGTCGTGGGCGGCGCAATCTTCCTGGCCGGCCTGCTGATCGACGACGACGACGTTGGCACGGTGGTCGCGGTGGGTGGCCTGGCCGTCGGCGTGTACGGGCTCATTCAGTGGCTGCAGGCGAGCGTGTCGGGCGTCACTTCTCCCTGACGAGAGTCGCGCCGCTTCCCCTGCGGTGACGAACCGGGCTGCCGAGTGACGGTCGGCCCGGCGCGCCGCGACTTGCCCCTTCGTATGCCCCGCGGCGTGGCACGACCGGTGCGTTCCCGGGTATCGGACAGAAGCCGAGTTCGGCGGCGGACTGGCCCGTACGGCCCGTCCGCCGCCGCGAGGGACCGATGCCTAACGCACTCACGCAGCCGCAGACCCGGATCGCACTCGTCCTCGGAGGGGGCGGGCTGAAGGGCTTCGCGCACATCGGAGTGCTGCGGGCCCTCCAGGAGCATGGCGTCCAGCCCACGCTCTTCGCCGGGACGAGCATCGGCGCCCTGATCGCCGCCGCGCACGTGACCGGCACCAGCGTCGGCGAACTCACCGAGCGCGCCGTGAGCCTGCGGAAGCGCGACCTCTTCCGCATCAACCACATGGGCATGCTCCTCGAGCGCATGCGCGCGCCGGCCATCTACCTCGAGGAGCCGATGCGCACGCTCACCCGCAGCGTGGTCCCGCATGTCCGCTTCGACGACATCGGGTCGACGCTGCTGGTGAACACCGTGGACATCCAGCGCGGAACGCAGGTCGTCTGGGGCCTCCCGGGACACCGCGACGTCTACGTCGACGACGCGGTCTATGCCTCGTGCGCGCTCCCCGGCTTCTTCCCGCCAGGACGCGTCGACGGGCGTGTCTGCATCGACGGCGGAACCATCGACAACCTCCCCGTCTCGGTCGTCGCGCCACACGCGGACGTCATCATCGCCGTGGACGTCGGCAACAGCGACGTCCCGCCGTGCGACAACGTCGCCGCCTCCGGTTTCGCGTCGATCTACATGCGCGCCGCCACGGTGATGATGCACGCCCTGCAGGGGACGCCGCTCACGCACTGGGAAGGCCCTCCCATGCTTCTCGTCCGCCCCCGCGTCACTGAGTTCGGGTGGTTTCGCTTCGGCGTGACCTCCGAGGTGATCGACCTCGGGTACCGGGCCACGGTCGAGGCGCTCGCAGACTTCGACGCCTGCGCACGCTCGGCGCGGGGAGTCTTCCCGCGGCGCGTGATGCAGCTCGCCGTGGATCAGGCGACGTGCAACGGATGCGGGCTCTGCGTGGCCGGCGCGTCCGATCTGATGGCGCTCGATCACCACGGGAAGGCCTTCCCCCGGCGCCGGGTGGTGGACTGGTCGCCCGCCGATGGCGAGTTTGTGCGGCACTGCCCAACCGGAGCCATCGACGCGCGCCGCATGCTTCCCCTCGAAGCCGCGAGCTGAGGGACCTCGAGCCCACCGAGACGCGACGGACCCGCACCCCTATCGCGAGGTCGCCGCGAGCGGCGCACTCGCCGGCTCCATCGAGTGTGTCTGGATGCGCGAGGCGAGGGCGTCCGCGCACGGGACCGCGGAACGGCTCGTCCTTCCCGATAACTGCAGCGACGTCATCATCCGTTTCGAGGATGACGCCGCCGAGCACGCGCAGATCCTGGCAGTCGGCGCGATGTCCGTCCCCCTGCCGGTGCGTGACGACTTTCCCGGTCGATGGGTGGGCGTGCGGTTCCGCCCGGGGCGTGCCCGTCAGGCCCTCCGGATCGACGCCGGCGAGCTGCGTGACCAGTGCGTGGCGCTCACCGACCTCGACCCGGGGCTCGAACGCCTGATCCTGCGCGCCATCCGGACTCCCGCCCCGGCTCGTGATCTCGCGCTCGCGCTGCAGCAGGTGTTCGCGTCGCGCCTCGCGAGCGACGCCGCGCCCAGCCCCTCCGTGCTGGAGGCGTTGTGGCGGATCGCCGACACGCGTGGCGCGCTCGCCATCGACCAGCTCTGTCGGGAGCTGGGTCTCACGCGGCAACACCTGGCCCGTCTCTTCGAGCGGGAGGTCGGCGTGTCGCCCAAGCTCGTGGCGCGCGTCACACGCGTGCAGCACGCGATGTCGCTTGCCCGACGGCGCGCGTCCCCGGGACCCGTGCCGTGGGCCAGGACGGCGATGGACGCGGGGTACGCGGACCAATCGCACCTGATCGCCGATTTCCGCGCCCTGGTCGGCGTCACGCCCACGGAGTGGCTCGCGAAGCGACCGGTTCCAAATCTCCTATTGGAGCCGGGGACGCCGGCGTAGGTTGGCTTCGGTCATCGCCGCGAGTCCAACCATGTCCGGGAACACCACCATGCCTGATGTCGCCGTCCGCCGCCTGACACCCGTTCTTGCCGTCGACGCCGTGGAGCCCTCGCTCGAGTTCTGGGAGAAGCGCCTCGGCTTCACGAAGACCGTCGAAGTGCCTCATGGGGAGTCGGTCGGGTTTGCCATTCTGGTGAAGAACGAGGTCGAGCTGATGCTGCAGAGTGCAGCGAGCATCCGGTCCGACATTGGCGAACACACTGGCCAGATCGACGGCCGGTCGACGGCGCTGTTCATCGAGGTGGCCGATCTGGCCGCGGTCGAACGGTCACTCGAGGGTTACCCCATAGAGATGCCCCGGCGGACCACCTTTTACGGGATGATCGAGATCGGCGTGCGGGAGCCCGGCGGCCACTTCGTCGTGTTCGCGCAGCCGGAAAAGGAGAGCGCTTCTCCGACTGGCGGCTGATGGGCGACTGCTGGCAGCCGTCCGTCGTGTCGATTCGCCTGGCAGATCTTCAGGAGCGACAGACGGACGGCGTTCAGCTTCCAGCCGCCGGATTCAGGCTCGTCGGGAGTGCCTCGAGCGCCTGCTCGGCGATCTTCACGTAGGCGCCCACCGCCATCTCCAGCTCGTCCACGCTCACATGCTCGTCCGGCGTGTGGGCCACGTGGACCGAACCCGGCCCGAACAGGTACGGCGTCCCCCAGTGGGTGAGCGAAGGGATGTCGGTGGCGAAGGCCGCGACCGACGTGGGGAATCCGGCGAGTGTCCGCAATCGCACGGCGGGCACCGTGACGCCCTGCTCGATCGCGGCCCTTCCGTCGGCCCAGCGTTCGAGCACCCGCCAAACCTCTTCGTCGGGCGAGACCAGGCGTGCCATCAGTCGGGCTTCCGCGGCGGGCGCAATGACGTTGTCGGCCACGCCGCCGCTCACGGCGCCGATGTTGATCGTGGTGGCACCCAGCACGGGATCCGTCGGCAGCTCGAGCGTGTCGAGCTCGGCGAGCAGCCGCACCAGCTTGGCAATGGCCGACTCGCCCAGCTCCGGGTAGGCGGAGTGCGCCGCGCGTCCCGCCGTGCGCACCACGATGCGCATGGCCCCCTTGGTTCCGACCGCGAGCGTGCTCCCGGTCGGCTCGCC
>DATIGO010000140.1:0-17738 GCA_035454665.1 Gemmatimonadaceae bacterium | reverse complement strand
TGGGCCGTCGGCCTCCTCGCCGACCAGAACACCCGCCTCGCGCCCCCCCGCCGCTGACCCCCGCGGACCCCGGCGGACCCCGGCGGAGAGACACGGAGAGACGCGGAGAGACGCGGAGAAGCGCGATCACACCGGACCGGCGTCGATCACACGCCGTAGTATTCGCGATACCAGGCGACGAAGCGCGGGATGCCCATCTCCAGCGACACGCGCGCCCGGAATCCGGTATCGCGCTCGAGATCCCCAGCGTCCGCGTGCGTGATGGCCACGTCGCCGGGCTGCGCGGGCAGGAACCGCTTCTCGGCCACGCGTCCGAGACACTGCTCGAGGATCTCGATCATCCGCATGAGCGGCTCGGGCACCTGCTGTCCGATGTTGTAGACCCGGAACGGCGCCGTGCTCGTGGCCGGGTCGCGCAGGCGATCGATCGCTCCCGCGTCGGCAGCCGGCGGACGGTCGAGCACCCGGACGAACGCCTCGACGATGTCATCCACGTAGGTGAAATCGCGCGTCGAGTCCCCGTGATTGAAGACATTGATCGGCCGCCCCTCGAGGATCGCCTTGGTGAAGAGGAAGAGCGCCATGTCGGGGCGCCCCCACGGGCCGTACACCGTGAAGAAGCGGAGCGCGGTCACCGGAAGGCCGAAGAGATGGCTGTAGCTGTGGGCCATGAGCTCGTTGGCCCGCTTGGTGGCGGCGTAGAGCGAGATGGGATGATCGACGCCGTGGTGCTCCGAGAAGGGGAGGTCGCGATTGGCACCGTACACCGAGCTCGTGCTTGCCGTCGCGAGGTGGCGAGCCCCGACCGCGCGACACCCCTCGAGCACGTTCAGGAAGCCAATGAGGTTGCTGTCGGCGTAGGCGTGGGGATTCTCGAGCGAGTAGCGAACCCCGGCCTGCGCAGCGAGATGCGCGACACGCTCCGGACGCTCATCGGCGAAGAGGCGCGCCGCGGCGTCGCGGTCTGCCAGATCCGTCCGTATGAATCGGAATCGCGGGTGCTCCGCGATCTGTCGCAGCCGACCCTCCTTGAGGGTCCGATCGTAATACTCGTTGAGGCTGTCCACGCCGACCACGTCGTGCCCGTCGTCGAGCAGCCGGCGCGCGAGGTGGAAGCCGATGAAACCGGCCACACCGGTCACGAGCACTGGGGCCATGGGGATCCGGGAGTGCGGGAGAGTCCGTCGAGGAAGTGTTACGACCGACCAATTATACCCGTGGTACGTGGCGCGAAGCCCACGAGTCACGCCCGTGGAACGACGGACCCGCAGCAGAGGCAACGGAAAGCGCGGCGAATGGCCCGACCATTGCAATTCCGGGCCCATCGGCCATACATGAACCTCACCGGACGCGCGTCCGGCACCTGGACAGGAGCCCCAGAAACACGTGCAGCCGCTGCGAGACGAGATCGTGCCCGAGCCTGACCTGTCGCTGGTCATGCCTTGCTACAACGAGGAGGAGGCGGTCGGGTACACCATTCCCCGGCTAGTCGGGGCCTTTCAGCGTGCCGGGTACAGGCTGCAGCTCGTGGCCGTGGACAACGGCTCTTCCGACGCGACGGGGAGGGAGCTGGCCCGCCTCGCGCGCGACTATCGCGAGGTCGAGCCTTCGCGCGTGGCGGTGAATCAGGGGTACGGATACGGCATCCTGCAGGGCTTTCCGCTGTGCCGTGCTCCGTGGGTCGGCTACATCCCGGCGGACGGACAGGTTGACGCCGAGGACGTGGTGCGCCTGTTCGAGGCGGCGCGTTCGACCAGTGGGCTCGTGGTGGCGAAGGCGCGACGGCGCTTCCGGCTCGACGGTCTGCTGCGGAAGATCGTCTCCGTCTCGTACAACGTCTTCGCGCGGATCCTGTGGCCGCGCCTCGGCTCCATCGACGTGAACGGCACGCCGAAGCTCCTGCGCCGGGAGTTGCTCGAGGAGCTCGATCTCCAGTCTCACGATTGGCTGCTCGATCCCGAGCTGATGATCAAGGCGCACTACCTGGGTGCGCGCGTCATGGAGTTCAACGTGTTCGGCCGAATGCGCGGGACGGGACTGTCGCATGTGCGTGCCTCGACCTGCCTGGCCTTCTTCGTCGAGCTGCTGCGGCTGCGCTTCTCGCGACGGCTGCCGCAGTGGCGCCGCACGCGGGGACCGGCCGCCGAGGAGCCGGCGCCGATGCTGGTGTCGGGCCGCGAGTGAGCCGGGCCGCCCCGCCCGACGGGAGCCCCGGCGCCGCGCGCCGGCAGCCGCTCTACGCGCGCCGCGAGACCTGCCGTTCGTGCGGAGGGACGCGCCTCGAAACGGTTCTCTCGTTAGGTCCGCAGCCGCTCGCGAACGCGCTCCTGACGAGCCCAGCCGAGTTCGCGGGCGAACGCTCCTTCCCGCTCGACCTGCTGGTGTGCGCGGACTGCGCCCTCGCGCAGGTGGCCGACGTCATCGATCCCGAGGTGCTGTTCGGCCACTACCTCTACGTCACCGGCACCTCGGAGACGATCGCGGAGCACAACCGCCGCTACGCCCGCGCGGTGTACGACCGGCTCTCGCTCGGACCGCGCGATCTCGTCGTCGAGATCGCGAGCAACGACGGCAGCCTCCTCTCGTGCTTTCAGGCGCTCGGCACGCGCACGCTCGGCGTCGAGCCCGCACGCAACATCGCCGAGGCGGCGCGCGCCCGCGGGATCGACACCGTCAGCCGGTTCTTCGACGGCGACCTCGCGACCGAGCTCCGCGCGGCGTACGGCCCTGCGCGCGCCGTGATCGCGAACAACGTACTCGCGCACGTCGACGATCCCCGCGACTTTCTCGCGGGTGCCGGCGCGCTCCTCGACGAGCACGGGCTCGTCATCGTCGAGGTCCCGTACGCAGGCGAGATGCTGTCCCGCCTCGAGTACGACACGATCTACCACGAGCACCTCTGCTACTTCGCGGTGGGCCCGCTCTCGACGCTCGCGGCGTCTGCCGGTCTCCGTCTGGTACGCGTCGATCACGTCCCCGTCCACGGCGGCTCGATCAGGGTCTCCTTCGCCCGGGGGAGTGGCGACGACCCCGCGATCGCGCCGCTCCTCGTTTCGGAGCGAACGAACGGCGTGACCTCCGGTGAGGCATGGGTCCGGTTTGGCCGGGACGCGCGGCGCCATGCGGAACGGCTGCGGGAACTTCTGGAGCGCCTCCAGGCCTCGGGAGCCTCCCTCGCGGCCTACGGAGCCCCCGCCAAGGGAAACACGCTCCTGAACTACTGCGGCATTGGAACCGAGCTCCTCCCCTTCACCGTCGACCGCAGCCCGCTCAAGGTGGGCCGGTTCACCCCCGGGATGCACCTGCCCGTGCTCCCGGTAGAGGCGCTGGCGGAGCACCGACCCGACCACGTCGTCATCCTCCCCTGGAACTTCGCCGACGAGGTCATGGCACAGCAGCAGAGCCACGTCGCGCGAGGCGGGCGCTGGATACTGCCGATCCCCGAACCGCGTATCGTCTGAGCGGGTGTTGCAGTGACGCAACATCGGTCGTCTGGTCGAGGAGCGCGATCCCGTCGCGGTATCACCCGTGACAGGTGGTGGGTAGCTTCCCGGCCCATCCGGCACATGAATCGACGAGTATCCATCCGTCTCGACTCACACCCACCCGACGTCCTCCCTGCCGTGGCCGCGCGCGTCATCGGCGCGGGTCACCGCGCGTCATCCGCCATCTGTCACGACCACCTGAACCACCGACCGTTCTGACGGGAGCCTGACGAGAAACCATGCAGGTGATCATCCTCGCAGGCGGTCGGGGGACGCGAATCGCCGAGGAAACCCAGACGCGTCCGAAGCCGATGGTGGAAATCGGCGGGCGGCCGCTGCTCTGGCACCTCATGGCGTACTATGCCAGCTACGGGTTCAGCGAGTTCCTCGTGGCATGCGGCTACCGCAGCGAAATGATCAAGGAGTACTTCCGCAACATCGTCGTCCACGAGAGCGACTTCATCGTGGATCTCAGGTCCGGCGCCATGACCGTCCTGAACGGCTCGAAGCTCGACTGGCGTGTGGGCGTGCTGGACACGGGACTCGACACGATGACAGGCGGGCGTGTCCGGCGCCTGCGCCCGCAAGTCGGGGGCAGCACGTTCATGTGCACCTATGGCGACGGGCTTTCCGACGTCGACCTGTCGGCCCTCCTGGCCTTCCACCGCCGTCACGGGCGGCTGGCGACCGTCACGGCGGTCCGTCCTCCGGCGCGCTTCGGTGGCCTGGCGCTCGAGGGCGAGCGCGTGCGCGAGTTCACGGAGAAGCCCCAGGCCGAGGGAGGCTGGATCAACGGCGGCTTCTTCGTCTTCGAGCCCGGCGTCTTCGACTACCTCACCGGCGATGACACCATCCTGGAGCGCGATCCGCTCGAGCGGCTGGCCTGCGAAGGAGAGCTGATGGCGTTCCGCCACGACGGCTTCTTCCAGCCCATGGACACGCTGCGCGAGCGGGATCTGCTGGAAGCGCTATGGGCCGGCGGGAAGGCCCCCTGGAAGCGATGGACATGACGTTCTGGCGCGATCGTAACGTGTTCGTCACCGGAGCGACGGGTCTCCTCGGATCCTGGATGACCCGCGAGCTCGTCGAGCGCGGCGCCACCGTGGTCTGCCTCGTACGCGACTGGGTACCCGACAGCGAGGCCGTGCTGGCGGGCACGCTCTCGCGCTGCCGGCTCGTCCACGGCGACCTCACCGACTACGAGCTCCTCCTCCGCGCCCTCAACGAGTACGAGATCGACAGCGTGTTCCATCTCGGCGCGCAGACGATCGTGGGCACGGCGAGCCGCTCGGCGCTTTCGACCTTCGAGTCGAACGTGAAGGGCACGTGGACCCTCCTCGAGGCGGCGCGTCAGCTCCTGCCGCGGATCGAGCGCGTGATCGTCGCGTCGAGCGACAAGGCGTACGGTGCGCACGAACGCCTCCCCTACACGGAGGAAGCGCCGCTCGTCGGACGCTTCCCCTACGACGTCTCCAAGTCGTGCGCGGATCTCATCGCGCAGTCGTATTTCCACAGCTACCGCCTGCCGGTCACGATCACTCGATGCGGCAACCTGTACGGTGGTGGAGACCTGAATTTCAACCGACTCATCCCGGGCACCATCCGTTCGGCGCTGCAGGACCAATCGCCCGTGATCCGCAGCGACGGCTCCTTCGTGCGGGACTACTTCTTCGTTCGGGACGCGGTCGCCGCGTATCTCGACCTGGCCGAGCACGTCCCTTGCGAGGAGTTCACGGGGGAGGCGTTCAACTTCGGCACGGAGACGCCGCTTTCGGTGATCGAGATGGCGCAGCGGATTCTCAAGGTCATGGGTAAGTCCTCGCTCGAGCTCACGATCCTGAACCAGGCGACGAACGAGATCCCGCGGCAGTACCTGGACTGCGCCAAGGCGCGCACGCGGCTTGGATGGCGGCCGCGGCACCACCTCGACGCGTCGTTGGAGGAGACGGTCGCGTGGTACCGCGGGTGGCTCTCGCGGACGGGCGCGCCCCGGTGAGTCCTCTCCCTCACGTCGTCGTGCTGGGCGGCGGACCTGCGGGATGTGGGGCGGCGTATCAGCTCCGCCGGACCGAACGCGCCCACGTGACTCTCCTCGAACGGCAGGGGCAGGTCGGAGGCAACGCCGGGAGCTTCGAGTGGGGCGGCCAGTACCTGGATTTCGGGAGCCACCGGCTGCACTACTCCTGCGAGCCCGGGATCCTCGCGGACATCCAGCGGCTCCTGGACGGAGACCTGCTTGCGCGCCAGCGAAACGGTCGGATCCGACTGCGGGGGAAGCTGATCCGCTTTCCCTTCAAGGCCACGGATCTGCTGACGAGCCTCGACCCGGCGTTCGCGGTCGGCGTTACCCGGGACATGGTCGTGGGCAAGCTCAGGCGCTCGAATGGTCACCTGGACACGTTCGAGTCGGTGCTGCGCGCGAGTCTCGGGCCTACGATCTGCAACGGTTTTTACTTCCCCTATGCGCGGAAGATCTGGGGGCGCGAGCCGGCGGACCTCTCGGGGACGCAGGCGCGCCGTCGCGTGACGGCGAACTCTTTTGCGCGCCTGCTCAAGCGGATCGTCAAGCCGGTTGGCGGCGGGCTCTTTCACTATCCGCGCAAGGGGTTCGGTCAGATCACGAACGCCTTCGCCAACGGAGCGCGCTCCCTGGGCGCGGAGCTGTTGCTCCAGACGAGTGTCCTGCGCCTCGAGCCCCCGGGCGTGCCGGGTCAGCAATGGCGCATCGTGGTCGACCAGGGCGGGCAGACGCGCACGATCAGCGCCGACCACCTCTGGAGCACGATCCCGATCACGCAGCTCGCGCGCCTGATCCAGCCCGGGCCGCCGCCGGAGTTGCTGGATGCCGCGACGCGGATCGACTTCCGCGCGATGCTTCTGGTCTATCTGCGGCTCGACGTGCCGCAGTTCACCACCACCGACGCCCACTACTTCCCGGAATCCGACATCGCCATCACGCGGCTGTCGGAGCCGCGGAACTATTCGGGCGTGACCGAGCCGCGCGGGACCACCGTGCTCTGCGCCGAGCTGCCGTGCTCGCCCGACGACGCGGTGTGGTCGATGAGCGACGCCGAGCTGGGGGAGCTCGTGGTCCGCGACATCCGCACGGCGGGGCTCCCGCTCGCGCGGCCTCCCGTTGCCGTGCACGTGCGCCGGCTGCGACACGCGTACCCGATCTACCTGATGGGGTACGAGCGGCACTTCAACGCGCTGGACGAGTGGCTCGGAGGAGTGCCGCGCCTGTTGACCTTTGGCCGCCAGGGCCTATTCGCCCACGACAACACGCACCACGCCCTGTACATGGCGTACTCCGCCGTGGAGTGCCTGCGCGGCGCGGAGTTCGACACGTCGCAATGGGCCCGCTTCCGCGAGGTCTTCGCCACGCACGTCGTGGAGGACTGAGGTGGCGCGCCGCGGGAGTACCCCCGCGCCAGACGCTGCCCGGCGTCGCCTCGCGCTTCGGGTCGCCGGGACGGTGTTGGTCCTGGCAGTCCTCCTCGCGTTCCTCCCCTTCGATGAGCTGGTCGCCGCGGTACGGTCGCTGCCCGCGTGGGCGTGGCCGGTCGCGCTCCTGGCTTACCTGCTCTTCCAATTCGTCGGCGTGACCAAGTGGCGTCTGCTCATCAATTCGGGTGGCGCCGAACTGGGGATGCGACGGGCGGCGCAGGCGTACTACTGGGGGCTCTTCGGGAACCTGTTCCTGCCGTCGATCGTGGGCGGCGACTTGATTCGGGCGGGCGTCGCGCTGCCGCACGCGCGTTCGAGGACCGGATTGCTGCTGGGGAGCGTCGTCGACCGGCTCCAGGACGTTGTGGGGCTGGGCCTCCTGGCCGGTATCGGCGCACTGTTTTCGCCGCGAGCCCTGGACGAGCAGAGCCGCCGCGTGTTCCTGGGCCTTATGGCGCTGCTTCTCGTGGGCGCCGCTGTCGTGATCCTCGTGCTGCTCGTCTTTCGCGCAAGGTGGATCCCGTTCCGGCATCGCCGCCGCCTCGTCCACCTGCGGCGCGCCGTCCGAAGCACGGCCTCGCGGCCCGGGACGCTCGCGCGGGCCTTCCTGCTCGGGCTCCTCCTTCAGGGCCTCTTCGTGCTGCTCAACTGGCGACTCGGTGCGGCGGTGGGACTGAACGCGCCCCTGTACGTCTGGCTCTTCGTCTGGCCGCTTGCAAAGATCGCGGGTCTGCTTCCAGTCACGCAGGGCGGCATCGGTGTCCGCGAGGCCGCCCAGGCGGCGCTCTTCGCCCCGTTCGGCGTACCGGCGGTGCTGGCCGTGGCCGCGGGCCTGGTATTCGAGATGGTCATCGTCGCCGGCGCACTGGCGAGCGCCGCGATCGCGATCGTGCTCCGCCGAGGGGATGCCGGACAGGCGGTCGACGTCCCGGGTGGCATGGACTACCGTGGGAGCGCCGTGGGGGCAGGGGCGCGAGAATGATCGTCGACCAGGGTTGGCGGCGAGGCGCGCGCCACGCAATCGAGAGCGAGCACCGCCGCAACTCGGAACGAGAGTTGCAGAGCACGGCCCCGCGTCCCTCGCTGACCCCACCACCGCCCCAGCCTCGGCGGCGGCGCGGCCGCCCCGGAACGCACGACGTGTTGTCCTTCCACTCGTCGGGTCTTCCTCGCAACACCACGCGACCATGGCCGTTGTCATCGTGACGGGATCCGGGGGCCTGGTCGGCTCCGAGACGGTGCTGCACTTCTCGGCACTGGGCCACACCGTGGTCGGCATCGACAACGACATGCGAAGCCACTTCTTCGGCGCCGAGGCGTCGAACAAGTGGAAATTCGACTGGCTGCGGGAGTGCTGCCCGGGCTACGTGCATCATGAACTCGACATCCGCGACCTCGCGGCGATGCGGCGGGTGTTCTCGGAATATGGCCGGGACATCGGCCTCGTCGTGCATACGGCCGCGCAGCCCTCGCACGACTGGGCGGCGCGTGAGCCGTTCACCGACTTCACGATCAACGCCAACGGCACACTCGTCCTGCTGGAGTGCACCCGGCTGCACGCGCCCGACGCGGCCTTCGTCTTCACGTCGACGAACAAGGTGTACGGCGATCGGCCGAACACGCTGCCGCTGGTCGAGCAGGCGTTGCGCTTCGAGATCGACGAGGCCCACTCGTACCGCGTCGGGATCGACGAGTCGATGTCGATCGACGAGTGCAAGCACTCCCTCTTCGGCGCGTCGAAAGTCGCGTCGGACATTCTGGTCCAGGAGTACGGGCGCTACTTTCAGATGAAGACCGCGTGCTTCCGCGCCGGTTGCATCACCGGCCCCAATCACTCGGGCGCGCAGTTGCACGGCTTCCTGGCGTACCTCATGAAGTGCACGGTCACGGGAACGCCGTACACGATCTTCGGCTACAAGGGCAAGCAGGTGCGGGACAACATTCACGCCGCCGATCTCGTCGGCGCCTTTGCGGAGTTCTTCAAGGCGCCACGGGTGGCCGAGGTCTACAACATCGGGGGCGGGCGCCGGAGCAATTGCTCCGTGCTCGAGGGGATCGCGCTCTGCGAGGAGCTCACGGGGAAACGGCTCTCGTGGACCTACTCCGAGGCGGCCCGAAGCGGCGACCATATCTGGTGGATCAGTGACGTGGGTCGCTTCGTCCGTCACTATCCCGGCTGGCGCCCGCGACACAGTCTGCGCGAGATGGGCCAGCAGATCTTCGACCAGAACTGCGAGCGCTGGACCTGAGGTCCGTCATGGCCCGACTGGAGGACAACCTCCGCGAAATGGAGCGGGCGCGCGAGGCCTACTGGCTGAGGCACGCGTCGACCTCACCGCTCAAGCTGCGCTGGCGCGCGCTCACCGTGCGGCACTGCTTTCACGTGCTGCCGGGCGAGACGATCCTGGAGCTGGGTGCCGGGAGCGGCCTCTGGACGCAGCACCTCACGGAGGTGCTGCGAGGCGGCAATCCGATCACCGCAGCAACCTTCCACGCCGACTACGCCGAGGCGGCCTCGCGGCGTGGACTGCGGAACGTGACGGCGCAGCACGTGACGTCGCTCGATGCGCTGCCCCCCGAGAGCTTTGACTACGTCATCGGCACGGCGATCCTCTGCCATGACCAGTATCCGCAGAACCTCCGGGCGCTGTACCGCCTGCTCAAGCCGGGCGGGCAGCTCCTGTTCTTCGAGGCGAATCGTCTCAACCCCCAGGTGTGGCTCAAGGATGCCGTGAGACCGTTCGGCCGGTGGACGGGCAACGCCGCGTGCCAGGTCGGCCTGGGACGGTACCGCCTCATGAAGCTCGCCTCACAGCAGGGGTTCACGCAGATCGACGTCATTCCATATGACATCATCCACGCCAGCACGCCGCGGCGACTGATCCCGTTGCTGCAGTCGCTCGCGTTCGCGCTCGAGCACGCGCCGATCATCCGGGAATTCTGCGGCACGCTCTACATCTGGGCGCGCAAGCCGGGAGGTGATTCCGCGCGGCGGCGCTTCGTGAATCTCGCGACGCACGAGGCGCTCCACGGATCGGTGTCCGTCGTGGTGCCGTGCCACAACGAGGAAATGAACGTGGAACCGCTCGTGGAGGCGCTGGTGGGAATGTACGACGCCTACATCCACGAGATCCTCATCATCAATGACAACAGCCGGGATCGCACCGCGGAGGTGACGCGGGAAGTCGCGCGGCGCGAGCCACGGGTACGGCTCGTGGACCGGGCGCCGCCGAATGGGGTGGGACGCGCGCTCCGCGACGGCTACGCGGCCGCGACTGGCAAGTACATCCTTACGATGGACAGCGATTTCGTGCAGATCGTGCCGGAGCTGCGCGATCTGTTCGACGCGCTGGCCTCGGGCCGCGATGGCGCGATCGGCAGCCGCTTCTCGCACGAGTCGATTCTCATCAACTACCCGTTCTTCAAGATCTTCTGCAATCGCGGCTTCCACGGGCTGGCCAACCTGCTGCTGCCAAGCCGGTTTCGGGATATTTCGAACAACCTCAAGCTCTACCGCGCCGAGGTGCTGAAGTCGATCGTGATCGAGGAGCCCCACTTCGCGGCCAACGTGGAAACGGGGCTGAAGCCGCTGCTCGCCGGCTACGACGTGGTGGAGGTCCCTGTTTCGTGGATCAACCGGACGATCGAGATGGGCAGCTCGTCCTTCCACATCGTGAAGGTGGCGCCGGATTATTTCTTCACCCTCCTGCGCCTGGTCCGTGGCGCGTGGCGTCAACGCACCCGGCGGAACAGCCCGCCCTTGCCCGTCGAGTCGTCACGCGGAACCACGTGGGCGGACGGCTCCGGCGATACCGGAGTTGTGACAGCGGAGCGTTCCCTCGCCGCGCAGCATGAGGATCGTGCGTGACATCCGCGGATCGCCGTCGCACGGCATTCGCAGCGCGACTGAAGCTGCTCCCCGACGCCGTCGAGCGCGTGCTGGCACTCGACGACGGAAGTGCCGTGACTCGTGCGCTCGTGGTGGGCGCCGCAGTCTGTGCATCCCTGGCCGTGCTCCAGGTCGCGTACCATGGGATCGTGCTCGACGAGGCGGTCGCCGCGGCGCAGATCATCACGGGCGACGTCGTCTATCCTCCCGGTCACCCGCACGAGGCGTACTACAAGCAAGTCTACAGCCTCCTCCATTACGTCGCGGCGGCGCTCTGGCGTGTGCGACCCGACGCGACCTTCGTCTCCGCCGTCTTCAACGTGCTGTTCATGACGGCGAGTCTCTACGTCCCGTTCGCGGTCGCGACCGTACTGACGCGACAGGCCGGGTGGGGCTACCTGGCGGCGGCGCTCGCGGCGCTCGGAGCCTTCCTTCCATTTCAGGGCACCTATCCGCTCTTCGTCTTCCCGGCGTACTTCAGTAACGGTCACATCGGTCTGTACGCCGCCGTCCTCGCACCCGTGCTGATGCTGGGGGGCTGCTGGCGATCCGCCGGCCTGCTGCTCGGGCTGCTTCCCGGAGTGCACGGCGCGATGGCCCTGATCGCCTGGTCCTGGGCGGGCCTCTATCTGCTATTCGCGGCACACCGTCCGAGGGGGCGTGACCTGGCGAACCTGCTCGTGTGGGGTGGGGCCGGAGTCCTCGTCTGCGTGGCGCTGTGGCTGCTCATCCGGGGGCAGAGTGTCGCGCCCGTCGCCCCGCCGTATGACGTGACAGCGGATGCCGCGCGGATCTACCGGGCCTTCACGGACTGGGTCGACACGCATCGGCGGTTGTTCCCGGTGCGCTCAGGCGCCTACCTCACGAATCCGGTCGCGTTCTTCGCGATCGCGGCGCTGCTGTGGCGGTGGGGACTGCACGCGGAGGCCGGCTCGCGTTGGGAACGACTCGCTGCTCACGCCCGGTGGATCCTGGTGCTTGGCGGCATAGCCTGGTCCGCGGTGTATGCAGCGTGGCTATACCGGACGATCGTCGGGCCCTTGCCGGGCCCGTTCGAGATCCTCATGCCGTTCCGGTTGTCCAATCTCACGGCGATCCTGCTGGTGCCGCTCGCAGGGGCCGTGGTCGCACGGTCGGTCGATGCACTCCCAGTCGCTCTGGAGCGGTGGGCGACCGTGCTGCTCGGCGTGGCACTGCTGGCGGCTGGAGTGGTCCTGCCGAGCCGCCGCGGCCTCGTTCCGTGGCTGATGCTGATGGCGCTCGTGGGCTTCGCCTTTGGCCTCTCGCTTCGCCCGTGGCCGCCACGTACCCGGGTCGGTGCGGTCGCGCTGTCGGGGCTCATGCTGATCTGTCTGGCCACCCTCGTCGTTGCTCGGCGGTGGGAGGGTCTCACGGTCCTCCTGGCCGCGGCGGGCGTCACCATGGCGGGCGCCCTTGCACTTCAGCGCTTGCCTGGTCGGCCAACCGCTTCGGGGCGCGGCGCCCTGCTGAGGGCGGTGAGCCGGTGGATGGTTCCGGCGACGGCGTTCCTCCTCGCCCTGCTCGCGATCGGCATCGGAAGCTCACGTCGCCGCCCGATCGTGACGCCGTTCGATGTGCAGTTGCGGGAGTGGCTCGTCGCGAATGCGAAGCCACACGAGCCCCTGCTCCCGGCCATGTGGCCCGCCCTGGAGCTGCAGCCGAAAGTGGGCCACCCCACGCTGCTGCACTGGGAAACGCTGTACATCGTTGCCTACACGCCGCGGCTCGCGCCCGCGGTCAACCTGCTCTCGTCGGAACTCCTCGGGGTGGACTTCCTCAGCGATTCCCGGCTGGATGGCCGCTGCGGTGCTGCGCTGCGGCCGTGGTGTCCGGCTCTCCTCGAGAGGTGGAAGAATCGGACCCGCGCCGAGTGGGTGCGACTGGGAGCGAAGTACGGCTTCCGACTCGTCGTGGCGCCGACACAGTCCTCTCTCGATCTGACGCCGGCGCTCTCCGGGCCGACCTGGACGCTGTACACGATCTCACCGGACGGCACTCCGCCGTGAGGCAAGAGCGTCATCGGGAGGGACGCGGGATGGTCGGCGGCGCCGGACCGGGGCGGGCAGACGTTGTGCGCCCGAGGCGTCAGCGCGCCGGGCCGGCGCGCCGGGGGATGAGCGGGTCCCGGGCCAGCGTTTCATCGGCGCCCGCGGGGGGCAGCGTCGGATCGGTCAGCACGGCGTCGGCGGAGAGCGGGCCGGCCACGACGCGGAATCCGGCGCCGGTCCGGGATGGGCCGTCGATGATCCAGACGGAGCGATCCCGATAGGCCGAGACGACCTGCCGGCGGACGGCCGGGGTCACATCCCAGGCATAGACCGGTGCCTCGGCACGGAGGTCGACAGGATTGTACGCGGCGGCCGCCGCGTAGTCAGGAAACCGGCGTCCGCGTACCAGGACCAGGCTGCGCCCGAATCCGTGCTCGCCGGCGAGCGCGCGCACATCGGCCCGCATACCGCGGTAATGGTAGTACTTACCTAACGAGCGCCAGGGAACGAAGAGGGCCAGCGCCAGGCCGGCGAGGCACAGCGCCATCACCACCGCGCGCGCGTCCTGGCGGCGGGGTGCGCTCGAACCCTCCGCCGTTCCAATGGCGTGCTCGTCCCAGCGCTGGATGCCCCTGGCCGCGAGGCCGGCGCAGGGCACAATGACGAGGTACCAGTATCGCGCCCCGAAATCCGGACCGCCGCTGAACCAGTAGAACGAGTGAATGCCCGCGATCACCGCGATGGCCGCCAGGAGCCATCGGTCACCGGATATCCAGCGCCGTCCGCGCAGGGAGAACGCGAGCGCCAGCACGACCGCGACGCCCACGGGCCATCCCAGGAACTCCACGTTGATCGCGAACGCGTTCAGCACGGCGTTCACGCCCACGTCGGCCACGCCGTGTCCGGGAAAGGGATCCAGCCCGCTCCACCCGAGGCCGCGATTCGCGCCGAAGCCAAGATCGTTCGCGCCGGGCGCGTGGTATTTGTCGATGTAGGCCATGATCGGGAAGACGCGTGCCGATCCCGTGAGCGCCGCGTTGTAGGGCAGCACCAGACCGGCCGCCAGGACGGTCCCCGCCACGACCGCCGCGCTCGGCGCAAACCGGAATGCCCGTCCCCGGGCGCCTAACGACCACACTCCGAGCAGGAACGCGACGGCCAGGCCCTCGAGGGGCCGGATGAGACTCACCGCGCCGATACCCAGACCACCGAGCAACGCCGGCAGGCTCGCCCCCGTGCGCCGCGCCACCGCCACGCCCACGGCCGCGGCCAGCGCACAGGCCAGCGTGGCCGCATGCCCCATCAAGCTCATCGACATGAACAGGAACCACGGCGACCCCGCAAGCAGGAGCGTGGCGAGTCGCGTGGTCCGGCGATCGTACAGGGTGCCGAGCAGGACGTACGCCAGCAGCACCGAGAGCCCGCCCAGCACCGGATTCACCAGCCAGGGCACGCCGAGCCACGCGCCGGCAGCCAACGCCAGCGGCCATCCCGGCGGCACCGGCGAGTACCAGCGCCCCGGCTCGTACTGCATGAGGTCGAGGTCGAACGCGGCGGGAACCGGCGGAAGCGGCATGGCGAGCATGCCTTCGGACAGATACCGCGCGTGGAGGAGGTACACGACTTCGTCGGGCACGTGCGGGTGGCGCTCGTAGACCAGCACCACCAGCAGTGCGCTCAGCGCGGCCGCCGCGGCGGCTACGCGCATCGACCAACCGTCGGGCCGCTGCGGTCCCGGGACTCCCCTGGGGCCGAGGAGGCGATCGGCCAGACCGCCGGCCGCTGCCGCCTCGCGCACTGGCATCTCCCGGGCCGCGATCCCGAGGGTGAACAGCGCCAGCCCCACCGTGAGGGATGCAACGGCCGCTTCGGCCAGGTACTGGACGGGGTCCCGCGACGGTGCGGCGCTCGTGGTAATCAGCAGCGCGACCGCGACCACGAGGCCCGCCGGATGCACGGACGCGCGAATCCACGCCACCACGTCCCGGATGTGCCGCCGACCCAGCCAGAGCAGCACCACTCCCTGTCCCGTGAGTATCCCCCACGCGATGCCATCCGCCAGACCGACCGGCGCCAACCGATAGTGCTGATAGGCAACGGCGGGGGGGGCATCGATGAGGTGAAGCGATGCGCCGAATCCGAGGATCGCCAGGGCAAACCACCGCGCGGACGCCGCCCACGCCGTGCGCCACATGACCGCGAGCGCGCCCGCGGCCAGCACGGCCGACAGCAGGAGTGCGGGGTGTCGCCAGTCGATCCCGGTGCTCAACGCCAACCCTCGTTACCCTCGTCCGATGAGCCTTCGCGCGCCTATCCGACCCGCCGCGGTCGCCCGCCACATGCCGTTCCACGCCAGACGTCGCGTGAGATCAGCGCCCCAACGTTGGCCCCTTGCGCTCCCCGGCGCCAAGGGAGCTCCTGGCGGTCGCGCGCGTGCGCGGCCCATGTGACATTTCCGGCGGCCCCGCGTCGTGTTGACCGACGACGGGTGTGGCGCGCACGCAACGGAATGTCCGCCTTACGAGGATCCGGGGCGTGAGTCGCCCGGGCATCGTCGTTGCCGGAGTGCGGGGCGACAGCGTGCTCGGCGGTCGTGCGCGATGACACGCGATGGCGAGTTGCCGCGGACCCAGGGTCCGGGCGTCGTTCGGCTCTTCGGGGAGGTTCATTCGGTGGCGACACGTGGGCTGCAGCTCCGCCTCTTCTTCACCTGCTGGCTGGTCTTCGGGGCCCATCACGCGACGGACTTCGTGCGCGAGCACTATCTGGTGCTCAGCATCGTCGAGGACGGCTCGTTCGATCTCACGAAGTATGTCGGCCTCCACGTGGACATCTTCCGGAATCCGCCCACGGCACCACACGGCGGGGCCCACCATGGAGCGAACCCCGGAATCTCGATGGTCGCGGTCCCTCCCTACCTCGTGCTCAAGCCGCTGGTGGATCGGATCGTCGCGCGGGAGCAGGCGAGTCGTGGCCCTACCGATACGCTCACCGTTTATCGCGACGAGACGCGCGCGCGCCGGCTGGCCTTCTACGAGGCCACGCGGCGCATGGGGCTCGACGTTCGCTTCGGGCTCGTGGCGCTCATCACCACGTTGCTCTGTATGGCTCCGCTCGCGGCCGCCAGCAGCGTCGTGATGTTCCGGCTCTTCCTCGGCATCGGCTTCGGCAGCGCCGCGGCGCTCGGGCTCGCGCTCGTGTATGCCTTCGCGACGCCGGTCTTCTTCCGGGCGTCGTACCTGAATCAGAATCTGGCCATCGCGGTGTTTTCCATCACCGGATTCATGCTCCTCTGGAACCCGGGGAACCTCCTCCGGCTGTCGGCGGGCACTCGTCAGGCAATCGCGGGCCTGATGGGTGGCCTCTCCCTCCTCTCCGACTACAGCGGCGGTCTGACGCTGGTCCTTCTGGGCGGGTACCTGGGGCTGCGCGAGTGGCAGGAACGGACTCCGGCCTCTGCGGCGCGCGCGTTGCTGCGCTACGGGCTCGGCGCCGCGGGACCCGTGCTGATGCTCTGGTTCTACCAGTGGCAAAGCTTCGGTCACCCGTTTCTGCCGCCGCAGCACTGGATGCCCCCGGTGGACTGGATCGAGATCGGGTACCAGGGGGTCGGCGGTCCCACGCTGGAGCTCTTCGGTCTGCTGCTTTTCGATCTCCGCTTTGGACTCTTCGTGGCCGCGCCGATCATGCTTCTCGCGGTCGTGTCCCCGTTCGTGCTGTGGCGATCGCGCCGCGTCGTGCCGTGGCGCGAGATCGCGTTCTGCTTCGTCCTTGCCATCGCGTATCTCGTGTTCTTCAGCGCGGTGCAGTACACGCGTCTCCAGTGGGTGACCGGCATCCGCTACCTGCTGCCGGCGGTGCCGTTTCTGTTCATCCCCATCGGACTCACGCTGCTCCGCGTGCCACGCCTCCTCTCCTACTCGCTGGTGGCGGTCTCGTTCGTTGCCGTCTGGTCCATGACGATGATGCGCAGCCAGACCGGCGTGCTGGATGCCGTGATGCGGACGATGCTGGAGGGCCCGCGCCTTCCCGCCTTGACCACCTTCTCGCGGATGTCCGCGCAGTACGCGCCGTGGCTCACGGGCGACGCGTCACCCCTGCCGCTGTTCGCGCTGCTCGGCATTCTTCTCGTGGCCATCTGGAGGATGCGGGCACCCCTCGCGCCAATCGCCTCCAGTGAACTCGTGATTCGGGACCGCAGGGAGACGCCCGGTGCGTGAGGTGGCCCTGGCTGTGGTCCGCGCGCGCACGGCACGACGCCACGGGCAGGAGCCGTGACGTCGCTGTTCATCACCGGCGGCACGGGCTTTATCGGTCGGCATGTGTTGGCACAGCTCCGGGCGCTCCCGGTCGACGACGTGCGCTGTCTCGTGCGCCGGGAGGGAACGGCCCGCGGGCGCGCCGAGTGGCGCTCCGAATGGGTCGAGGTCGTCGGTGACGTCGGCAGACCGGAGCAGTACGCGCACTCACTCCCGGCGGGTGGGGCGGTCGTACACCTTGCGGCGGCGACCGGAAAGCGGCGGCCGCGCGAGCTGCGTCGGCAGAACGTCGACGCGACGGCCTCGCTCGTACACGCGGCGGAAGCGGCCGGCGCTGCCCGACTGGTTTTCATCAGCTCTGTCGCGGCGCGCTTCCCCGACCTCGCCCGCTATCCGTACGGCGCTTCCAAGCGCGATGCCGAGCGGATCGTTCAGGAGGGTCGCCTTCCGCATGCAATCATCCGCCCGACGATGGTCTTCGGAGCCGGCAGCCCCAATCAGCGCGCCCTCGAGCGGCTCGCGCTCCTGCCCGTGCCGGTCATGTTTGGCACCGGCTCGGTCCTGGTTCAGCCGGTCGCCGCGCGCGATCTTGCCCGCGTGATCGTCGGGATCGCGACGCAGGGCCGCACAGGCGAGACGTTCGAGGTCG
>DATIGO010000139.1:0-4393 GCA_035454665.1 Gemmatimonadaceae bacterium | reverse complement strand
GGGCATCACCGTGCTGGCGCTCATGGTGCTCAACCGCCGCCAGGTGAACGCGCTCACGCCGTACCTCCTGCTGGGCATCGTGCTCTGGCTCGCGCTGCTCAAGTCGGGGGTGCATGCGACGATCGCCGGGGTCGTGCTGGCCCTGACCATCCCCTCGCGCACGAAGATCAACGCCGAAGAGTTCTCGGGACGGGCCCGGAGGCTGATCGGCCAGTTCGACGAGTCCGAGACCGGGGATCTGCTGGTGATCACGAGCCGAGGGCAGCTCGAGGCCGTGCATGCGCTGGAGGTCGCGAGCGCCGCGGTGCAAGGGCCCCTTCTGCGCCTGGAGCACCGTCTGACCGGACTGGTCGCGTACGGGATCATGCCGCTCTTCGCGCTGGCAAACGCCGGGGTGGAGCTGGCCGGGGTGGGGGAGTTCCTGGTGAACCGCGTGACGCTGGGCGTGATCCTCGGCCTCCTGATCGGGAAGCCGCTCGGCATCATGCTCGCGAGCTGGCTCGCCGTGCGCTGGGGGGTGGCGCAGCTGCCCGCGAGCGTGACCTGGCAGATGCTGCACGGCGCCGCCTGGCTCGCCGGGATCGGCTTCACGATGTCGCTCTTCGTGGCCGGCCTGGCGTTCGCCACCGACGAGCTGCTGAACGCCGCGAAGGTGGGCGTGCTCCTGGCGTCGACGGCCGCGGGAATCGGCGGCTGGCGGCTGGTCCGGCGGTCGACGACGACCGAGGCCAGAGGGTAAACGCGAGGAGACCTGGCGACGGGAGCCAAGGAGGGGCAGTGGCCGGGACGGATGCCGCCCCGAGTCCTCCTCATGTCGCTGCGAGCGATGCGCGCACAATCGACGTAGTAGGGTAAGCCCCCCCGCGAGTCGCCCGCGCCCAAGCTGGCCAAAATGGGGTCAGACCCCATTTTCCCCCACTCAGCAACCAGCTCCAGCCATCAGCAACCAGCAACCAGCCACTTCCCCTCCCATGCGCCTCGCCCCCCTCTTCTTCTTCCTCCCCACGCTGGCGCTCTCGCAGTCGCCCACGCCGTTCGACCAGCTCCGGTTCCGCACCATCGGCCCCGCCGTGATGGGCGGCCGGATGCACGACGTGGAAGGGGTACCTAACGATCCATCGGTCCTCTGGGTCGCCGCGGCCTCGGGCGGGGTCTGGAAGTCCGTGAACAAGGGGACGACCTGGACGCCGGTCTTCGACCACCAGGCCGTGAGCACCACGGGCGACATCGCGATCTTCGGGCCCGACCCCGACATCGTCTGGCTGGGCACCGGTGAGCAGAACAACCGCCAGAGCTCCTCGTGGGGGAACGGGGTCTACCGCACGACCGACGGCGGCCGGACCTGGACGCACCTGGGTCTCGAGGGGACGCACATGATCGCCAAGGTGCGCCTGCACCCGAGCGACCCGAACGTCGCGTACGTCGCCGCGCTGGGGAATCTCTGGAAGCCCACGGCCGACCGGGGCGTCTACAAGACCGCCGACGGCGGGCGCACCTGGACCAGGGCACTCTTCGTCGACACGCTGACGGGGGCCACGGACATCGTGATGGATCCCGGCGACCCGAACACGCTGTACGCGGCGATGTACCAGCGTCTGCGCACGCCGTGGGGCTTCAACGGTGGCGGCCCGGGGAGCGGCATCTACAAGACGACCGACGGCGGCGCCACCTGGAAGCCGCTCACGAACGGCATCCCCGCGGGCGACAAGGGGCGCATCGGTCTCGCGATCGCGTACACGTATCCGCGCATGCTCCTCGCCACGATCGAGGCCCCCGGCGAGAGCGGCACGTATCGCACGGAGGACGGCGGCGAGACGTGGACGCGTCTCAACAGCACGAACCCGCGGCCGATGTACTACAGCAAGATCTACATCGACCCCACGAACGAGCGCCGCGCCTGGATCCTGGGCGTGGGCGTCTTTCGCAGCGACGACGGCGGGCGCGTCTTCCGCGAGCTGCCCAACTCGCCCACCTACGACGTCGGCCTCAAGACCGACCACCACGCGCTCTGGATCAACCCGGCCGATCCCAAGCAGGTGTACCTCGCGGGCGACGGCGGGCTGCACGAGTCCTTCGACGCGGGGCTGACGTGGAAGCGCGTGAACAACATCCCGGTCGGGCAGTTCTACGCGATCGACGCCGACGACCGCGATCCGTACTGGCTCTACGGCGGGATGCAGGACAACCACTCCTGGATGGGACCGAGCGCGACCCGTCACTGGTTAGGCATCGTGAACACGGACTGGCGCCAGATCGGCTTCGGCGACGGGATGGAGCAGCAGGCCGATCCGTTCAACGGTCGCTGGGTGTACAGCTCGCAGCAGAACGGGAACGTCTTCCGCGTGGACGTGGAGACGGGGGACCGCCTCCCGATCCGTCCGCAGCCGCCCGAGGGGGAGACGTACCGCTGGGACTGGACCGCGCCGATCCTCGCCTCGCGGCAGATGCGGGGGACGGTCTACATCGGCGCGAACCGCCTCTTCATCTCGCGCGACCACGGCCTCTCGTGGACCGCCACGCCGGACCTCACGCGACAGGTGAACCGCGACACGATCCCGATCATGGGCGTGATGGGGAGCGAGATCCGCATCACGCGCAACGACGGCGAGTCGTCGTTCAGCGAGCTCACGACGATCAGCGAGTCCCCCGTGGATCCGCGCGTGATCTGGGTGGGGGCCGACGACGGCAACCTCCAGGTCTCGCAAGACGCGGGGGCCACGTGGACCGAGGTCTCGCGCAACGTGAGCGGCCTGCCTGACGGCACGTTCGTGTCGCGCGTGGTCGGCTCGGCCGGCGGCCGCGGGGTCGCGTGGGCCACGTTCGACGGGCACCGCTCGGGCGACTTCACGCCGTACGTCTACCGCACGACCGACTTCGGCCGCACCTGGACGCGGCTCACGACGGGCATCGCGGGCGGGCACGCGGTGCGCACGATTCACGAATACCCCGGGAACGCCGGCGTCGTCTTCGCGGGGACCGAGTTCGCGCTGTACGTCTCGACCGACACGGCGCGCACCTGGACGAGGCTCGCCGCGAACCTTCCGACAACACGCTACGACGATATCCTCGTGCATCCGCGCACGAAGGATCTCATCCTCGGCACGCACGGGCGTAGCATCTGGATCCTCGACGACGCATCGGCGATCGCGGGGTGGACGCGTCCGGTCGCGTCGCGGGCCGCGCACCTCTTCCCGGTCCGGCCGGCCACGCTCTTCCAGTACTGGCAGGATTTCTCGAACTGGGCGCAGGGGGAGTACCTGGGCGAGAACCCGCCCGACGGCGCGCTCCTCACGTACACGCTGGGGCGCGAGGTCCCCTCGGTCACGGTGACGGTCACCGCACCTAACGGGCGCGTGGTCCGCGAGCTCACGGGTCCGGGACGGGCGGGGGTGCTGCACCGCGTCAACTGGGATCTCCGCCACGCGGTGCCCTCGCTCGACGGCTTCGTGATGCCGGCGAGCGCGATCGCGGCCGGCGGCCGCGGCGGGCGGGGTGGCCGTGGCGGCGGAGGCGGCGGAGGCGGCGGTCGTGGTGCCGCGCCGGCGGGCGGCGACGAGATGGGAGGCGGCGATGCCGGCGGCTGGGGGTGGACCCCGCCGCGGAGCTTCGGTGCGCGCGGCCCCTACGTCGCCCCCGGGACGTACACCGTGACGCTCGACGCCGGCGGGACGAAGGTGAGCGAGACGGTGCGCGTGCTCGCCGATCCGGTGCTCGGCCTTTCCGTGGCGCAGCATCGCGAGCGTGAGGCCTTCCTCCTCGAGGCGATCGACATGCTGAAGGAGACGACCGCGATGTCGCAGCAGATCGCGACGCTGCGGCGCGATCTCACGGCGCGTCGCGACGCCGCGGCCGAGGGGAGCCCGGCGCGCGCGTCGGCCGACCAGGCACTGGAGCGCCTAACGGCCGCGGAACGCTCCTTCGTGGCGGGTCCCGTGATGCTGCGCGGCCGGCTGACGAGCCTGCTCTCGGCGTTCAACGGTTCCGGCGTGCAGCCGGGGACCCTGTACCCGCCGTCACCGCCGCAGCGTGCGCAGGCCCGCGAGGCGCGAGCCGCGCTGGACCGGGTCAGGCGTGAGCTCGCTGTCCTTCTGCCCTAGGACGAGCACGGTTCATCCCAGTTTTCTTTCGCGACCCGCTGGCGCGTAGCGACCGTCGGCGGTATGTGTCATGGTAGTCGGGGATGTCGCGTGTCGTACCGGGTACGCACCGTTCAGCACCGGGTCGGTGGTCCTGAGTCGCGGCCCGATGCGAGTACTGGTATGGGGTGCCCGGGCAGGCCCATCCTGATGTCCCCGATGCCTGTGACGTCTCGTCGCGAACGACCCATGTCCGTCTTCTCTCTGCCCCGCCCAGCGGTTCCGGCCGTGGGCTCCCGTCACCGGGGGCCCCCGAC
>DATIGO010000138.1:0-10669 GCA_035454665.1 Gemmatimonadaceae bacterium | reverse complement strand
TCGTGTCGCGCATGAGGCTCGTGTCGCGCATGAGGCTCGTGTCGCGCATGATGAGGCTCGTGTCGCGCATCATGGTGGTATCGATGCGCGCGAGCGAATCCGCGCGCGCGACGGAGTCCCGTCGGATCGAGTCCGCGCGCGCCACCGAGTCGGCACGGATGGAATCGGCGCGAGCGATCGAATCGGCCAGCGCCGTGCCCCTGGCGGTATCCCGCGGCAGCCTTACTTCGCCCGTGGACTCGCGCTTCTGCACGGGGATGCGCTGTTCGGCAGTGGGTTGCCGCACGCGAGTCGTGTCCCTGGTCTGCGTCGTGTCCTGGGCCTGGAGCGAGGCCGCGAGGCCGAAGGACAGCATGGCACCGCAGGTCATCCGCCAGGCACTAGGTCCCGATATTCTCATGGCATACCTCCCGTATCAGCAGGTCCCGATCATACTGCCTGGTGCAGGTCGTACCGCCGGCGATGGGCCGCCGGCGTCGGATGGAGCGGGCACATCGCGGTCTGGCGTGGGCCGCGATACCGGAACTCCATCACGCCTCGTTCACCCGCCGCCGCCCGCCGCGACGGACTCGTCCGCGCTGCCGGCCGCGAGCGCCGGCGGGACGGGGTCCTCGTGACGTCGTGACGTCCGTGGTCCGCGCGGCCGCGTCGGCTGCGGGAGCGAAGCTGATGTGGCGCGGGACGGCTACGACGGTCCTCGGCCATGCGGCCCGCGTCGAACGCTTCGCTGCACGCTAGGCGGCGGCGCGGAACCGGACAACTGCACCCACAGGCAGATTCGGCATGCCCCCAGAGGTGAGCCCGGCGCGCGTCTATTTTCGTTAGGCGCACTCGGCGATGCGTTAGGCACGCCCGGCCGTGCGGTGCGGGGCGCGGGCGGTGCCCGTCACGCCCCGATCGTGATGCGCGTCACGGGAGCGGCAGCGTCACGCCGGCCCACGGGGTCGCACGAACCTCCCGGGACCGTCGTCGGCGGCCGCGACCGTGCGTGGCGGGCCCGTCCGCTCCGGCACGCTGCGGAAGGCCAGGGCGTTCACCGGGTAGGGCGCGCCGAAGGCGGGCGCCCCCCTTCCCGCGCACGCCGCCTCGGATGCCTAACGACGACCGGGACCCCGGTGGCCCCCGCCCGCGCGCGCCGGACTCCCGATCACGCGCAGGCCCCTACAGCGCCCACCCCGCCCGGTACTCACGCGTGAGCCAGGCGTTCGCCTCCGGCACGTTCGTCACCGACATCGCCGCGCCGTCGTACAGGATCTTCCGCCCCTGACCGGTCCGGAGCGCCACGATCCCCAGCAGCATCAGCTCCGTGAGCGGCGCCGCGTACTCGAACGGACAGCTCGCCTTCGCCTCGCCCTTGCACGCCTGCGCCCAGTTCACCTCGTGCGACGTCTCCACGCGGGGAAACGTCTTCGCGATCCCCTCCGCCTCGGCCGCGAGCGACTCCGGATACACCTTCGGATCGTTTCCGTACGTCTCGTACGTCAGATACCCCCTCTCGCCCACGAGCACTCCGCCGCCCCCGTCGCCGCGCGGCAGCACCACGTCCGGCAGGATCGGCGTGAGACCGCCATCGTACCACCGCAGCGTCACCGCCGGCTGGTTCCCCCGCGCCGCAAACTCGTACTCCGCCATCATCGCGAGTGGATAGGACGCCGGGTTCGACGCCGGACCACCCCACGGCGTCGATGTCGCCACCACGCTCGTCGGATAGTCGAGACCAAGGGCCCAATACGGCTGGTCCAGCAGATGCGCTCCCATGTCGCCGATCGCGCTTACTCCGAAGGGCACCCAGCCGCGCCAGCTGAACGGATGGTAGGCCGGGTGGTAGCCCACCTCCGCGGCCGGCCCCAGGAAGAGATCCCACCGCAGACCTTCGGGCGGGGCCGTCGGGTTCGACGCCATCTCCTTCAGGATCGCGCGCTCCACCGTTCGGATGTTCCAGCTCGGGGGAGCCGGCGGGAGTTGTGGTTGCGTCGCGGGGGCCGGCCCCGCGGCAGGACGATTGGCCGGCGGCTGCAACGAAGGGACCTGCTCCGGCCCCGGGATGCCCTGCGCCCAGTACCGCTGCGGGCGGTCGGTCCAGACGTATACCTCGCGAATCGGCCCCAGGATGCCCGACGCCACGATCTCGTTGATGCGGCGCGTGCCCTCGAAGGAATGGCCCTGGTTCCCCATCTGCGTGGCGACCTTCGTCTCCGCGGCCGTCCGCGCCAGGACGCGCGCCTCGTGCACCGAGTAAGTGAGCGGCTTCTGCACATACACGTGCTTCCCGGCCTTCATCGCGGCGTTCGCGATCACGGCGTGCAGGTGGTCGGGCGTCGCGATGATCACGGCGTCGATGTCGCGCTGGCGTTCCAGCATCTCGCGGAAATCGGTGTACTTCGTCGCCTTCTCGTAGGCCTCCTTGAACCTGACGGTTTCGGGCGAGACGCGACCTTCGCGATTCGGCCGCAACCGTCCGGCGAGCTGTCGTTCCACGTAGGCGTAGTCCACGTCGCACACGGCGACGAGGTTCTCGCCGGCGTTCACCAGCGAGGAGGCGTTGTTCATCCCCATCCCGCCGACGCCCACGCACGCCACGTTGAGTGTGTCGCTCGGCGCGCGGAAACCCGAGCCGCCGAGCACGTGGCGCGGGACGACCATGGCGCCGAGCGCGAGCTTGGCGGAGTCGGACACGAAGGTGCGGCGGGTGACGCGGTGGGCGTGGCGCTTGCGCATGGTCGAACGGCTCCGGAGATCGGTCGCGGCCGGCCTGACCGGCGCGCGGGCAGTCGCGGGCCGGCGAAGTGACTCACAACGATGTGCCGTCGGCGGCTCGTGCGCGAGAGGGGCCGCGCGGCAGGGGGCCCGCGCCGGGTGATCCCGCCGGCTTCCACCTCGTCAGATGCTCCGGCGCGCGCGGCATTCGACCCGGAGGGGGGAGGAGACGGCCGCCGGCCGGGGAGCGAGCCCGCGAGCCCGGC
Source organism: Gemmatimonadaceae bacterium (assembly GCA_035454665.1). GTDB lineage: Bacteria > Gemmatimonadota > Gemmatimonadetes > Gemmatimonadales > Gemmatimonadaceae > DATIGO01. The sequence continues at coordinate 7,706 of DATIGO010000138.1, read as the reverse complement.
GGTCGATCACTCCGATGCCGCGCGCGCGGTCGCGGCGCGGCATCGGAGTCGTGCGATTCGACGGACCGCGCGGCGCGTTACCGCGCGGCGGTCGCGGTCCGCCGCCGCGTACGGGTGCCGGTGCTGCTCCGGCGCCGCGTGCTCGTGGAGCGGCGGCGGTTGGGGACCCGCGCGCCCTTCTGCCGGGCTTCGTTGAGCCCGATCGCGATCGCCTGCTTCCGGCTCCGCACCCGTCCACCGGCACCCCGGCGGCCACGGCTCAGCGTGCCCTTCTTGCGACGGCGCATCGCGCTCTGAACGTTGCGGCGCGCGGACGGACCGTAGCGTCGCTTGCTGGTCTTGCGAGTGGACTTGCTCTTCGTAGCCATGGAGGCCTCCCGGTTGGCGCTGGTGAAAACGTGGCGGCGAAGGTCGAGCCGGCAGAGCACCCGCTCCGTGATCTGCCAGGCGCGCCGTACTGCGAATTCCGTGCGAGCCGGCCCCGTTAGGCTCGCGCGCGTGCCGCAGCCACACCCAGGTACCAGGTTCCTGTTATCCGCTGGGGGAAGAACGCGGGTCGCGAGCCGCGCGCAAATCGCGGCGCTCAGCGAATGCCGAGGAGCTTGTGTGTCTGCAGGCTCAGTCGCCAGCGCGGATGCGCCAGACAGTACGCGAGGGCGAGCCGCGTGTTCTCCTCCACGTGCGGACCATCCATGGGCTGCAGGAAGAAGTGCTCGAAGTCCCAGCCCGTGAACCGCTCCGGTTCCGCGCCCGGCTGCGGGTAGACGAGCTTCAACTCGTTTCCCCGCCGCAGCACGGTGTCCGCGCCGGCCTTCGGGCTCACGCAGATCCAGTCCACACCCGGCGGCGGCAGGCGCGTGCCGTTGGTCTCGATGGCGACCGCGAAGCCCTCCGCGTGCAGCGCGGCGACGGCCAGCGCGTCGAGCTGCAGGAGCGGCTCACCGCCGGTGCAGACCACGAGGCGCCGCCCGCCGGGCGCGTCAGGCGCGCCAGCGGGTGTCAATTCCCGCGGCCACGCCTCGCGCACGGCACGCGCGAGCGCGCCGGCCGTCGCGAACCGGCCGCCGTCGGGCCCGACCCCCACGAAGTCGGTGTCGCAGAAGTTGCAGATCGCCGTCGCGCGGTCCGCCTCGCGTCCCGTCCAGAGGTTGCAGCCGGCGAAGCGGCAGAAGACCGCCGGCCGGCCCGTCTGCGCTCCCTCTCCCTGGAGCGTGTAGAAGATCTCCTTCACGGTGTACATCGAATCGGTCCCGCGCGCTACGGAGCGACGCTCGCGTCCGCGTAGCGGATCGGATCCGGTACCCCGGCTTCGGCAAAGCCGCGGAGGCGCAGGCGGCACGCGTCGCAGCGACCGCACGCCGCGCCGCCCGGTGCGGGATCGTAGCAGCTCGTCGTCAGTGAGTAATCCACGCCGAGCGAGACGCCAAGGCGCACGATCTCGGACTTCGTCAGGCGGATGAGGGGCGCATGGATCGTGAGCCGCCGGCCTTCGACGGCGGCCTTCGTGGCCAGGTTGGCCATGCGCTCGAACGCCGCGATGTACTCGGGGCGGCAGTCCGGATAGCCCGAGTAGTCGAGCACGTTCACGCCGATGAACACGTCTGCCGCCTCCCGCACTTCAGCGCAGGCCAGAGCATACGCGAGAAGAATCGTGTTCCGCGCGGGGACGTACGTCGCGGGGATGCCCTCCGCCATGGCGTCGAGCGGTCGATCACGCGGCACCTCGCCAGCGCCCGTCAGCGCCGACCCTCCGAACGCGCGCAGGTCGATCGGGACGACGGTATGCGAGCTCACGCCGTGGCGCGCCGCGACGCGCCGTGCCGCATCGATCTCGCGCTCATGGCGCTGGCCGTAGCGAAACGTGAGCGCGTGGACATCGAAGCCCTGCTGTCGCGCGAGCGCGAGGACGGTCGTGGAGTCGAGCCCGCCACTGAGGAGGAGAACGGCGGGCTTCGGGTGGGCCGGGGACATCATGGTCCCCGAAAGTAACGTGGATCAGCGACGAGTGACGAGACCTCGGTCCGGGGGGCTCGTCACCCCTCACCGGTCACGCGTCACGGCCGCGCATCACGCCACCGCCTTCAGGGCCCCAACCAGCTCCCGGAGCTGTACGGAACCCTGGAGCAGCTGCGACGACGCGGAGCTCATCTGTTCGCAGGCGGCGCTCTGCTCCTGGGTGGCCGCGCTGACCTGTTGGGCGGCGGCAGCGTGGCCCTCGGCCGTTCGCGAGATCGACTGGACTCCCTGCGCGGCGTTCGCCACGATGTGTGCGTTGCGCTCCGCGCGGATCGCCACGTCCCCAGCGGCGGCGCGGGTCCGCTCGGCGGCGGCGGTGATCGTGTTGAGGGCCTCGTCGATGTCGCGCGAGACGCTCTCGATCTCACTCACGTTGCTGACCCCGAGCTCCATGGCCCGCGTCGTCGACGACACCCGAGCCGCCACCACCCGCGTGAGCTGCACCACGTCCTCGGCCGCTGCCTGCGCCTGCTCGGCCAGCTTCCGCACCTCGTCCGCCACGACGGCGAAGCCCCGTCCCGCGGCGCCGGCGCGCGCCGCCTCGATCGCGGCGTTCAAGGCGAGCAGGTCGGTCTGCTCGGCGATGCGGCTTACCGTCGCGACGAACCGGTTGATGTCCTCGGCCGTGTGATTGAGCGCCACCACCTCGTGCGCCGCGTCCTGCACGGTGGCGCGCACCGACGTCAGGATGCCTAACGCCCGCTCGATCTCCGCGCGCCGCGCCCGGGCCGAATCCTCGATCGAGCCGGCGAGGCTGGTCACCTCGCTCGTCCCGGCCAGCATCTCGTCCGCGTTCGTGCGGATCGACCGGAGCGCCTCGTCGACCGAGCGGAGCTGCCGTACCTGGCTCTCCGCGCCGCTCGACACCTCGGTCATCGACGACGCCATCTGGTTCGCCGAGGCCGAAATCTGCTCCGATACGTTCGCCAGATCCCGCGCCGAGCTGGCCACGTCGTCGGCCGTGGTGGTGCTCACCGCGACTACCCGCGCCAGGGAATCGGCGGTCGTGTTCATGGCCTCCGCCAGCTCACGGAACTCACCCGGGAGGTCGTCCTCGGTGCGCACCCCGAAGTTGCCGGTGCTGAGCGCCCGGGCCTGTGACACGAGCCGCCGCATCGGCTGCGAGATACCGTTCACCGTGCTGAACACCACCAGGAGCCCCAGCACCACCGCCGCGCCCACGGAGCCGAGCATCCACGTCGCGCGCTGCTCCACCTTCCGTCGCAGGTCGCTCGAGGCCGCGGTCACCTTTCGCGTGCTGAGCTGGGCCAGCTCCTCCACGTCGCCCGTCAGCGCGGAGATCAGATCCCGCGCGCGGCCCGCCGCGCGCGCCGACTCCTCGTCGCGGCGGAGGTCGGCGAGCCGGTGCGCCAGCGCGTAGTACGTCTCGATCGTCGAGAGCGCGGCGTCGATCGAGGCGATGAGGGCCACCTCTTCCAGCGTCTTGCCACCGTTCCGGTTCATGGTGCGCTGCGCCTGGTGGGCATCGGCGGAGAACCGGCGGAAATCCTCCTGTGCGATCGAATCACCCTGCGGCAGGTAGCGCGAGGCTGCCGCGAGCTCCTGCGTCACGCTGGCGGAAAGCCGCGCGGCGAGCTGCGCATCCTCCTGCACGATCGCGAGCGTTTCGCCGATCACCGTGGACATCGTGAGCATCGACGCGCGTGCGGCGAGGCCGGCGGCGACGAACAGTCCGACCAGGAGCCAGAACCCCGTGAGGAGCTGCTGCCGGATGCTCCGGAACCGCACCACGGGCCGGCTCACGAGCCCGCTCCGGCCGAGGCGCGCTCCACCAGCATCGCGCCCGCTCGCACGCGCGTCACCACCACGCCCTTGCCGACCACGTCGCCACTCTCGTGGAACGAGATCGGACCGGTCACGCCCGCAAACGGTTCGCGCTCGTCCAGCGTCGCCAGCCAGTCCCGCACCTTGGTGCGCGAAGGGCCGGCCTCCTCGATGGCGCGGGCCAGGAGCATCGTGGCGTCGTATGCCAGCGCGGCGTTCCCGTCCGGCTCGAGCTGATAGCGCGCGCGGAATGCCGCCACGAACCGTTGGGCCGTCGCTCTCGGATCCTGCGCGGTGAAGGGCGTGGCCACGTACGCCCCTTCGGCGGCCACCGTGTCGCTCACGATGCTGGCCCAGCCGTCGCCGCCGATGAAGCGGCTCGTCAGGCCCACGCGGCGCGCGGCGCGCAGGATGCCCAGTCCGGAGCCATCGGTGCCGGCCACGAAGACCACGTCCGGAGCGCGGGTCCGGAGCCAGCTCACATATGGCTCGTAATCGGCACGGGCGTCGGAGGGGATCGGATCGATCGTGATGACCTGCCCGGCGAAGCTCCGGCGGAACGCCTCGGCGAGGCCGCGTCCGTAGGAGTTGTTCTCGTAGAGGATCGCCGCGCGTCGCGCGCCCACGCTCGTGACAAAGCGCGCAATGGTGATCCCGTTCGCCGAATCGGACGAGATCACCCGGAACACCCAGGGGGAGATACCGCTCAGGTCGGGCGTGCTGGCGGTCGTCGCGATCGCTGGAAGGCCGCCGTCGTACACGCGCGCCGCCGCCATCATGGCGCCCGAGGTCACGTGGCCCACCACGCCGATCACGTCGCGGTTCGCGAGCAGCTCTCCGGCGATCGACGCGGCACGTGACCCGTCGGCCTGATCATCGCGCACGAGGGCCCGCAGCGGCCGGCCGCGCACGCCGCCCTGCGCATTGATCTCTTCCAGCGCGAGGTCGATGCCGCGCTTGTTCATGAGCCCGAAGCTCTCGCTCCACGGCCCCGCCGTGGCGATCTGGATCGGCGTGGCGTCGCCGGAGCAGGCGAGCGCCCCGAGGGCGCAGACGATCAGTGCGGGTCGTCGCAGCACGGGCGTGACGGGCTGAAGGGATCGGCGTGGTAAAGACGCGACACGACGCGCGACCGCAACCGTTAGAGCGCGCACACCTTTTCGCGCGCCCCGCCCCGTCATCCCGTGCTGGTGGGTGTCACGCCTCGGCGCGCAACCGTCACGCGTCCGACAATCACGTGCCCGCGCGATCCCGGGCGATGCGCTCCGCGGCCGGGATCCACCAGAGGCGCAGGTCGCGCCACCAGGTGTCGGCGCGATCGGCCACGACGCGCACGCGCTTGTTCACGACGCCGAAGGGGATCATCTCGTACAGCCACACGGCCGGCGCGTCCTCGGCGATGAGCCCGTAGGCGCGGTGCAGCAGCATGCGCCGCCGGACAGGATCGAGCTCCGCGAGGGCGCTGTCCACCACGGCGTCCACGACGCGGTTGCCGTACTGTGTCGGGTTCTGTATGCGGCGGTCGGGCGACGGCCGCGTCCACCCATCACGGATGCTTCCGGCGGAGGGGCTCGTCTGCACGAAGTGGATGTAGGAATCGTACTGCCCGGTCTCGAGGAGGGATTGCGTCGCGGACGGGTCGGCTTCCCGGACGTCCACGGCGGCGCCGACGCGCCGCAGCTGCTCCTGGAGGAGCACCGCCAGCCGGCGCCGCGGCGTGCTGCTGGTGGGCACGAGCAGGTCGAAGCGGAGCGACGTGCCCTGGCGCTCCCGCACACCGTCCCCATTGCCGTCGCGCCATCCTAACGAGTCGAGCAGCTGCTGCGCCGCCGCGGTGTCGTACGGAATCTGCGGCAGGGTCGTGTCGGCCTCCGCGATGCCCCGCGTGAAGGGCCCGAGGTTCAACCGGCCCGTGCTGTCGAAGAGGTTCTGCACCATTGCGCGGCGGTCGAGCGCCATCGCGAGCGCGCGCCGCAGCTCGCGCGACTGGAAGAGCGGATGCGGCCGCGTGTCGCTCCCCCGCGCCCGCTGATTGAAGGCCAGGAACCCGTAGTTGAGGCTGCGATACGGCACGGCGCGCACCTCCGGGGACTTCGCCACGGGCGCCACGAAGTCCGGCGGAATCACTTCGCGGAAGTCGGCTTCCCCCGCCAGCACGGCCGTCATGGCCGGCGTGACATCGCGCTGCAGCGAGAAGATGACGCGATCCAGCTTCGGGCGGCCGCGGTAGTGCCCCGAGTCCGCCACGAGCTCGATGACCTGACGAGGCTCCCAGCGCACGAAGCGGAACGGCCCGCTGCCGATCGGGTTGCGCGCGAACTCCGACTGGGCGAGCGCGGCCCGGTCGATGTCCCGGAGCCGGTGCTCCGGCATGACCCAGAGGTAGTACACGAACCGGAAGAACTGCTCCGGCGAACGCTCGCGGAACCACGCGACCGCCGTCACCGAGTCCCGCACCGAGATCGAATCCACGTTCGCGAAGTTCGAGGCGTCGTACGCCACGACCTTCGGATCCTGGTACAGCTCCACCGAGAAGCGCACGTCGCTCGCCGTGACCGGCCGGCCATCGTGCCAGCGCGCGCGGGGGTCGAGGTGGAACGTGATCGAGAGCGAGTCCGCGCCCCACTCCCACGACGAGGCGAGTCGTGGCGTCCAGCCGCCGTCTCCAACGGTATTCAGATCGGGACCGATCTCCGCCAGCGCGTCGAAGATCTGGTCCGTGACCTGCTTGGTGCTGGTTGCCGCGGCGAGCGCCGGGATCAGCGCCTGCGCCTCGGCCACGGCGGAGATGACCAGCGTTCCGCCCACGTCACCATCGCCGCCGGCGCGCTGATCGGTGGGCGTGCAGCCGCCGAGTGACACGGTGAGCAGCAGGGCCGACGCCGAGGCGTGGCGGAGCAGAGGCATGAGCCGGGAAGGTGTGTTCGTCATCGTGTCTCGTTGGACGAACGAGGGGTGGCGCCGCCACGCCGGGCGGCTCACGGCTGCGCGGGGCGACGCGCCGCCGGCTCCTGCTGCGTCAGGCAGTGCAGCGTCCCCAGCCCCCAGACGAGATCCACGGCGTGGATGCCCACGACGTCGCGATCGGGGAAGCACTCCGCAAGGACGTTCAGCGCGAGCCGGTCGTTCCGGTCGTTGAACGTGGGGACGAGAACGCTTCCGTTGCCGATGTAGAAGTTCGCGTAACTGGCCGGGAGCCGCTGGCCGTCCATGACCACCGGCCGCGGATACGGGAGCCGCACCACGCGCACCCTCCCGTCGTGCTCGAGCCGCCGCAGGTTGTCGGCCGAGCGATGATGATTCTCATCAGCCGGATCCTCCTCGTAGGCCAGCACGACCGTGTCGGGCGCGACGAACCGCGCGATGTCGTCGATGTGGCCATGCGTGTCGTCGCCCACGCACCCCTCGCCCAGCCAGATGGTCCGCTCGGCTCCGAGCCACTCGTGGAAGACGGCTTCGTACCCCTCGCGCGTGAGACCGGGGTTGCGCTCCTGGACGGGAGAGAGCAGGCACTCCTCCGTCACGAGCATCACGCCGGCGCCATTGCACTCGATCGCGCCGCCTTCGAGCACGACGCGGCCGCCGCCGTCGGGCCGCTCCGGGTGCACGAGCGCGTGGCCCGTTATCTCCGCGATCACCGTGCCGACGCGCTCGTCGCGCGAGAAGTTGTCGTACTTGGCCCAGGCATTGAATCGCCAGTTCACGAGTGTGATGGCTCCGTCCTCGTCGTGTACGGCCGTCGGTGCCGAATCCCGCAGCCAGACGCGATCGTTGGGTACCCGATGCAGGCGATACCGGTCCGGGTCGCATCCGTGCGCCTCGAGTTTGGCCCGGGCATCCTCCTCCACGCGCGCGTCGTGACAGAGCACGTCCACGCGCTCGTCGCGATGCAGCACGCGCACGAT
>DATIGO010000137.1:0-47854 GCA_035454665.1 Gemmatimonadaceae bacterium | reverse complement strand
GGCCACCACCTCCGCAGCCTCCTTCTGCAGCACGTCGCCGTCGAGCGTTACGCGCCCCCGATCCACGGAGACCTGGATGGCATGCGAATGCGAAACGAAGCGCCCGAGCGCACTGCGTACGCGCGCCACCACGACATCGTCGTCGGCCTCGTCGGGCCGCACGAGGGAACGGGCACCGGCCGCCACGCCACGCGTGCGATTCGCCAGATCGCGCGCCGTCGTCCCGATCGAGTCCCCGGTCACGCGCGCGGCGCGATTCAGCCGGTCGCGCGCCATCGCACGCCGCCGCGCACCACGCTCCGGATCGAAGAAGTACATCAGCGCGGCGCCTATTCCCGCGCCCCGTATCAGTCCGCCCCTGATCACCTTCATGATCATTGCTCCGTGACTGCGTCCGTCGCTCCCGGGCGACGGAGCTGTGGATGTCGCTCACGCGTGCCGCCCCGGCACGCCGGTTCGTGATTCCCGGTTCATCGACTCCGGTTCATCGGTTCCGGTTCCTTGCCCGCGATGCGATGCCCCGGTTCACGGGTTCATGAACCCTCCGTCATACCCGCGGGTCCGCGGCGCGGGTCGGGGACCAATGCCCGCGGCTGGCTGGCGCGGCCGTGCCCGGCGCCGACCAGGCCCGGGCACACGTGCCTAACGTGGTGCCGCTGTCGGCCGTGACGCGACGCTCGTGCCCGGATGCTCCTGTGGCGTGTGCGACCGCCAGGCATCGCCGAGCACGGTTGCCGGCGAGTCGTAGCATGAAGCTTGCCCCGGCGAGCGGCGGAAGTCATCAAACACGCTACAACCGGGAGACGAGAGTATGATAGGCATAGCGAGCTCCAGACGGTTCGGCTTCCTTGTCGCGGCCGTCGGCATCGCCGCGATGGCAGCCTGTGGTGAGGCCGCAGACGACCGCGGCGATACGCTGGCGGCCGGCGGCGATGTCGCCATGTCAGGTGACTCTGCTGCAGGCGCCGCGGCCAGGGCGATGGACGTACCCACCACCGATGCGGGCGCTGTCGAAGTCATGACCACGATCGATGAGGCCGAGGTAGAGGCCGGACAGCTCGCCGTCGAGAAGGCCAGGAACGATCAGGTCAGAGCCTTTGCCCGCGAGATGGTGCAGGCACATGGCCGCAACGCGCGCCAGGTCGAGCAGCTCGCCCAGCGCGCGGGCGTCACGACGGGGACCTCCGGTGCCCGCGATACCGGCGCAGCCGGCGCGGCACGCACCGATACGGGCGCCGCCGCGGGCGCAACGATGGGCGGCACCGGCGTGCTGGCCGCCCTGCACGAATCGCATCAGCGGACCATGCAGCGGCTGCGCGATCTCCAGGGCGCCGACTTCGACAGCGCCTACATTGCAGCGATGGTGAGCGGACACCAGCAGGCCCTCGACATCCTGCAACGCGCGCAGAACAACGTATCGAACGCGCAGCTCGAGCAGCACTTCACCGAGGCCATCTCGACGGTGCGCCAGCACCTGGACCGGGCGCGCGAAGTGCAACAGGGCCTTGGCACGAGGACCGGCGACACGACGCAGGCCGGTGCCACCGGGCGCGATACGACACACCGATAGGGCGCGTGGGGCTCCGCTCCGAGCCCGGCTCCTCCTTCGCCCCTCGACGTCTCCCCGCCCTCCCCCTCCTCCCCCTCCTCCCCCTGCTCTCGGTGGCGGTGTGGGCCCCACATGCTGAAGCGTCCTGGCCGCATGCCACCGGTCAGGACGCTTGCTGTAATGGCCAGGGACGGGATCGAACCGCCGACACGCGGATTTTCAGTCCGCTGCTCTACCAACTGAGCTACCTGGCCGGGAGCGAGAAACGTAATGGCGACGCCGCCGCCCGCCAACCCGCTCCGGCCGCTACGGCTCCGGCCTCCGGTCTCTGACCCCTCGCCGCCGGTCCGGGAGCCTAACGCCGCGCCAGCGACACCGGCCGCTCCCCCGTCGATGCGGTGATCACGGACTTGATCCCGCCCCGCACGTTGAAGTCTCCCACGACCTCCAGCCATCGGGGGGCCACGCAGGCCGCGAGGTCATCCAGGATCCGGTTGACTGCCCGCTCGTAGAACACCGCGGCGTCCCGGTAACTCCAGAGGTAGAGCTTGAGGCTCTTGAGCTCCACACACCGCTGGTCGGGCACATAGCTCACGTGAATGACGCCGAAATCCGGGGCCCCCCCCTTGAGCAGCGACAGCTCGGCGGCGTCGGACTCGACCCCTCCCAGCGGGCACAACGATGTGAACTCCGAGCAGACCATCCGGATCTCGTAGTCCCGGTCCGCATAGGGATTGGGAAAGGATTCCAGGAGCTCCGCGCGCGGCATGAGGCGAAGATTGTAGCGGGACGTTCCGTTCCGCCAGCAATCCCCGAGCGCCGTGGGGGGTGGTCGCGGGACGTCGCGCGGTCTTGCGCGATCCCTGAGCCCCATGCCCCGTCGGGCTCCGTGGCTCCGTGGCTCCGTGGCTCCGTGGCCCGTGGCTCCGTGGCCCGTGGCTCCGTGGCTCCGAGTGCCGAAGCTCTCGTTTCCACCGTGACGAGCACTATGGACACGCCGCGGGCGTGATCCTACCTTGTGCTCCGCCGGCTTGAAAGCCGGCGACCGCCGCCGCGAGAACGGCGTGGCGGCACCCGCCCCCCGGTACCGCCGGGGGGCTCTTTCTTTCCCGCCGGCCGCCCCTCTCCCTACTGCTTCCGCCGCAGCTCCCGGGACCGCTCCTCGAGCAACCGGCGCTCCTCGATCGTTAGGCTGTCGATCCCCCGCTCGGAGATCTTGTCGAGCACGCTGTCGAGGTCCGCAGGGGCCGCCGCCGTGCGCGTCGGCGCCGGCGGGGCCGGCGGCGCTGCCGCCGTGCGGCGCCGGAGCGCCGCGTTGCTCTGTGCCACGATCTCGTCGATGTCTCGATGGCGCTCCCCCCGGGACCGGGGGAGCGCGCGCGGCACGGCCCGCGGCGTCTCGTCCGGCAGATCCGGCAGCGGCGAGACCCGCTGCCGCAGGCGGTCCAGGCTCGCCGCTGACCAGCGCAACAGCAGCCATCCCGCCCCCAGTCCGCCCAGATGCGACAGGTAGGCCGCGCCACCGGTGCGATCGCCGGCCAGGACCCCGCTCACCAGGTTCACTCCCACGAGCAGCGGAACCGTCCACGCCGCCCGCACCGCCAGCACCCCGCCCAGGCGAACCGGCTCGTCCGGCCAGCGTATTCCGTACGCGAGGGCCACACCAAACACCGCGGACGTCGCGCCCGTGAACAGCGCGTCACGCGCGAGCAGCACGTGCAGCAGCCACCCGCCCAGTCCGCACAACAGGTAGTAGCGCGTGAATTCGACCGCACTCCATGAGTGCTCCAGCCGCGGTCCGAACAGGTACAGCGTGCAGACGTTCAGGGCCAGAAGCCACAGCCCTTGTCCGTACCCGTCGTGCACGAACATCGACGCCACGATCGTCCACCACCCGCCAGGGAACTTCTCGACGGAGAAGCCCAGCCATTCCTGCATGTTGGACGACCCCACGACCGTAAGCTGCAGGAAGAAGACCGCGCAGTTCAGCGCGATCATCCACCGCACCGCGCGCGTCAGGTGCGGAACGTCCCGATCGTCCGTCTCGGGGTGGGGATGGGGGTGGGTCATCCGCGGTCGACCATCGGCAAGGCGTCCAGTCTTATCCTATCACGCGCGCGCCGGATCTGTTCCTCTGGCCGTGTACGGCCCGCTCGCCGGAAGCGATGACTGGCGACCCCACGGCTGCCTCGCGCTCCTGGGCCGGGTTACCGGATCGTGGCCGGACCGCTGAGCCGCGCCAGCAGCCTCACGTCGCGATGACGGCCCGACGCGTGTTCCATGAGGATCGTCCACCGCTTGTCGAGGGCGCCGCGCTCCACGCTCGGGCCAGGATGAATCACGATCGACGCGGCGGGGCTGGCCTCGTGCGTCTGCTCGACGATCTGCAGATAATCGGCGTCACTCGCCTCGTCCATCCCCGCGATCGTCACCCCATGCGCGCACGGCGTTCGCGCGGCGACCCGGACCGTCTCCATCGCGCGCTCGAGCGCGGGGGTGGCAACCGGCGGCTCGAGCGTCACCTGCACCAGCGTCAGGAAGGGATGCAGCGCCGCCAACGCTTCGGGTCGCTGTCCATCGGTGTCGACCATGACTTCCACACCCGGCGGCAGCTGCCGCAATGCCGCTGCGAGGAAGTCCTGGTTGCCGAGCGCATCGCGTCCCGTCACGCACACGGAGTGAAAGACGCTGCGCCCAAGGCCGCGCGTCAGCTCGCGCGCCAGAGCATCGGCGGTGTACATCTGAGCCGTTTCCGCCGGTCCGGCGAATCGCACGAAGAGCTGTCGTCGGCCGAGCCAGAGGCCTTGCCGCTGGATGCCGGCAGGAATGCCGGCGAGCGCCGCCGCCACAACCGGTGTTGCTGCCATCTAACGCGTACCCCCGTCGTTGAGCGCGAGCTGGACGATCCGCTCACACAGCTCGGGAAAGGTGATGCCCGCCGCGGCCGCCGCCTGCGGAATGAGACTCAGTTCCGTCATTCCCGGCAGGGTATTCGCCTCCAGACAGAAAAAACCACCCGACTCGCTCATCCGGAAGTCGATCCGGGCGTATCCGCGCAATTTGAGCGCCCGGAAGGCACGCCGCGCCTGCTCCTGCACCGTCGCCGCTTCCTCCGGGGCGAGCCGGGCCGGGAACTCCTCGACGGCCATTCCCTTCGTGTACTTGCACTCGTAGTCGTAGATCTCGTGCTTCGGGATGATCTCGCCCACCGGCAACGCTGCGTCCCCGAGGATGCCCACCGTGAGCTCGCGGCCGGCGATGAACTCCTCCAGCATCACCTCGTCGTCGAATCGGAAGGCCTCCGCCACCGCCGGAGCGAACGCCGCCCGATCGCGCACCAGCGTTAGGCCGACCGTCGACCCCTCCTTCGACGGCTTCACGATCACCGGCAGGCCGAGCGTGGCTTCGACCTCCTCGAACGTCACGGGCGCCATCAACCACCGGGGCGTCTGCACCCCGCCGGCGCGAAAGATCGTCTTCGACAGGTCCTTGTCCATAGCCAGCGCGCTCGCCAGCGGCCCGCTCCCCGTATAGCGCACGCCGCACAGCTCGAACAGCGCCTGGAGCGTTCCGTCCTCCCCCTGACCCCCGTGCAGCGCCAGGAACACGACGTCCGCGTCGCCAATCTCGGGACGTGTGCCCAGCGTCGGCGAGAGCGACGCCCGCGACATCTGGGCCAGGGCCTCCAGCGACGGGGGCGCCGTCTGTACCCCTGCGCTCAGCAGCGCCGCCTCGCGCTCCGCGTCGATCACGCCCGAGGCCGTGTCGAACGACGTCACCTGGTGTCCCCTCGACCGGAGCGCGGCGGCGATCCGCAACCCCGACGCGATCGAGACGTCGCGTTCCGACGAGCTCCCTCCCATGAGAACGGTGACTTTCATGCCTGACCTGGAATCGGTAGCGTGCGAAGGCGTGCGGAAGAATGTGAGAGCGTCAGGACTTCGTGCGCGTCGTGTCCCCGGCAGACGCCGGCGCACCCGGCACCCGGAACTTGATCGGAAAGAGCACGGTGTAGCCGATCCGACGCTCGCCCCGACGGGCCGGCCGGAAGACGAGGCGCGACGCCCCCTCCACGGCCGCCGAATCGAACCCCGGATGCGACGCCGGCTCGGCGACCTGCGTCGACTCCGGCACGACCAGACCTAACGAATCGATGAAGAGCCGCAGCGTGACGTCCCCCGGCACCTGCCGGACGTACAACGCCGGCGGATACTGGAAGGGGAGCTCCGTGGTGAGGAGCGCCGGCAGCTCGACCGGCTCCTCGGCTCCACGGATCCGGTCCCAGGTCTGCTTCGGGTCGCCGCAGGCCGCCGCCCCGAGGCCAAGCGACACGATCGCCACGAGGATTGGCACGCGAGGCGTCACGACTGCACCGGCCGCGCCCGCGCCGCGGCGGACAGCTCGCCCAGAATCCGGATCGCCTCGAGGGGCGTGGTCTGCTCGACGTCCACGGCGCACAATCGCTCGACGATCGGATCCGGCGCGGTGAACAGGCCGAGCTGCGCGCCGCCCACGGGGGCCGAGCGCTCCACCCGGTCGGAAGGCGGTGGCCCGGCTTCCGGTCGCTGCGCGAGTCCCGCGACCAGCTGCTCCCCCTCGAGCAAACGCAGCACCGCGCGCGCGCGCGCGATCACCGCCGCAGGCAGTCCCGCGAGTCGCCCGACCTCGATCCCGTACGAGCGGTCCGCCCCACCCGCCTGCAGCCGGTGCAGGAACACGATCGTGTCCCCAACCTCCCGGACAGCGACGTTATAGTTCCGTAACGCGACTAATTCATCCGCGAGCTGTGTCAGCTCGTGATAGTGCGTGGCGAAGATGGTCTTGCACCCGAGCCGGTCGTGCAGGTGCTCGCTCACGGCCCACGCGATCGACACGCCGTCGTACGTCGACGTGCCACGGCCGATCTCGTCGAGCAGCACAAGGCTCGCGCGGGTCGCGAGGTGCAGGATCGCGCTCGTTTCGGCCATCTCGACCATGAACGTCGACTGCCCCCGCGCGAGATTGTCGCTCGCGCCCACGCGGGTGAAGACCCGGTCCACGAGACCGATCCGTGCGCGGGTCGCCGGTACGAAGCTCCCCATCTGCGCCATCAGCACGATCAGGCCCACCTGGCGCAGGATGGTCGACTTTCCCGCCATGTTCGGCCCGGTCACGATCATCATCCGCGCGTCCGGGCTCAGCCGCACGTCGTTCGGAACGAAGCGGTCGCGCGGCATCATCCGCTCCACGACCGGGTGTCGGCCGCCCACGATCTCGAGATCGAAGCTCTCCACCAGCTCGGGGCGGCAATACCCCTCGCCGGCCGCGACGTCGGCCAGCGCCGCCACCACGTCGAGGATCGCCACGCGCGTCGCCGCGTGCTGCAGCCGGCTCACCTGTCCGCCGATGCGCGCTCGCAGCGCGTCGAACAACTCCCGCTCGCGTGTCTCGATCCGCTCCGTCGCGCCGAGCACCTTCTCCTCGTACTCCTTGAGCGCCGGTGTCACATAACGCTCGGCACCCGTGAGCGTCTGCCGGCGCTGATAGTCCGGAGGGATCAGGTGCCGGTTCGCGTTGGTGACTTCGATGTAATAGCCGAAGACGCGATTGTAACCGACCCGGAGCGACGCGATGCCCGTGCGCGAGCGTTCCGTGGCCTGGATGCCCGCGATGGCGTCCCGGCCGCCGTCACGCAGCGCCCGAAACTCATCGAGCTGTACATCGACTCCGGAGGCGATCACGTCACCGTCGCCAAGCGTGGCGGAGGGACGCTCGACGAGGTGACGCTGGAGGTCGCCCACCAGATCGTCGCAGGTGTCCCACGAGTCGAGCACGGTTCGCAGCAGACCGCCCGCCCCCGCCTCGCGCGCCACCTGGGCGATGCGCGGCAGACGCGCGAGCGAGTCGCCCAGGGCCCGCAGATCACGCGGCGTCGCGCGACCCGCGGCCGTCTTGCCCGCGAGCCGCTCCACGTCGCGCACCTCCTGCAGCTCGCCTCGGAGTGTGGCGCAGACGACCGGTGTGTGCACCAGAGCCGCCACGGCTGCGAGGCGGTCATCGATGCCGTCCCGCTGCCGCAGAGGCGCCAGGATCCATTCGCGTAGCAGTCGCGCGCCCATCGCCGTGCGCGTGCGATCGAGAACGCTCAACAGGGTCCCGGCATGCCCCTCATCACCGAGGTCGCCGCGCAGCGGCTCCACCAGTTCCAGATTCCGGCGCGTCATCTCGTCGAGCGGCATGACGGTGCTGCCCTGCTCCAGGCGGGGCGGCATGAGGTGGGGAATGCCGCCGGGCTGGAGCTCGCCCAGGTATCGGAGCAGTGCGCCCGCGGCTCCGATGGCCGGGTCGGCCTCGGGGGCCAGTCCCAACCCCTCAAGCGAGTGCACCGCGAACCGGCGCGAGAGCTCCTCTCGAGCCAGCGCGAAATCGAACTCCCACTCCTCGCGCTCCGTCACCAGCACACCATTCAGGCGCACGCCGTGCGTGTGCGGACCGGTGCTGCCGCGGGCGACCAGCACCTCCCGCGGCCCGAAGCGGGCCAGCGTCGCGGCGGCGTCATCGATCGGAACCAACGCGAGCCGGAATGCACCCGTCGAGACGTCCGCGGCGGCGATGCCCAGCATCGCTCCGGCCGCGCAGAGAGCGCACAGGAAGTTGTGGCGCTGTCCGTCGAGCAGCTCGTCCTCGAAGACGGCGCCCGGCGTCACCGTTTCAACGACGGCCCTGCGTACGATCCCCTTCGCGAGCCGCGGGTCCTCCACCTGCTCGCAAATCGCGACGCGAAAGCCCTGCTGGACCAGGCGCCGCAGGTATTCCGTAACCGCCTTGACGGGAACTCCCGCGAGAGGCACCTCGGCCGCTCCACCGTTGTTGCGCGACGTGAGCGTGAGGCCGAGGACGCGGGCCGCCGTCTCCGCGTCGTCATAGAACATCTCGTAGAAGTCGCCCATGCGAAACAGGAGGATGGCGTTCGCATGCCGCGCCTTGATCTCGTGGTACTGCTGCATGAGCGGGGTGGCGTCGCGGCTCATGGTCGCTCGGCCTCCACGATGATCCCGTTCACCTGCGCGCGGCGCATTCGCGCCAGCGCGGCCGCTGCGTCCTCACGCGTCGCGTACCGGCCAATGCGGACGCGGAACGGCGCGCGATCGCCGAACACCCTGGCATCGAAGTCGCGCTGCTGGAGACGCGACGCCAGCGCCGTAGCGTCGCTGCGGTTGGTGAAGGCCGCGACCTGGATGCTGAAGGCGCGAGCCGCGGCGGCGCTGCGTCCGCCACCCTCACCCGCACCGCCTGGACGCCCGGTCCCGGACACGATGGTGTCGGTGCCCGTGGCGGTGCATTGCAGGACGTAGTAGTCGATCTGGTTGGCGAGCTCGACGTCTCCCGGTGCCACTGCGGCGCGTGCCGCCGAGAAGGATCGGCAGGCTGCGACACGATCCCCCGCGGCAAGGGCCAGGGTGCCGCTCCAGTAGCTCGCCCGCGCGACGTGCTGGCCGCTCGGGTACTCCCGCAGCAGGCGATCGAAGCGCCGCCGGGCCGATGCTCGGTCACCACGCGCGTATTCGAGCTGCGCCAGCGCCAGCAGCGCCTCCGGCGCCCGGGGAGAGAGCGGATACTCCACGCTCACTCGCAGGTAGTCTCGTTCCGCCGCGGCGGCCTGCGACGCGGTGAAGGCGCGCCAGTACAACGCCTCGGCGTAGATCGGCGACAGGGGTGGCAGGGTGGACACGAGCGAGTCCGCGAGCACGTGCGCCGCTCCCCGATCACCGGCGGTCACGAGGTTCTGCATCTGCGCAAAGACGCTGTCGACCGATTGCGGGCTTTCTCCCGTCTGGGCGAGGGCCGGATCGGCCCACGCGAGCAGCGCCAACACCCCCGCGGCGCCAATCGCGCGCCGCATCGCGCAAGCCGATTCCGACCCGCGGCGACCCGGAGTCGCGATGCGCGGATTCATGCAGCGGCCCGCCGGTCCGCGGCGCAGAGTGTCAGCACCAGTGTCGTCAGTACCTGCTGGTCGGACGTGACGCGCGTTTCCTTCGCGGCCGCGTCAGCCGCGAGAATCCGACGGAGGGCCTCGTCGAGCGCGCGCGACGACCAACCCGGCACGAACCGGGACCAGCCTGTCACGGCCTCTCCCCAGGGACGTCCGGGGTACACCTTGCACTCGCGCAGCAGTGTGAAATACTCGCGCTCGAGCGCGCGCGGTGAGAGCCCGCCGTCGAGTGCGGCGCGTCCCCACGCCATCGCGACGGTCTGCGTTGCGAGCGCCATGATCACCGATACCAGCGTGGTCTTCGGCTGCGCAAGGATGCGACCCGCGAGGTCGAGGCCCCGCGCCGCGTCGCGCGCGGCCACCGCGTCCAGGAGACTGCCAAGCGATTCCTCGCGACGGATTCCCACCACGGCGCTCACGGCCTCTGCGGTGATCACACTCCCGCCCGTGAAGCTCGCCAACTTGTCGAGCTCCGCCGCGAGCTGCGGCAGATCATCGCCGACGGCTGTGTGCAGCAGTTCCGCGGCATCGGGGGTGATCTCCGCGCGCGTCACCGTCGAGGCGTGGTGCGCGATCCAACGCGGGATGCGATCCGGCGCCAGTGATTCGAACTCGACGGTGCTGCTCGCGTCGATGAGTGACCGGTCCGGCTTCTCGCCCGCGGGAGAAAGGAGCACCAGAACCGTATCGGCTGCGGGGTGCGCGAGATAGCGTCGCAGCAGTTCCCGCGGTTCCTTCCGGAGGCCCTGCACGTCACGGAGCACGACGACACGGGATTCGGCGAAGAGTGGCGGCGTGTTCAGCGCGGTGTCGAGGGCCTCGGCGGATGCTTCCGCCCCGCGCAGGATATCGGGACCGAGGGAGGCGACGGAGGACCCGTTTACCGCCGCAACGAATTCCCGGAGCGTGCTCTCCTTCAGGAAGTCGTTGTCGCCGACGAAGTAGTAGACGCGCTCGAACGATCTCTCGCGCATCGCTTTCCGCAGGCTGCGCTCGGCGATGGTCGGCATGGCTCTGACAATATAAGACGAAAGAGAGCCACATCAGGCGCCGGGACAATGCGTTCAGCCACGCGACAGCAGGGCATCACCCCGCCCGACACGGGGACGTGCGGTGCATCGTCGGCGCCGGTCTTCTCGTGCCCGCAGGGCGGGGCAATCAGTCGTGCGGACGCACCGACGACCAGGTGTTCGCATCCAGCTCCGCGGTGGCGAACCGCACGGAGCCTTCGTCGGCCAGCAGGAGCGCTGGCCACACCGGCATCCCCGTGGACATCGAGGCCACGAAGGCGGGCATGGAGATGCTCTCGCTCGGCCCATCGATGACGACCGCGGGGTAGGCGACGACCGCGGGAAGGCGAGGAGGGTAGCTGACCTGCGCGTTGCCTGGGGCGCCGAAGAACATCGCACCCAGCGCGCCCAACGTCACGACCGACGCCGCAGTGCCGGCGAAAACGGCCAGGCTGGGTCCGCGGAACGTGGTGTCGGTGCGCCGGGAACGCGCGGCTTCCATCGAGAGCCGTTGCTGGAGCCGCTCGTTGAATCCCTGAGAGGGTCGAATCGTCGGGACGTTTCGGAGGAGCAGCAGGGAACGTCTGACCGCAGCGTCCTGGCGCGCGCAACGCCTGCACTCCAGCATGTGCTCCCGCATTTCCGCCATCTGCACGCCGGGAAGCGTGTCGTCGAGGTAGGCGAGGTGGTTGCGGCTGAAGAGACGACAGTCCATGTGAATCCGGAGGGTCCGCGGTTGTCGGCGTCGTTCGGTACCCGGAGTCCAGTCCGTGGTTCCGGATATCCTGCCCCTCCCGGGGCGCGTCGTCCAGCCCCTATGGACCCAGATCCGACCCCTTCCCACGGTGTAGTCGGGCCCGAACAAAACACCCGCGGGCCGCGACTTGGCGGTCTGACCAGTCGCGGCCCGCGGGTTCAATTCAAGTTCCCCCGCCGGAGCGAGGGGTGCCGCCGCCCCCCTTCTTACTCGAGCGACGGCGCGATGATGGACGCGAAGGCGTTTCGGGCCCGGTTCAACCTGGATTTCACAGTCCCGAGGTTGCACGCGGTGATCTCCGCAATCTCTTCGTACGATTTGCCTTCCAGTTCTCTCAGGACGAAGACCTGGCGGTGGTGCGGCGGCAGCTTCTGAACCGAGGTCTCCACGAGCTCGCGAAGATGCCGCTTCCGGAACAGATCATCCGGCCGGGACCCGACATCCTCGAATTGCAGCGGCCTGTCTTCGTCCTGCCAGTTCCGCTTGATGGTCTGGAACAGTACCAGCGGGTTCCGCGATCGGTTCCGGAGCTCGTTCTTCGCCAGATTTGAGGCGATGGTGTAGATCCAGGTCGAGAACTTCTTCGAACGGTCAAAACGGTGAATGTGCCGGTAGACCCGTACAAAGACCTCCTGAACCAGATCCTCGGCACGCTCCCGATCTCCGGTGGTCCGGTAGATGAAATTGAGCAGACGCGTCTGGTAGCGGTCGACGAGCTCCTCGAATGCGCGTTCCTCCCCGTTGAGGAAGGCACTTACGACCGCGCTATCCTCCAAGCTTCGCAGCTGTTCCCTGACCGCCGCGCTCGACGCGCCACCCGGCGACTTCAATGCGACGTCAGACATGTGTTGTTCCCCCAATCAGTTACAGCGTGATCTCGGTTACTGACAAAGCAGCGATCTCTGGCCGCCCTCCTTCACCTTCGTGGAAAGTTCCATCGCAGTGTACATGCCCGCGCGCGACAGAGGTGGCTGCTTCCGGCGAAGGCATTGCGCACAAAGCAGTTACGCCACGCCGGCCAATCTTTTGGGTCGGCTCGGTTCGGCGGTTGTCTCTAATGGATGACACTAAATGAGACACCAAAACCGGACACCGGGTGCATTCTGGTTCCAGGGAGACGCGCGCCGGGCGGGAGCATGCACGCCATCGGCGGCTGTCGTGGTTCCCCGGGGCTGGCGGGGGCTACCGGGAACTACCGGCCGAAGCCGAACCGCGCCGCGAACAGAAGCGTGATGATCGTTTTCCCGTCCACGATGCGGCCGTCGGCGACCATGGCCAGCGCACTCGACAATCTGAGGCTTTCGACCGTGATGAACTCGTCGTCTTCATGGCTCGGCTCGCCTCTCGAGACGCCGAGCGCGACGAAGGCGTGGATCAGCTCGTCGGTGAAACCGGGCGTCGTGAAAAAGCTGATCAGGGGGTCCAGGCGCTCGGCCCTGCAGCCGGTCTCTTCGCGGAGTTCCCGTTCGGCGCAGTGGCGTGGATCCTCGCCGTCGTCGAGGCGGCCGGCCGGAACCTCGTAGATGAAGTCGCCGGCTGCGTGGCGGAACTGGCGGACCAGGAGGATCTCCGGATCGGTCTCGCGGATCGGGTCGGAGAGAACCGGGAGCACGGCACTCGCGCCCGGGTGCCTGACCATTTCGAGCGAGCCTGTGCTGCCGTCCGGGAACCGCACGGCCTCGATGTCGAGGCTGATCACACGGCCGTTGTATATGCGGCGCGCACCGGTTCGGGGAGCCTTCATCGGGAATCGCGTGTGAAGATCAGACCGGACGGAGGCAAGCGGGAGCGGACGGAACGAGCGCCGTCGTCGTGCTCATGCGGACTCCCGGGTCAGGACGCCTTCCGGCGTCCAGTACAGGACCGGGCCTAGCGCGAGCGACTCGAGCTGCCGCCCCGCCTCCTCCGGATCGCCCACGGCCACGATCTGCACGCGGTCCGGAGCCAGATGGGCGAGCGCCACGCGCTGCACATCGTCGGTCGCCACGTTCCGGACGTTGTCGCGGTAGGTGTCGTAGTAATCGTCCGGCAGTCCGAAGATCTGGAGCGAACTCAGCGCGCTGGCGATGGCTTCCGTGGTCTCGAAGCGGATCGGAAAGACGCCGTCGAGGTAGGACGTGGCGAGGGAGAGCTCATCGACGCCCGGCGGCGCGGCCCGGATGCCGTCGATTTCCGAGAGGATCTCGCGCACCGCGGCGGCGGTGACGCCGGTCGCGACGGCCGTCGACACAACGAAGGGGCCCGCATCGCGCCGCCAGTCGAACCCGCTGGAGGCGCCATAGGTGAAGGCGTTCCGCTCGCGCAGATTGAGATTGATGCGCGAGCTGAACACGCCGCCCAGGATCGCGTTCATCACCACGACGCTGAAATAGTCGGGGTGCACCCGCGGGATCCCGATATGTCCAACGCGCAGCTCGCTTTGCGGGGCACCGGGGCGTGCGATCAAGTGCAGTGTACGGCCGATTCGTGCAGGCCCTGCCATCGTCCGCCCGACTTGCTGCGGCACGCCCGACCAGTCTCCGAATGTGCGCTCGGCTGCCGCAACGGCGCGTTCGATCTCCACGTCGCCGACGATCACGACCGAGGTCGCCCGCGGGCGGATCTGACGGTCGTGAAACCCGAGACAGTGCTCGCGCGTGAGCGAGCCCACGGTGTCCTCGGTGCCCCCTTCCGGGAGGGCATATCGCGAGCGCTGATCGTACAAGATCGAGGCAAAGCGCTCATCCGCGAGACCGCGCGGCTCGGCCCGCAGCTCCAGAAGCTCCGCCAGCCGCTCGTCGCGCAGCCGGTCTACTTCACGCGCAGGGAACGATGGCGTCCTCGTCACTTCCGCCAGCAGGGAGAGCGCCGCCTCGAAGCGCGTGCTGAGGACCGACGTGATCAGGTGCACCCCATCCCAGCTCGCGGATGTCGACAGCGAGCCGCCGAGTTGCTCGAATTCCTCGGCGAGTTGCGCGCCCCCCGCGCGCAGGGTGCCCTCCGCGAGCGCCAGCGCCGTGAGGTGCGCCAGTCCGGCCTGCGCACGGTCCTCGATGCTCGCCCCCGCGTCGATAACCAGACGAATCGTGATGAGCGGCAGCCGCGGCACCGGAGCGACGATCACTTCCAGGCCGTTCGCGAGGCGCGCTCGCGTGAAGACGGGGAAGCGGTAGGGACGGGGCGGGCCCGGCGCTGGACGCCCCGTGACCTCGCTGGCGGAAGCGGTGGAGCGTGCCACGTCGGTCATGGTGTCGAAGCCGCAGGCGGCGAGCCGTTCGCGCTGGATTCACGCGGCACATAGGCCAGCGCGGCGCGGTTGTCTGGGCCCAGTTGTTCGCGAGCGAACGCGGTGATGTCCTTCGTCGTGACCCTTCGCAGTCGAGGGAGATGTTCGTTGACGAGCCGGGGTTCGCCCAGGTACGTCGCAAAGCGGGACAGTCGATCCGCGCGCTCTCCGGCGGACTGAAGACCGGAAATGAACGACATCTCCTCGAGCGCGGTCACGCGGGCCCGTTCTTCGTCCGAGACGCCCGCCGTGGACAGCGTGTCGACCAGGGATACGATGCCTTCCTCGAGTGCCTCCGCGGTCACGCCAGGGCGCGCGGTTGCATCGATCACGAGCAGGTCGGTGCCCTTGGCGAGATCGAAAGTGAAGGCGGTAGCCACAGATGCAAGTTGCCGATCACGCACCAGGGTGCGGTGCAGGCGACTCCCGCGGCCGGTGCCAAGGATCGCGGCGCACAGGGACGCGGTGTAGTAGGCGTCGCTTCCGAAGACCGGTGACCGGAACGCAAGGAACACGCGCGGAACCGCTACATCGTCCGGGACGAGTTCGCGGCGCCACCCACCGAATCGCGGTGGGAGGTCCATCGCACCCAGCGCAGGCCGGCCACCGCCGCGCGCGATCGGACCAAAGTACGCGCGCACGAGTCGTTCGGCTTCCTGGCGATCGAAGTCACCCGCGATCGTGAGGACGGCGTTGTCCGGCGTGTAGTAGGTGCGGAAGAACTCCGTGACGTCCTCGAGGCTTGCCGCCGAGAGGTCCTCCATCGATCCGATCAGCGAATGATGAAAGGGGTGTTCCTCGGGAAAGCAGAGGGCAGGGAGCTTCTCCCACCAGGTTCCGTACGGCTGGTTGTCCACGGTCCAGCGCCGTTCGTTCTTCACCACGTCGCGCTGCGTGTCGAGCTTCTGCTGCGTCATCGCGGGCAACAGGGCGCCCATCCGATCCGCTTCGAGCCACAGTCCCAGGGCGAGCTGGCTGGCCGGCAGCGTCTCGTAGTAGTTCGTGCGATCCAGCCAGGTGGAGCCGTTGAGCGTGCCTCCGGCACGCTGCACGAGCTCGAAGTGCTCGTTCGCGCCCACGTGGGCCGACCCCTGGAAGAGCATGTGCTCGAACAGGTGCGCGAAGCCGGTCCGCCCCGGTCGCTCGTTCGCGGAGCCCACGTGGTACCAGAGGTTCACGGCCACGACCGGCACCGTGTGGTCCTCCGACAGCACGACGAACAGCCCGTTCTCGAGGCGAAGGGTGTCGACGGGGACGAGCGACGCCGCGCCGGTCATCGGGCCAATCCCTCCGGATCTCCGAATGACACGGAGAGCCCGAAGAGGGCCGTCGGATTGAACCAGTCCTTGCGCCCGGTCACCGGGTCCCGGTTGGGGGTAAGGTTCTGCTCCAGGAAGGCGTAGGCGTCGAGCCGCATCCAGTTGGGGCCGAATTCCTGCAGGGTCTTTCGCCCGATGTGCACATACGAGGCCAGCTGAACGTGCAGATCGCGACCGTACAGCCGCGAGGTGTTCTCCGAACCGCCGCCATACGTATGGTACACGAGCAGGGGAAGCTGCAGGGTGAGCCAGCCGTTGGTCCGTCCAGACCGCACGAGCGGAAAGGCGTTTCCGAAGAAGACCGTGGGCGCATTGAGGTTCCTGCCGCCGAGACCGCTGGTGCCGTACGGCATCACCGAAGCCCCCACGAGCGGGTTGAGCCAGCCTGGCCCGATCCGGAATCGCGTCTCGAAGCGCACGTTGAAGCCGGTCGTGGACCCCAGCCCGGCGTCCGACGACACGAAGTCCGCGCTGAGGAGGCCGGGTTGCAGCAGAAAGGTGGGGCCCGTCGACTGGGCGTCGACGCGGAGCGGGGCCAATGCGAGTGTCACGAGCATGGCCGCCCTGCCCGCCAGCCGCTGCAACACACCACCGCGGGCCGCACACCAGGACGACACGTCAGCGGCCCTCCCGGCCCAGCATGCCCAGAACCACAGTCACCGGCACCTTGATGGACTCGCTCAGCACGTAGCCTAACGCCTTGGTGGGGCTGGCGGAGATGGGGCTCGAGCGCGTCGGAGATGTCACCGACTGCACCCCGAGCCGCTGCGCGAGAATCTGCAGACGGAGCATGTGGAACGGGTCACTGACCAGGATGGCGCGCCGCAGTCCGTGGCGGCGCATGATGTCCGCGACCGCGTCCAGGGAGGCGTTGGTGGTCCGGCCAAGGTCCTCGAGCAGAATCACACTGTCCGCCACGCCCTGCCGCAAGAGGTAGCGCCGGCTGACGGCCGCTTCGGTTGTCGTGTCGCCGGTCCCCCGCCCCCCCGTCACGATCAGGTGCCGCGCCAGGCCCTGTTTCCAGAGCGCGACCGCATGATCCAGGCGGGCCTTGAGAACAGGCGACGGTCGACCCGCGTACTGCGCCGCCCCCAGCACCACGATCGCATCGGCCGGCTCCGCTCTGTCGCGCGCACCCCAGACGACGACGGCGAGCACGCTCAGGAGCCAGGCGCCGAGCACCGCCGCGACTCCCAGACGCGCTGCGACCCACCGGTGTCTTCGCGGCACGCTCGTCTACCTCCTGGCCGCCGATCCGGGTACCAGCGGCTCATTCAGTGTGCCCCTCGTCAGCATCGCCTGAGTCTACAGCAGAGGCTCGGGGCTGTCAGCGGCCGGCACGCGTGAGAGGACGTGGCGGCAGCGTAGCTGACGATCGGCGGCACGCTGGCACACACGCGAACACGCGTTCCGCGTCAGTCCGCTCCGAGCTGCTGGGTCTCGCCCCGGACCGGTGTGCGCGTGTCCAGGCCCTTCGCGCGGAGGGCGGCGGCGAGGGTGTCCTGCGCCGCGGGCTCACCGTGCACGAGGAATACGCGCTCGAGGCCGGGCGAGCTGGCACGGACGCGCGTGATCCAGTCCACGAGCCCTCGCCTGTCCGCGTGTGCACTGTACCCGTTGAGGACAACGACCTGTGCCCGGAGCGGTATCTCCTCACCGAACACCTTGATCATCGGGCGCTTCTCGACGAGGCGCCGCCCCAGGGTGTGCGCCGCCTGGAACCCCACGATGAGAATCGTATTCCGAGGCTCCGACGCGCCGTGCCCGAGGTGGTGGAGGATGCGGCCCGATTCCGCCATCCCACTGGCCGCGATGATGACCATGGGCCCGCGGAGGTCGTTCAGGGCCTTGGACTCGGAGGCCTCGCGGGTGTAGCGCAGCAGGTCAAAGCGGAACAGGTGCTGCACGCGCTCCACGAGATCCTCGGCGCTATCGAAGCAGTCGGGGTGCAGCTCGAAGACCGAGGTCACATCAATGGCCAGGGGACTGTCGATGAACACGGGAATGCGTGGGATCCGGCCTGCGCGCGCGAGGGCGTGCAGATCGTACAGCAGCTCCTGGGTACGCCCAACGGCGAAGGCGGGGATCAGGACGCGTCCGCCGCGCGCCGCCGTGTCGCGGATGACCTGGCCCAGGACGGCGCGCGCGTCCTCCAGCGGGGGATGGTCCCGATCGCCGTACGTCGACTCCATGATCACGGCGTCGGCCTCGGTCGGGAACTCGGGATCGCGGATGATCGCCAGCCCCGCGCGTCCGATATCTCCCGAGAAGACGAGCCGGCGGTGCCGTGCGCCGTCGTTGCAGTCGAGGATCACCGAGGCGGAGCCGAGGATGTGCCCCGCGTCGAGGAATCTCGCGCGCACGCCGGGCACGACGTCGAACGTCTGATGATACGGCACGCCGACGGTCTGCTCGAGCATGCTCGCCACGTCGCGCGCGCCGTAGAGCGGCTCGATGAACGACCGCTTCCGGCGCGCCAGGAAGGCCGCATCCTTTTCCTGGATTTGGGCCGAGTCCATCAGCATGTACGCGGACAGGTCTCGCGTGGCCGCCGTGCAGAAGATGCGCCCCGCGAAGCCCTCGCGCACGAGGAAGGGGATGCGGCCGGCGTGATCGATGTGCGCGTGGGAGAGCACGATGGCATCGAGCTCACTCGTGGGAACGGGGAGCCGGCGATTGCTCGCATCGGCCTCGGCCCGATGTCCCTGGAAGAGACCGCAGTCCAGCGCGATCTGCCGTCCGTTCACGCGAACGAGATGACAGGAACCCGTCACCTCCCGTGCCGCGCCGGCGAATTGCAGTTCCACGCTAGCGGCCACCTGCGCGGTATTCTGCCATGCGCGCGAAAATAGTAGCTTGCCGCGCATGGACACCACCCCGGACTATCCGAATCTCACCTGTATCAACCATCCGCTCGTCCGTCACAAACTCACTCTTCTCCGCCGCCGCGACACCCCGACCAAGATCTTCAAGGAGCTCGTCGAGGAGCTCGCGATGCTCATGGCCTACGAGGCCACGAGCGATCTGCCGCTCGAGCGCATAGTGGTCGAGACACCGCTCGAGTCAGCGACCGGGTGGCAAGTCAGCGGCAAGAAGCTCACGCTGGTCCCCATCCTCCGCGCGGGACTCGGGATGGTGGAGGGCATCTTGCGTCTCGTACCCGCGGCGCGCGTCGGGCACATCGGTCTCTACCGGGACCATGACACCCTGAAGCCGGTGGACTACTACTTCAAGGTTCCCGGTGATGCGGCCGAGCGCGAGTTCCTCGTGCTCGACCCCATGCTCGCCACCGGCGGCAGCGCGGCGTCGGCCGTCAGCTCGCTCAAGCGCGCCGGCGCGACGCGCATTCGGTTCCTCTGTCTCGTCGCCGCTCCCGAAGGCGTGCGGCGCCTGCTCGATGACCATCCAGACGTCGGCATCATCGCCGCGGCGCTGGACCGCGAGCTCAACGCGCAGGGATACATCCTGCCGGGGCTCGGCGACGCGGGCGATCGTCTCTTCGGGACGCGCTGAGTCACGTCGTGTGGCGCCGAGCCGCGTGTCGTGGCACCGAGACGCGTCGCTGCGGTTGTCTTGTGCGGCGGATTTCGCGCGCGAGTGCGGCGCCGCCTGGTGTGCACTCACACGGGACCGCGCCGCCAGTCTCGCGACGGTGGCGCCATCACTTGTTCGCTCTGTGCAGTGCGGCTATCTTGGCGGCCGTTTCGCTTCACTCCGCGCCGGCCCCCCGCGCCCTGGTCGTTGATGCTCGTCAACCTGCTGCCGGACTTCATCGCAGTCCTGAACAGCGCTGACAGAGTCGCCGCATATCATCGGTACCACGAGACGCACCGCCACCGGCTGGCAGCCTACTGGCACAACTACGTCTTCGACCCGGACACACCGCACTTCGACGATGTCGCGCGGATGGCGGCGCTCGCTGACCGCAGCGATCTGCTGGCCATGCTCGAGCGAACCGACGTCGTGGCACTGGCACGCGACACCGCGGACGAGTGCGCGCGGGTGCTCGAGAGCGACGTCGACGTGGACGTCCTGCTCATGGTCGGTGTGGGGGCGGCCAATGCCGGCGAGCTCGTCGTGGCTGGACGAGGGATGGCGTTTGTCTGCCTCGAGCATTTCACAGGCGTGGCGAATCCCGAGACCCAGGGGCTCGGGCTCGATCCCGAGCTCATTCCGCTCTGGCTCGCACACGAGATCGCGCACGCCGTGCGGTACACCTCGCCCACCAGCCACAGCGAGATGCGCGCACTCGTCGACGAGGCCGACGGTTACTACTCGTACTGGGAGACCGGACGCCGCGCCTCGCTCCGTGAGCTCGTGCTGAACGAGGGCCTCGCGGTCGAGGTGTCGCGGATCGTGCGCCCCGGTCATGCCGTCTGGGAGTACTTCGGCTACGAACGGCGCCAGTATGCGCGCATCCGCGAACTGGAGCCCCTCATCGCGCGGGCGATCAGGGCGGAATTCGACCAGGAGGCGCTGGGACTTCGCCTGCGCTACCTCTCGGGAGGGATGAGCGATGAAGCCCGCACGGTGGAACGCACCATCATCCCCGAGCGCGCCGGTTACTACGCCGGCGCGCGTCTCGCCGCGCCGGCCGTCGATCTCCGCGGACCCGCGTGGGCGATCCGCGCTTCGGCGGCGGAACTCCTGACCGTCACGGGCTCTGCCGCCGTTTCGGCGTGAGTCGGACGGACGGCGACGGACGGCGGTCATCGGAACCGCGCAGCGATCGCCGCATGCTCACTTGCCGATGCAGAAGCTGGAGAAGACGCGCGTGAGAACGTCTTCGACATCTACGGCGCCGATCAGCGATTCGAGTGCGTGCACCGAAGACTGCACATGCACCGCCGCCACGGAGACCGGGAGCGCCCCGTTGCGCCACGCCTCGGTGAAGAGACGCAGCTCACGCTGCGCATTCTCCAGCGCAGCGGTGTGGCGTGCGCGCGCCAGGATCGGGAGTTCTGGATCAACGGCGGCACCGTAGCGCGACTCGAGCACGCCATCCAGGCAGCGCATGAGCTCCGCCAGCCCTTCCCTCGTCACCGCGCTCACGCGTACCGGGCCCGCCGCTCCGGCATCGGGATCGCCGCCAAGACTGCCCAGCGTCTCGACTCCACAGGGTACGGCCGGAGCGGTGTCGATGAGATCGCTCTTCGTGTGGACCGCGAGAATGGGCGCCGCCGAGAGCGCCCGAACCGCGGCCACCGAAACCGGGAGGCGCGATGCATCATCGTCACACACCAGCGCCACATGGGCGCCGGAGACATAGGCTCGGCTGACCTCGACGCCTTCCCGCTCGACCGAGTCATCGCTCTCACGGATGCCGGCGGTATCCACGAGGCGCAACGGCCAGCGTTCGGTTTCAACGACGACCTCGATCGCGTCGCGCGTGGTGCCGGGCGCATCGCTCACAATGGCGCGGCGATAGCCGAGCAAGGCATTGAGCAGCGATGACTTCCCGACGTTCGGTCGCCCCGCGATCACGACGAGGGCGCCGGATCGGAGGACCTCGCCTGTGCGCGACGTGGCCAGCAGCCGCGTCATGACGACATCCACCTCATGTGCGGTCGCCGCGATCCTCTCGGCGGCGACCGGTCCATCATCCTCCTCGGGGAAGTCGATGTCGTAGGCGAGCAACGCCTCCAGGTCGAGCAGCCGCGAGCGGAGCGCCGCTATCTGCCGCGAGAGTCCGCCGTCCAGGTGCACCAGCGCCGCGCGGCGGCTCGCTTCGGTTGGCGCGTCCACCACGTCCGCGATAGCCTCGGCCTGCAGGAGATCGATCCTGTTGTTCAGCACGGCGCGACGGGTGAACTCCCCGGGCTCGGCGGCACGCGCACCCTGGCGCAGCAACAGCTGCAGGATGGCCGCGGCCGAGAGAGGGCCGCCGTGACCGGTGAGCTCGACCATGGGCTCGCCGGTGTACGACCGGGGCGCATCGTAGAAGAGCGCAACGACCTGATCGACGAGGGCGTCCGTGCCGGGCTCGTGAACTTCGGCCACGGTGGCCTGCCGCGCGGTCGACGGCCACGGGCGCACGACGCCGCGCGCCAGTTCATGGGCTCGAGGCCCGGTCATCCGGACGATCGCGAGCGCGGCACGGCCCGGCGCGGTGGCGATCGCGACGATCGTGTCGTCGACGACGCTCACCATGCGCAGCCCGTGGTGGCAGGGTGCTGCGCTACTTCTTCACTGGCGCCGTCTTGGCGCGCTCGCGCGCGATGAGCCACTGCTGCGGCAACGCGGCCACGTTTTGCACCGCGTAGTAGAGGTTGAGCCCCGCGGCGAGGTTCGCGAGGAGGACCGTCATCATCACAGGGAAGACGTACATCATGACCTTCGTCTGTGGATTGGGCGGGCTGTTGCGACTGCCGATCCAGGTCAGAACGAACATCGAGGCACCCATCAGGGCCGGCAGGATGTAGAACGGGTCCTTCAGCGAGATGTCCTGGAGCCAGAGAAAGGACACGCCGCGGAATTCGATCGTGCTCTGGAAGACGAAGAAGAGCGCGAAGAGCACGGGCATCGGGATCAGGAGCGGCAGGCAGCCCGAGAACATGCTGAAGGGGCTCATGCCGTGCTCCTTGTACACCCGCATCATCTCCGTCTGCAGCTTTTGCGGGTCGCTCTTGTAGCGTTTCTGCAGCTCGGTGAGCTCCGGCTGGATGCGCTGCATCTTCAGGCTCGTGCGCATGGCGCTCTGATTGAGCGGCCAGAGCACGAGGCGCACCGCGACACCGAAGATCACGAGCACCCAGCCGTAGCTGATGGCGAGCGTTTCGCGCAGCCAGAGCAGGATGCGCATCACGATGACGGCAAATGGCTGCACGATCGGCTGCATGAAGCCGCCGTAGGGATTCGAGCTTTCGAAGTCCCGGCCCAGAGCCCGTAACCGCCTCCACTGCTGCGGGCCGGTGTACACGTCGAGCGTGAAGTGGCCGCCGTCGGGTTCGATCACGGCCACCCCTTGCGCCATCGTCGCGAGGCGCGAGGTGCGAGGGAGCCCGACAGCGCTGAATTCGAGCAGTGGCGAGACGCTGTCGCGTGTGAGCGCGCCGATGATGAAGTACTTGTTCTTGAGTGCCACCCAGGTGTGCGGGCCCGGCACCACCGAGCGCTCGCCGGGATCCAGATCGCCGAAACCGATGCCGCGCGAGTCACGGCCCGTGGGCTGGACGACGAACGCGAGGTTGCGCTGATCGTCGGTCGTATCGGCCTCGAACGACTCCAGCGTCGGCGGAAGCAGCAGCAGCACGTACGACCTCGCACCGGCCGCCAGGCGGCCGCCAACCCGCGCGCTCAGCCTCACCACGAAGCTGTCCGGAATCACCTGATACGTGAGGAACAGGCTGTCGGCACCAACCGCGCCCGCCATCGTGATGCTCGGCATGCCGCTCGCGGCACTGCTGGCCGCCGTGCTGTCACGCACCACGTTGAAGGTCGCGCTGTCGAAACGGACGCTGTCACCCCCCACGATTCCGATGAACCGCAGCAGCGGGTTCCCCTTCCCGCGCAGCGTGACGACACCGGATCGCGACGGGAGGGCCTGATAGTGCGTCAGATCCACGGATTCAAGGACGCCGCCCCGCGTGGAGAAGTGGTACTGCGCGAGGCTGTCCCGCACGCTCACGGTTTCCGGGGGCGCGCTCGCTGTCGGAGGCGGAGGCGCGCCGGCGGGTGCCGGTGCTGGCGTGATCGAATCGGGTCTCGCGCCAATCGTGGGCGCCGGCGGTGCCGGAGCGGCGGGCGAACCCACCAGGGTGTCGGGCGCTGGCCGCTGCACCGCGGGTCCGGGCGGGAAGAAACGCGGCGTCAACAAGATGACCGCGGCGATCAGGATCACTGCCAGGACGGTGCGTCGGTCCATCTCGGTGTCTCGAGGTCCGGTTTCGGTTCAGGGGACAGGGTCGTATCCGCCTGAGCGGAACGGATGACAACGCGCGATGCGGCGCACCGCCATGATCAAGCCACGCCAGGCGCCGTGCCGCTCCAGCGCCTCGATCGCGTAGGCCGAGCACGACGGGTAGTAGCGACACGTGGCCGGCAGCAGCGGCCCGATGAAGAGCTGGTAGGCCCGAACGAACGCGACAAGCAGCCACCGCATGCGGATCCCTCGCTCATGCGGCGGCAGTGGGAGCAGCGCGGCGCAGGAGTTCGATCACCTCCTCCCGAAGACGAGCGAAGTCGAGCCTGTAGGCTGGCTCCGCCGCCCTCACGATGATGTCGTACGGCAGCTCCCGCGGAAGCATCTCCAGGCGCGCGATCTCCCGCAGCCGGCGCTTGAGCAGATTGCGTGCGACTGCCGTGTGACCAAAGCGGGGAACGATGAGCCCAACTCGCATGTGCGCTCGAGGGGAAGCAGCGACCCGGACTGTCAGGTGCTTCGTCCGGATGAGCTTCCCCTCCCGTTGCACGCGCCGGATCTGCGCGTCGCTCGTCAAGCGGTGCGCCCGCGAGAAACGCAGGCGACCTCTACGCGGCCGCGTACTTGGACGGAAGCTTCACCGTGAGGCGCTTCCGCCCCTTCTTCCGGCGCCGGCTCAGCACCTCCCGGCCCCAACGCGTCGACATGCGGGTCCGGAATCCGTGCTTGCGAATGCGCCGCTTGTTGCGCGGTCGGTAAGTCGGCTTGCCCATAACAAGACGTATGTGAGACTGGTACGACGAATCGAAATGTCAGGGTGCGAAACGTAGCGGCCTTACCGCAAGGCTGTCAACGTCTTACGCGCATCCTTCGCGCACGGCGCCGGAGTGCGTTGACTTTTCCACAAGGCGCCGATACCTTCGGCGCCCCTCACGCTTTTCCACACCGCATGAATCTCGCGCCGCAGGAAGTTTGGAGTCGCCTTCTCGAATGCGCGCGGCGCGAGATCCCTGAACACACCTTCCGCACCTGGCTCGAACCGACCCGGCCGCTCGAGTTCATCGGGGAGCGCCTGGTTGTCGCGGTGCCCGACCAGTTCTCAGCCGACTGGAACGAGTCCAAGCACGCCGAGCTCCTCTCGTCGCTCGCACCGATCGCTCTCGGCCACCCGTGCGCCGTGCAGTTCGTCGTCGACGCGCGATCGCAGGAGCGCGTTCAGATGGACCTCTTCGTCTCCTATCCCGCGAGCAGCACCGGCACCACACCGCAGCAGGTTGGTGTGCTTCCGCCACGGCCAGCGCTGAGTGCTCGCTACACGTTCGCCAATTTCGTCGTCGGCAAGTCGAACGAACTCGCCGCCGCCGCCGCTCTCGCCGTCGCGGAAAGCCCGGGGCGCGCTTTCAATCCGCTCTTCATCTACGGCGCCACCGGGATCGGCAAGACCCACCTCATGCACGCGATCGCCCACGCCATCCTCGATCGCGTGCCGAGCACCCGCGCCGTCTATCTCGGCGCCGAGCAGTTCACCAATGAGTACGTGCAGTCGATCCAGACTCGTGCAACGCATGCCTTCCGGCGCAAGTACCGCGAGCTCGATCTCCTGCTCATCGACGACGTGCATTTTCTGAAGGGAAAGGAAGCCACCCAGGAGGAGTTCTTCCACACCTTCAATGCCCTGTACGAAAGCGGGCGCCAGATCGTGCTCACCAGCGATCGCCCGCCGAGCGAGATTCCCGGCATCGAGGCGCGACTCGTGACGCGCTTCCAGTGGGGCATGGTCGCCGACATCCTCCTGCCGGACCTCGAGCATCGCATTGCGATCCTCCGCCGCAAAGCGCAAATCGATCACCTCCAGGAAACGATACCGGAGGAGGTCCTGCAGCTCATTGCCGAGCACGTTCGCTCCAGTGTGCGTGAGCTCGAGGGTTGTATCATCAAGCTCCTCGCCTTCGCCTCACTGCGCCAACAGCCTGTTACTATTGAGCTTGCGCAGGAGGCCCTACGCGACAAGATCCGCTCGCCCGGAGCCGCCGGCGACGCGCTGAACGGCGGACGCAGCACGATCTCCATTCCGGCAATCCAGGCCGCGGTCGCGAAGGTCTGGGGTGTCTCGACCGCGGCGCTGGTTTCGAAGAGCCGCGTCCGCGAGATCGCGATCCCGCGCCAGGCCGCGATGCTCCTTTGCGACGAACTTACCAACGCGCACCTCAAAGAAATTGGAAATGCCTTCGGCGGACGGGATCATTCCACCGTTATCCACAGTCTCGAACGCGCGAAGCATCTCCGGAAGGAAGACAAGCTTTTTGCGGAACGTCTGCACGACGCGGCACTTCAACTGATGCCGGCGGCCAGTTGAGGGCATTCCTCCCCACATCTCCACATCCCTGCTGTTACTGTAGTTTTTTCTTTCATACAACAGCACTACAGACAGCCCGCTTTCCCATTTCCTCCTCATTCCCTCCTCGCGGAGGCTGGTAAACCAATGCGCTTCACGATTGCGCGCGAGCGACTTCAGGAAGCTCTTACGAGCGTGGCCTCGGCGGTTCCGGCCAAGACGACCCTGCCGGTCCTGTCGAACATCCTGGTCGAGGCGACAGAGCGCGGGCTGAGGCTCTCAGGCACCGACCTCGACGTCGCCGTTTCCGTGGAGGTTCCGGCCGAAGTGGAGGCGTCGGGTGCACTGACGCTGCCGGCGAAGCGGCTCGGGGAGATTGCGCGGGAGCTGCCTCCCGCGCCGGTCAAGATCGCAGCCCTCGGCGAACAGCGCGCCACGCTCGAATGCGGGCGCGCCCGGTTCAAGCTGTTGGGCCTCCCGCGGGACGAGTATCCCGCGTTTCCACCCGTCGACTTCTCTGCACCCTGGCGGATCAAGGCCGGATTGCTGCACGAGCTGATCTCCCGAACGGCGTTCGCCGTCTCGACGGAGGAGAGCCGGCCGATCCTCAACGGCGTTCTCTGGCAGGTCCAGGCGGAGCAGCTGCGGATGGTGGCCACGAATGGGCACCGGCTCGCTCTGTATGAGGTCCCTGCGGAAGCAGCGTCCGGGGCAACAGGCGACTTCATTGTGCCCCCGCGCGCCCTCGAGCAGGTACGACGTGTCTTCCCGCCGGACGAGGAGGTCGAGATCGGCCGCGGGGAGAACCACCTGGCGTTCCGCAGTCCACTCGCAAGCGTCTCGACGCGCCTGATCGAGGGCCCATACCCGAACTACGATCAGGTCATTCCACGCGACAACGATCGCGTCGCCCTCATCGACCGGGCCTCTCTCGTCGCGGCACTTCGACGGATGGCGGTGGTGGCGTCGGACCAGACGCACCGCGTGAAGCTGTCGTTCGCGACGGCACTCCTCCGCTTCACGGTACAGACACCGGACGTTGGGGAGGGGC
Organism: Gemmatimonadaceae bacterium; assembly: GCA_035454665.1. GTDB lineage: Bacteria > Gemmatimonadota > Gemmatimonadetes > Gemmatimonadales > Gemmatimonadaceae > DATIGO01. The sequence goes on along the minus strand of DATIGO010000137.1, from coordinate 20,732 downwards.
AGGATGAGATCGCGATCCAGTATACGGGCGATCCCCTCGACATCGGGTTCAACAGCACGTACCTGCTGGAGATCCTGCGCTACATGCCGACCGACGAGGTGCGCGTCACGTTCAAGACGGCCGAGCGGGCGGCGGTGGTCACGCCGGAGAAGTGGAACGGCGTCGGGCGCTACCTGTGCCTGATCATGCCGCTCCGGCTCGTCGACTGAGGCGAGCGCGCCGCCCGGCCGTCGTGCGTCCGAATGAGGCGCAGGGCGGTGTGTCCGCCGGGGAAACGACGGATGCCCAGGATTCGCGGGGAACCCTGGGCATCCGTGTGGCGCGGCCTGTAAGCCGGGTTCTGTTCCGGCGGTATTGCTCCACCGGTGCAGTCATTTCTCTCGGGACGTGGTTGCCCCCGTCCTCCAGCGACCTACCCGCGGCGTCTTGATCGGAGCGGGCCACTCCTCGCCGCCTATTTGGTCTTGCTCCAGCGGGGTTTGCCGTGCCGCCAGCGTTACCGCCGGCGCGGTGGGCTCTTACCCCACCGTTTCACCCTTACCCGCCACGTGAGCGACGGGCGGTTTGTTTTCTGTGGCACTTTCCGTCACGGCGACTGGCGCCGTGCCCAGGCGTTACCTGGCGCTTTGCCCTGGGAGCCCGGACTTTCCTCGACGGCGTGCGAGCACCCCGTCGCGACTGCCCGGCCGCGCCCGGGAAATATAACCACATTGGACCGCCGCCGGCGGCCGGGCGGCAGCCCTGGTCGCGGCGGGCGGCAGCAGCAGGTGACGGAGGGGTGACGATCGAGTGCCATGATGGATGCGCTCGACGGCCCGCCCCCAACGGGCGCCCGCGTCTCCATGGCACCTAACGAGGCTGCGCCGCCTCATGTCCGATGCGCTCGATCCGGCCATCGTCCCGCGGATCACGACGGTTCTCACCCCCGACGAGCGGCTGCGGGTCGACGCCGCCGGCCATGGCATCTATCGCGCATGGCATCGCGATTCACTGGAGGATGCCGTGCGGGACCTCCGCGATCGCCGGGCCGCGGCCGTCGTCGTGTCCACCGCCCGCTGCCGCGACGAGGAGCTGCCCCGCTTCGCGCGCGTGGTGCGGGAGTTTCCCCGCATCCCCGCCGTGGCGCTGCTCTCGAATCTCTCGCCGCAGGCGGCGCAGACGGTCCTGGTGCTGGGACGCTGCGGCGTGCGCACGCTGGTCGATGTGCGCGAGGCACAGGGCTGGCAACAGCTGCGGTCGGTGCTGCTGCACGACGAAACGAGCGAGATCCATCGGGTGGCGCTGGCCCGGATCGAAGCGGACCTGGGCGCCGCGCCGGAGGGGTGCCATCGCTTCTTCCAGATCCTCTTCGACGAGGCCCCGCGGATCCGCACCGTCCGCCTCCTCTGCCGACGGCTTCAGGTGATCCCGTCGACGCTCATGAGCCGCTTCTTCCGCGCCAGCCTGCCGCCGCCCAAGCAGTATCTCGCGATGGCCCGGCTCGTCTGCGCGGCCCGGCTCTTCGAGAATCCCGGCCTCTCGATCGCCGTCGCCGCGAACGCACTGGACTACTCGTCCCCGCAGGCATTCGGGCGCCACCTCAGGAGCGCGCTGCGCCTGACGGCCACGGATTTCCGCGAGCGCTACGACGGCGAGGGGATGCTGCAGCTCTTCCGCGACGAGCTGGTCCTGCCGCACCTCCCCAGCCTGCGGAGCTTCGATCCCTTCGGCGTCGAGCTGTAGGCCGTGCGGATGACGGCGGCGCGGGTGGCGCGAGCTACACCGCCGGGGCGGCGGGCAGCTCGCGCAACACCTCGGACAGGGTCGCGAGCGCGAGCACGGCGTACCCGGCTCCCTCCAGCGCCTCCCGGCCCCCTTCCTCCCGGTCGACGACGGCCAGGATGCCCGTCACCCGTGCGCCGGCATCCTGCACGGCCTGGGCGGCACGCAGCGCCGAACCTCCCGAGGTGATCACGTCTTCCACGACCACGACCCGGTCGCCACGCTGCAGCGGCCCTTCGACGAGCCGGCCGGTCCCATGCTGCTTCGCCTCCTTGCGCACGGTGAAGGCGCGCACGAGCGGCGGCTGCGACACGCTCGCGTAGGCAATCGCGTAGGCGATGGGGTCCGCGCCGAGCGTGAGGCCGCCGACGGCATCGAGGGCCCACCCCCGCCCGCGGATCGTCCGCAGGGCCAGAGGGCCGATGAGAGCCAGCCCCTCGGGACTCATCGTCGTTAGGCGGGCATCCACGTAGTGTGACGACTCGCGCCCCGACGCGAGGGTGAACCGCCCCGTGCGGAGCGAGCGCACCGCCAGCAGGCGGATGAGGGCCGCGCGATCAGACATGCGAACGGTAGATCGGGCGGAGCCTTCGCGAGCCGGTGAGTCGGTCGCGAGCCGCGCCGCCGTGAGGTACGGTCAGGCCCCGGGCCTCCGGAACAGCCCCTTCATCCGCGAAAAGAGCCCCTCCTCCGGCGCTCCCCCGGCCCCTCCACCGCCTCCGCCGGGAGACGTCGCCGGGGTCGCTGGACTGGTGAGCGCGGCGTGCAACTCGCGCGCGAAGACCAGTACGTCAGGATATCGCTCCGCAGGCTCGCGAGCGAGCGCGCGCATGACCGTGCTCTCGACCCGCGCCCCGAAGTCCAGGTTCGGGCGCGCCGAGTTCAGCGGAATCGGCGGCTGTGACAGGAGCTGCGTGAACATCTCTCTCGGCGACTTCGCCAGGTAGGGAAGCGTGCCCGTGAGCAGGAGATAGGCGATCGTCGCCAGACTGTACTGGTCGGCGGCGGGGGTCACCAGCGCACCGGAGAGCGCCTCCGGGGCCACATACATGAGCGTGCCCACGAAGTAGCCAGCCCGCGTGAGGCGCTCGTCCTGCGATGTGTCCGTCGCGGCTGCGATGCCGAAGTCGAGCAGCTTGACCTTGCCCGTGGCCGGATCGTACATGGCATTGTCCGGCTTGAGATCGCGGTGCACGATCCCGGACTCATGGGCGGCGCCGACGGCGTCGGCGATCTGGAGGACGATGTTGGCCACCTCCTCGCGCGGCATCGGCGCATTGCGCTTTGCATAGCGCTCGAGGAGATCTCCCTCCGCCCACTCGATCACGAGATACGGCAGGCCGTCGGCCTGTCCCGTTTCGATCGTGCGGATGACGTTCGGATGGGTGACGCGCTTGCCGAAGTTGGCCTCGCGCGTGAAGCGCGCGAGCGCGGTCTTGTCCTGGCGCAGCTTGTCCCGCAGCACCTTGAACGCGACGGTGCCGTGGTCCGGATGGCTGGCCCGGTAGACGACCGACGTGCCACCCTCCCCCACGAGCTCCTGGATCGCGTACCCCGCAACCGTCTGCCCGACGAGATTCTCCTTGGCCACGGGCGCGAACCTAATGCCGCACGGGAACCGCGGCAAGCAAACGCTGTATGGGGGTCGTTCCGCTCGTATCTTGTATCTTGTGACATGACCGCGTGCTGGGAGGCTGCAATGCGTTGCCGGACGTATCGGGGTGGTGCAGGGACTGCCTTGGCTATCCTGCTCATGGGAGGGATGGCCGGGTGCCGATCGCGGCCGGCCTCTGAGCCCCCCGGCTCGCCACCCCGCGCAACGGCGCCGGCACAGCCGGCGTCCACCCGGCAGGTCCCGCAGATCCCCGAGGTCGTCACCCTCTATCGCAGCATGGGACTGCTTGCCGAGAGTGGCGAGACGCCGTTCGTGGGCACCCTGTCGTTCTTCGCCACGCCGCGCTTCGACTCGACGACGATGGTGCTCACCGTCGCGCTGGCGAATCGGTCCCTTCGGTTCGAGCGCGAGGGCGACCGGTACCGGGCCATGTACCACGTGGGGCTCGAGGTGCGCCAGGGAACGCAGCTGCTGCGCGAGCTGCGCAGTCGGGAAACCGTCCGTGTCCTCGCCCTGCGCGAGACCACGCGGGACGACGAAAGCGTGCTGTATCGGCAGATGCTGCGTCTTGCGCCCGGTACGTACGAGGTACGCCTCACGGTCCGCGACGAGCGGGCGTCGCGTGGCAGTGCCGTCGATGCCACGGTCGGGGTCCCGCGCTTCGGTCCCGGGTCGGTGTCCTCGCCCGTGGCGTTCTACGAGGTGACGCCGCGCGAGCGGATCGACTCGGTCCCGCGGATCGTCGCGACGCCGAGGGCCACGGCCATCTTCGGTCGCGATTCTCTCATCCCCGTCTACCTCGAGGGATACGGATCCACCGGGGCATTCCCGGTGAGCGTGGTGGTCCGCGCGGAGGGGGGCGCCGCCACCGGCGGGGCCGGCAACGCCCCGCTTTGGACGGATTCCCTGGTCCTGCCGCGCCGGGGAGATCTCTTCAGCGGCACGTTCGGGGTGCCGGTCGCGCGCCTCGGCGTGGGCGTGATGTCGCTCGCGGTGAGCCGTGCCGGGAGCCCCGACACGGTGCGAGTGCCGCTCTTCGTGGCGTTCGGGGAAGACCTGCCGGTGGCCACGTTCTCCGACATGCTGCACTACCTGCGGTACTTCGCGTCACCGGGTCGGATCGAAGCACTCCGCAGCGCCACCGCCGATGCGCGTGCGGCGCTGTGGGCGGCGTTTCTCCGGGAAACGGATCCCGTGCCGCAGACGTCGGAGCACGAGGGACTGCGGGACTACTTCGGCCGGATCGCCCAGGCCAACGTGCGGTTTCGCGAAGAGGGGATGACGGGGTGGCTCACCGATCGAGGCCGGGTCATGGTCGCGTTAGGCAATCCGGATCAGATCTACCAGCCCATGGTCGGCGACATCGGCCAGCGCGGCCGCACCCAGATCTGGGAGTACCGGCAGCACCGGCTGCAGCTCGTCTTCATCGACCAGACCGGCTTCGGCCGGTGGCGGCTGTCGCTCACGTCCGAGGGGGAGTTCGAGACCGCGATGCGCCGGGTGCTGGCTCAGTAGTCGATCGCGATCCCCGGCGCGGCTCCCGGCCGGCGGTCCCGGCCCGGTTTCGTGCCGCGTCGGACCACGTTCCCATGCAGCCGTCCGCCCGCCGTGCAGGTGGGCGTGAGCATCTGCTCCCCCTGGGGTCGCGCGTGGCGGAGCAACCGGCAGGCGAAGGGCTCGCTCGCCGCTCTTTTGTGTCCTTTATCACCAAGCGGCATGCGCGGCTGGGAAGGAGTTGCCGAGCCATCCCGCGTTCGGATCGTGCGGGATCGGTGACGGTATCGTGTTGTCCTGTAACGGCTTCTCTTGACACCGTTACCGGACCCACCTATATAGGTGGCCGCAAACCACCGCGGTTTGCCCCGCACCAGCTTTGTGCGGGAGCGAATCACCCCGCAGGAGGCAGCTTGCATGGCCAGAGGGAAGGTTAAGTGGTTCAATGACGCCAAGGGCTACGGCTTCATTGAGCAAGACGGCGGCGAGGACGTGTTCGTGCACTTTTCATCCATTCAGATGGATGGCTTCAAGACGTTGGCGGAAGGGCAGGAGGTGGATTTCGAGATCCAGACCGGCGCCAAGGGGCTCCACGCGGCCAACGTAACGCGCGTCTGAAAGCGCTCCCTTCCCCGCTCCCTTTGGGGGATCCGCCTGCCATCCCATGGCAGGCGGTTTTTTTTCTTGAGCCGCGTCTGCGCGCGTTAGACTTCCGGAAGCAATCCGTGCATCCGGGTGCGCCGGTGGCGCCACGCCTGCCCGGCCATCCCGGCCACTCCCTGGATTCGACGAACCGTGCCGCCTGACGATACCACCGGCGAGGCCGGTGCCACCGTGGCGCCGCCGATGGGTCCGACACTCTTCCTGGTCGACGGCTACGCCCTCATCTACCGGGCCTTCTTCGCGCTGATCTCGCGACCGCTCACGACCGCGCGCGGCGAGAACACGTCCGCGGCGTGGGGGGTGGTGAACTTTCTCCAGCGTCTCCGGACAAGCCACCGTCCCGCCTATCTCGCCTGGGTGCATGATTCCGGGACATCGTTCCGTCATGAGGTCTTCCCGGAATACAAGGCGACGCGGCAGAAGCTGACGGAGGAGCTTCAGTCCGACTTCGACCAGGGTCTCACGCGCATCGCGCAACTGCTCGACGCCTATCGCGTCCCCATCGTGTCGGTGCCGGGCTACGAGGCCGACGACGTCATCGGCACCCTCACGCGCCTCGCCGTGGAGCGGAACGTGCCGGTGGTCGTGGTCTCCGGCGACAAGGACTTCCAGCAGCTCGTGCGGCCGGGTGTCTGGCTGCTCAATCCCGGCCGGGGCGGTCCGGCCGGCGTGGAGGAACAATGGGTCGGCGTGCCTAACGCCGACCAGCGGCTCGGCGTACCCCCCGAACACGTCACCGATTTCCTGGCGCTCGTGGGAGATGCGTCCGACAACGTCCCCGGCGTGCCGGGCATCGGGGAGAAGACGGCCCGCGAGCTCGTGCGCGCCCACGGCGGTCTCGAGACGATCATCGCCGCCGCGCCGCGCATTACCGGCAAGCGCCCGCGGGAGGCGCTGCTCGCCTTCCCCGATCGGGCCCGGCTCTCCAAGCGCCTGGTCACCATTCACGACGACGTCCCGGTGACCCTGGACCTGGAGGCGCTGCGCACCCGCCCCTCGGACGTCACGCGACTCAGGCAGCTCTTCCTCGAGCTCGAGTTCACCTCGCTGCTCCGCGAACTCGACCGCGAAGTCGACGTGTCCGCGACGCCGGCCCCGGATCAGGCGGATCGGCAATACTCCGTCGTGGCCGATGTCGCCGCAGTGCAGGGGCTCGTGCAACGCGCGCGCGCCGCCGGGCACATCGCGATCGATACCGAGACGGTCCCGGAGGATGGCCGCCCGCGTCAGGTCGACCCCCTGCGCTCACGGCTCGTGGGGATCTCGATCGCGCTCGCCCCGCGCGAGGCATACTACCTGCCGTTGGCACACCGCGAGTGGCGCCCGCTGCAGGCGGAGCTGCTCGGCGAGCTCCCGGAGATCGCCGCCGTCCGGAACGGCGCAGAGACGGGGGACGACTCCGAAGGCGAACCGGCCGATGCCGGTGACACTCCGAAATCGGCCACAGCGAGCGGCCGGGTGAGGAGATCCGCGGCAAAGTCCCGCGCCAGAAACGCGGACGAGACGAGCGTTGCGGCCCGCCTGCTCGCCGGAGGCACGAGGCCACCGGACAATCTGCCGCCGCTCACCAGCGCGGAGCTCGCGCCGCTCCGCGAGTTGCTCACCGATCCCGCCGTCGGCAAGACCGCGCAAAACGCGAAGTTCGATCTGCTCGTGCTGCGTCGAGCGGGCGCAGGACTCGCCGGCCTCGAGTTCGATACCATGCTGGCGAGCTACGTCCTCGATCCAGGGCGTCGCGCACACGGCCTCGATCTCCTCGCCCTGGAGTTCCTGGACTACCGCATGATGTCGTACGAGGACCTCTGCGGGCGCGGACGCCAGCAGCTCCCCTTCGATGTCGTGCCGGTGGAGGCGGCGCGCGACTACTCGTGCGAGGACGCCGACATCGCGCTCCGCCTCAAGAGTGTCTTCGAGACGCAGCTTGCCGCACACGACCTCGCGACACTCTTCCGGGAAATCGAAATACCACTCGTGGAGGTGCTCGCCGACATGGAGCAGGTCGGCGTCTCGATCGACGTCGACTGGTTCCGTTCGCTGAAAGCCCGCTTCCAGCGGGAGCGCGAGGAGGTGGAGCAGGAGATCCTCGCTGCGGCAGGGGAGAACTTCAACATCAATTCGAATCAGCAGCTCCGCACGATCCTCTTCGAAAAGCTGCGGCTACCGATCCGGAAGCGGACGTCGACCGGGCCGTCCACCGACGCCAGTGTCCTCCAGCAACTCGCGGATGAGGGGCACGTCCTGCCGGCGCTGCTCATGGAATACCGCGAGCTCGCCAAGCTGGAGTCGACCTATCTCGACACGCTCCCCGAGCTGATCCACCCCGACGACGGACGACTGCACACGTCGTTCAACCAGACGATCGCGGCGACCGGACGCCTCTCCTCCAGCGACCCGAACCTGCAGAACATCCCCATCCGCCGTGAGCTCGGTCGCGACATCCGGCGCGGCTTCGTGGCGCAGCCGGGCTGGCAACTCCTGGTCGCCGACTACTCCCAGATCGAACTGCGACTGCTCGCGCACCTTTCCCGCGATCCGGCCTTCGTCGAGGCCTTCGCATCGGGCGGAGACATCCACCGGCAAACCGCCGCCGTCATCTTCGGCATCCCCGTGGAGGCGGTGACCGGCGACATGCGGGCACGGGCCAAGACGATCAACTTCGCAACCATCTACGGCCAAGGTGCGACCGCCCTGGCGCGTCAGCTCCGGATCTCCGTGGCTGAAGCCAAGGCCTTCATCGCGACATACTTCGAGCGCTTCAAGGGCGTGCGGGACTACCTCGACTCGCAGATCGCCTTCGCGCGTGAGAACGGGTACGTGGAGACGATCTTCCGGCGGCGGCGCTACGTGCCGGAGCTGCGCGACCGCAACTTCAGCACACGCGCGTTCGGCGAACGGGTGGCCACGAATGCGCCGATTCAGGGATCCGCGGCCGACCTCATCAAGATCGCCATGATCCGGATCCACAACGCCCTTCGGACCGGCGGGCATGCCAGTCGCATGATCCTCCAGGTCCACGACGAGCTGGTCTTCGAGGTCGACCCCGGCGAGCTCGCCGGGGTCGCCGAACTGGTGCGGCGTGAGATGGAGCAGGTTACCACCCTCTCAGTGCCCCTGGTCGTGGACGTCGGCGTAGGGCCCAACTGGCTCGACGCGAAGGCGTAACGCCTCATACGCCAAGGTCTTGCAAGGTGCCGGATTTGTCGCGAAACGAGTCGGCCGCACCCTGAAACCCTCCTCCTCGGCGCCCGCGTAACTCTTTATATATCAACGGATTACGGATAACAGGCGCCGCCGGCCCTCCCGTTGCGTAGTCCAGGGGATGACGTGGGCCAAGGAGTGGGCGTCGCTTCCCCGGATGGGGTCGGCAACGCCCCAGACGGCGTCTGAACAGGCGCCGACTTCGCTCGCTCGACTCGTGATTCCTATGCTTCGCTTCCGACGCGGCTTCACCCTGATCGAGCTACTGATCGTGGTAGTGATCATTGGTGTGCTTGCCGCCATCGCCATTCCGAAGTTCCAGAACACCAAGGGCAAGGCCAATACGGCGTCCCTGAAGTCGGATCTTCGCAACATGGCGACGGCGCAGGAGGCCTACTACTACGACCACAACACCTACACCAACAACCTCACCGCCCTGAACATCAGTCTGACGCCCGGGGTGGTCGTGACCTGGGGGACCATCAGCGCGGCCGGGTGGGCGGCGCGGGTGACCCATCCGCTCGCCTATCCCATTCAGTGCGCGATGTTCATCGGTGCGGTTCCTGCCATGTCGCCGGCTACCGTGGAAGGCCAGCTAGTCTGCCAGTAGACCGCGGGCACTCCGCGGGGACGCGCGGCGGGGTCCGGCGCGACGCGCATCAGCGTAAGATGTTCCGGGCATGGCCCACGCAGCCCACGACGCACCGGACGACTACTTCCTACTGGTCGAATTCGCCCGCCGACGCGATGGCATGATCCACGCCATGGACGGCGGGTTGTGGCTGCACCGCCACCTCTGGTACGGGCACGCGATGGCGCATCTGGTCTCCACGGATCGGAGCCGGCTCATCGCCTGGGGCCACAGCGCGGGCCTGCACGCATCCCGACTCCAGTACAAGCCGCTCAAGGATCCGCGCACGAACGAGCGGCGCGACGCGTGGCACTGGGATCTTGCAGGTCCCTCCCTCCCCCCGCCAACGGTGCCACGCCCCCCGTGCCACCCCCCGTCTCCCAGTCTCGCCTCCACATCAGATCCTGCGGCGCCTGACGAGCGGTGAACCTTCCGGCGTCAGCCGGGCCGGAGCCCTCTCTCCGCCTCGCGCGCGATCCGGCGCCCTTCCTCCATGTTCACCAGCGCCAGCAGCCCCGCGCCGACCGCGAAGAAGAGGATGACCGAGAGAATCGCGTTGCGACTGCTACCGGTCAGCGCGATGGTGGCCGCGAACACCAGGGGCCCGAGGATGCTCGAGAACTTCTCGAACACGCTGTAGAACCCGAAGAACTCACCCGACTTGTGTGCCGGGACGAGCGTCGCGAACATCGACCGGCTCAGCGCCTGGGTTCCGCCCTGCACCATTCCCACCAGCCCGGCGAGGATGAAGAAGTGTGTCGCCGTGGTCATGAAGTACCCGACGATGCTGATCCCCGTGTACACGACCAGTCCCAGAAAGACCGCCTGCTTCGCGCCGATCCGCCCGGCGAGCAGCCCGAAGAGAAAAGCGAACGGCACCCCCACGAACTGCACCAGCAGGATCGCCGCGATCAGCGCGGACTGTCCGATGCCGATCTCCGTGCCGTAGGCCGTCGCCATCTTGATGATCGTCTGGATCCCGTCGTTGTAGACGAGAAAGGCGAGCAGCATGAGAAACGCCTGGCGATAGCCGCGCAACTGCCGAAACGTCTCCGCGAGTCGCACGAACGGGATGATGAACACGCTCTGCCCGACGCGCTCGTCGGCTTCCAGCCGCCGTGGTGGCTCCGGTACACGGCGCAGGAGCGGGATGGAGAACACGAGCCACCACACCGCCACGGACACGAAGGCCAGTCGCGCGGGGAGCGACGCTGCGCGCTCCGAGAGCTCCGGTCCGCTCGGCAGTCCGAACCACTCCGGGCGCTGGATCCAGGCCAGGTTGAGGGCCAGCAGCACGCCGCCCCCCAGGTACCCGATCGCGTAGCCCGCCGACGACACGCGGTCGATCTCCTCGGGCGAAGCGAGGTGCGGGAGCAGCGCCTCATAGAACACCACGCTGGCGGTGGCGCCGACGAGTGCGATCACGAACAGCGTCGAGGCCAGTCCGAGATCACCCCGCTGGATGAAGAACATCCCTGCCGTCGCGGCCGCGCCCACCAGCATCGAACCGAGGAGCATCCGCTTCTTCGCCGCCGCGACGTCCGACATCGCCCCCAGGATCGGAGAGAGGAGCGCGACGATCACCGCGGCCAGCGTGTTGGCCGCGGCCAGGGCCTGGGTCGCGCGCGACTCGGCCACGTCCGCTCCCGCCACGCGGACGAAGAAGATCGGGAAGACCGCGACGAGCACCGTGGTCTGAAGGGCCGACAGTGCCCAGTCGTACATCGCCCATGCACGCAGCTCCCGGCGCGGGAGTCCGATGCGGGCGAGGAGGCTCTGCGCCCCGGCGGGCTGGATCCTCTCCCCCCCCGCCGCCGGGGCGGGCTCGCTGGGCGTCTCGGTCACGTGGTTCGTCCCGCGGACTGGAGCGATGCGACCGGGGGCCGCGGCCGAGCATGCCTAGCGAGACGGTCGATCATCGATTGACGGGTGCAGGGAACGCCGCAGATTGAATCCAAATGCCGAGACCCACTCGCCGGTCAGCCGGAGCCATCGCGTCGCTCGTGGTCGTGGCGCTGATCGGATTCGCGCGCTGCTCCGACGACGACTCGACGCGCGGCAACGATACGACCGTGGTCGACGAGCCGCCACCGGGCCCCGCCGAGCCCCTCGCCTCGCCTGTCACCTGGGACACAGCCGTGGGGCTGCTGTTCGCGGTGTCGGCCGGCGCGCCGGGGCAGGCGCATCTCGTCGATCCTGCCTTCTCCAGCCGGGACCGGCTGGACACATTGCGGATCTCGAGTGCACGCGTCGACGGGTTGGAGCTGCAGCTCTTTGCGGGGGGCGACAGCGTGGGGACGGCGCGCGTGATGGCGCTGGGCGAAGCGGCCGCCGCCCAGTGCGTGAGCTGGCCCATCGCCGACCTGGCACCGCTGGACTCGAGCGCGGGCTGGCGTGAGTGGCGCGTGGGATTTCCGCGCGCACGTGTCCTGGCACTCGCCTTCGATTCACTTCCCGCGCTGACCCCGCGGGATTCGGCCAGCCGGACGGTGGCCGTCGCGCGAGCCGCTTCCCGCGTCGGCGGAGACACGGCCGTCGCGTTCCGTGGCCGTCCGTACGTGGTGCGCCAGGCGAACAGCGTTAGGCTCGACGCGACCGTCATCATCCTCGCAGAGGTCGTCCGCACCGTTCAGCAGGAGGCGAATCCCCTGCAGGAGCAGCTCGTCCTCGTGCTCGAGCGCGCTCCCGGCCCCGATTCCTCCTTCGTCCCGCGGTATCTCGAGCGGTCCATCGGGCTCGAGGAGCACGCGGGGTCGATCGAGTTGCTCGCCGCCTTCCGCGTGCTGCGCACCCGGGTCCCGGCGCTGCTGTTGCGCCGCGACACCGAAGAGGGACTGTCGTACCAGCTGCTCGAGCGCCGCGAGTCGGGTGAGTGGTACTCGCGCTGGACGAGCGCGCTCGCGGACTGCTGACCCGTGCCCGGACGGGACGTGTCCTGCACGGCTCATTCCAGCGTTGGCAGCGGCCGCCCCAGCGCCGCCGGGGCGTGGCGCCGTCCCGCTCCGCCGGCCAGCGCGAACAGCGTCAGGAGGTACGGGAGCGCGAGGAACGCCTGATACGGCAGCCGCACGGCGGCGGCCTGCGCCAGGTGCTGCAGAGCGATCGCGCCGCCGAAGAGCAGCGCGGCACCGGCGGCCCCGATCGGATGCCAGCGCCCGAGTGCCACGATCGCGAGCGCGATGAACCCGCGGCCCGCCGACATGCCTTCGGCGAACGTCCCCACCTGCGCCAGCACGATGGAAGCACCTCCCAGTCCGCCCATCGCCCCACCGATCAGGATCGCCAGGGTCCGCAGTCTGGCCGGCGAGTGACCCGCCGCCAGCACCGCCACCGGCGCCTCGCCGGCCGCACGCAGGGCGAGCCCACGTCTGGTGCGAAAGAGGAACCACCACGCGAGCGCGACGGCGAGATACGCAACGTACGTGACCGGCGGCTGCACGAAGAACGGGCGGCCCAACAGCGGGATCTGCGACAGCAACGGCAGTGCGACCGGGGGTGTGGTGGGCACCGAGAGCGCCACGCCGCCGGCCCCGAACATCGTGCGATACAGCATCGCGGTCAGCCCCAGCGCCCCAACGGTGACGGCAGTCCCGGTGATGATCTGATCGGTGCGCCATCGAACGGTGAACACGGCGAAGAGGGCGGCCATCACACTCCCGGCGCCCACGGCGGCGCCGTACCCGCCGATCGGCCCGATCACGAGCGCGCCGGCCGCGGCGCCGAACGCGCCCGCGATGATCATGCCCTCGAGGCCGATGTTGATCACGCCGGCACGTTCCGTCACGGTTTCGCCGATGGCGGCAAACGCAAGTGGCGTAGCGCCGCGGACGGCCGCCTCGAGAAAGACGGTTGCGAGCTCGATCATGGCGTGATCACCGTAGAGTGCCTCGCTCCCGTGCGCGCCACCGCGCCACGGCGCCGCGCCACGTCCGGGTCGCATCGTTGCGGACGAGGGCATGGCCCGCCAGGAGCGTGAGCACCAGCACGGCCTCGGTCACCGCTGCCGCCCCGGCCGGTACTCCCGCGTCGCGCTGCATCGCGGATGCGCCGGCCCCGAGCCCGCCCAGGAGAACGCTGCTCAGAATCACGCCACTCGGCCGCAGCCCGGCCAGGAGCGCGACCGCGATCGCCGTGTACCCGTAGCCTGGTGAGAGATTCTCGTACAGCGCGAACGTCACCCCCAGCACTTCAACCCCACCCGCGAGACCCGCCAGGGCACCGCTCGCCAGAAAGGCCCGGGTCTGAACCGTCGCCACGTCGATGCGTCCCGCGCTGGCAGCGGCTGCCGCGTTGGCGCCGACGGCGCGGAGCCGGAACCCCGCGGCGCTGTGGCGCAGCGTCAGCGCCCCCACGATCGCGAGTGCGACGGCGAGCACGAACCCGGCGTGCAGGCGCGATGCCTCGTTCAGGACGGGCAGACGAGCGATCTCCGGAAGCGTCGGCGACTGCGGATAGACGCGCGTCGGCTCCTGCAGCGGTCCGCGCACGAGGTAGCTCACGCCGTGCAGGGCGACGAAGTTCAGCATGATCGTCGAGATGACTTCCAGCACGCCGAATCGGCGCTTGAGCCAGGCCGGTGTCCACGCCCAGCCCGCGCCGGCCAGGGCGCCGGCCAGCAGTCCGAGCACGGCGCCGGCACTCCCCCACGATCCGACCGTCGACAGGGCCATCACCGTGGCCGCGGTGGCGCCCGCGAGCAGCTGGCCCTCGGCGCCGATGTTGAAGACGCCCGCGCGAAACGCGATCGCCACGCCAAGTCCGGCGAGGAGTAGCGGTGTGGCTCGCACCAGGGTGGCGGAAAGAACCGCGTCCGGAGAGCCAGCTGCGCCTCGCCAGAGTGCGGCGAGCGCCGCGACGACGTCGAAGCCGGTCAGCGCCAGGAGAAGCGACAGCACGAGCGCCGCCGCCGCCAACGGCGCGGCGAATCGCAACCCCACGGCTGCCACCCGGCGCGCTAGCGGGCGATCGCGCGAGATCACGGTCCTTGAACCAGAGAGCGTCTGTCAGGTCCGAGGGGCAACATCAGATGCGCCGCTCGATCCACAGACGCCACATCGCCAGGATTCCCAGGGCCGGCCCGATCGCCAGCGGCACGTAGGCCCACTGCCATCCCCAGGCCGCCGCCCAGCGCGGCACCAGCACGATGGTCGCCATCGTGAGGAGAAACCCGAGCGCCGTCTGCAGCGTGACCGCCGTTCCCACGTAGTCCCTGGGCGACAGCTCCGTCACGCACGCGGAGAACTGTGCCGAGTCGGCCACGACCGCCATCCCCCACAGCAGCGCGATGCCCACACCGAGGAGCAGGGAGAACTCCGCCAGCACGCCGATCAGGAGCGCGCAGGCTCCGCTGACCGCCATGGCGACGATCGTGACGCGAGACCGCCCGATGCGGTCCGCCCACAGGCCACCGGCGACGCACCCGAGGGAGCCGATACCTATCGCGCCGAACGCAATCACCGGAGCCAGAAGCTCCGTGCGCCCGTGCCATCGCAGCACCTCGGCGAAGAAGAGGCCGATCGAGCTCCACATGGCGTAGATCTCCCACATGTGGCCGAGGTACCCACCGGTCGCGAGCATCACGCCGCGGTTGCGTACCACCTGTCCAAGCACGCGAGGATCGAACGGTGCGGACGGGGCCTGATACGGTCCCTCCCGCGTCACGCCCGCGAACAGCGCGGCGCTCAGCACGGCGCTGGCGGCGGCGATCAGCAGCACCGGGCGCCACGCCGCGGCGTCGATCGCTACACGAAGCAGATGGGGGCTCGCCGAACCTAACGTCAGAGCGCCCACGAGAATGCCGATCGCCGTGCCGCGGCGCTGGCGCGTCCAACCGGCGGCGATCTTGATGCCCGGCGGGTACACGCCGGCCAGCGCCGCCCCCGCCAGCAGTCGCAGCGCGATGGCCGCACCGGGGCTCAGGGAGCGCAGCGCGAGCAGCGCCGTGACGAGCGCGGCGAGCAGGGCGCTTCCCGCAGCCAGGCGACGGGCGCTCCAACGGTCGCTCAGCAGCGTCGCCGCGCTCACGACCGATCCCAGCACGAAGCCGAGCTGCACGGCGAGGGTCAGCCAGGACTGCTGTCCCGGGCTCAGCCCGAGCTCCGCGCCCATCGGCCCCGACACTACCGTCGCGGCGAACCACGGCGCCATGCCGAGGACGATCGCCATCGAGAGCACGGCGAGCTGCCAGCGCGCCCCACGCGGCTCGCTCATGCCGCTCCAAGCATGGCGCGCCCGACGCTGTCGCGGTCCTTCGGGACTTCGCGTACCGAGCCGCCGAACACCACGAGCACACGGTCGGCCAGCGCCAGCACCTCGTCCAGATCACTCGAGTACACGACCAGCGCGGCCCCGGCGGCGCGGGCGGCACGCAACCGCGTGAAGACATCGTCCGTCGACTGCAGATCCAGACCACGGGTGGGATTCTCCGCCACGACCAGCGGTGGTGCCTCATCGAGCTCGCGCGCGAGAACCAGCTTCTGCTGGTTTCCGCCGGAGAGCGTTCCCGCCAGCGCATGCGGCTCCATCGCGCCAAGCCCGTTCGCCTTGAGCAATCGTCGCGCGCGCCGTTCGATCGCGCGCCAGTTCATCGCGCCGCGTCGTGCGCCCGCGCCGGCCAGCGCCAGGTTCTCGGCGATGGTCATGTCGAGCGCCAGAGCATCACGCTGGCGGTCCTCGGGAATGAAGCCCACCCGCGTGGGGAGGCGCAGAGTGCCGGCCGCCGGCGGCATCCGTCCGCTCAGCGCGCGGAGGAGCTCCCGATGCCCCGAGCCCTCGACCGCCGCCACGCCTATGAGCTCGCCCGGCCCGATCTGGAAATCGGCGCCGCGAATGCGTATCGCACCGTGGGCGTCGCGGAGCTCGAGCGCCGACGCGGTCACGACCGTTGCGTTCGTCGCCGGCTGCCATGCGCCAGACATGCCGAGGTCGAACCTCGAGTGACCCAGCATCGCCGTCACGATCTGCTCGCGCGAGAGTTCCTCGCGCCGGCCGGCGAGGACCACCCGCCCGCGGCGGAGCACCGTCAGATCATCCGCGATCCCGAGCGCCTCGCGCAGCTTGTGCGTGATCAGCACCACGCTCCCGCCGCTCGCGCGAAAGGCCCCCATCCACGACAGCAGCTCGCCGCTTTCCGCCGGCGTGAGGACCGCGGTGGGTTCGTCCAGAATCAGCACCTCCGCGTCTGTCGCCAGCGCCTTCATTATCTCCAGTCGCTGTTGCGCCGCCACACCCAGGTCCCCCGCGAGGCGGGACGGATCCAGTGTGAGGCCGGTGCGCGCTCCGATCTGCCGCACGATCTCCGCGGCTCGGAGCGGGTCGTATCTCCCCCGGAGCACGAGCGCGACGTGTTCGGCAACGGTCAGTGGGGGGACGATGGCATAATGCTGGTGCACCATGGCCAGCCCGGACGCCATCGCGTCGGCCGGCGAGCGTGGCATGAACGGTGCCCCTCGCAGGCGAAGCTCACCCGCATCCGGTCGGATCAAGCCATCCGCGATCCGCATCAGCGTCGTCTTGCCGGCTCCGTTCTCACCCAGCAGCGCGTGCACGGTGCCGCGCCGCAGGCGCAGCGACGCTTCCTCCAGAGCCACGACGCCGCCGAACCGTTTCGTGATCCCGTGGAGCTCGAGGATCATCACGGCTCAGAGGCCGGTGGGGGCGAGGAGAAACTCCCAGGAGACTCCCACGGACTCCGCGATGTGGCTGGCGATGGACTGCACGCCTAACGTTTCCGTGGCATAGTGCCCGGCATAGAGGATGACGACGCCCGACTCGGCGGCCTCCACAGCGGTATGGTGCGGCCCCTCGCCGACGATGAGCGTGTCGATGCCCGAGGCTCGCGCCTCCCGCAGCGTCTCACTCGACGCGCCGGCGCCGGTGCAGATCGCCCAGCGCTTCGTGCGGCGGCCCGGCTCCATCGCGCTCGCCCGGACGCTGCCACCATACGCCCGCACGAAGGCTTCGGTCGCGTCGATCAACGAGCGCGTCTCCAGGTCCGTTTCGCCGGCGCAGCCGACCGCCAGGCCACGGAAGGACGCAAACGGGTGCGAGGGCAGCAGGCCAAGCGCCCTGGCGAGAAGCACGTTGTTCCCGTGCTCCGGATGCGCGTCGAGCGGCAGGTGGGAGCTGTAGACCGCAATGTCGTGCTCGAAGAGCCGGCGCAGTCGTTCGTATGCCGGTCCGACGAGTGGCCCCGGTCCGCCCCAGAACATCCCGTGGTGCACGATCAGGAAGTTGATCCCGCGGGCGGCGGCCTGCCCGATCACCTGCCCCGAGAGATCGACCGCTGCGCCGATCCGCGCGACCGGGCCGCGATGATCGCACTGGAGTCCGTTGAGAGCGCCGTCGTAGTCCGGGACTTCCCGCGTGCCCAGGATCTCATCGAGTCGTTGGGCGAGCCGGGTCGCCGGTATCGTCATCGGGTCGACGCTGGGGAGGCACCCTCGGCCGGCACGGCATCGCGCGGCACGGTCAACTCACCGCGCCGCATGCGCTGCCACGCGGAGTCCACTCGCTCCGGCAGCCCCGCTGGCAACCGGTCGGTCAGGGCGGGGTTGAAGGCGAACCGCACGGCGTCGGTCTCGGCGCCCAGGGAAAGGGCTTCTCCTGGGAGCGGCCCCTCGCGGACGCGGCGGGCGACCGTGAGAAGCGCGTGCGGCAGGTCGATCACGACGCTTCCGATGATGACGTCCGGCGCGACCGCGTTCTGATCCGCATTCGATCCGAAGACCAGGGCCCGCCGCGTCTCACGCGCGGCCTGAAAGACCCCGAGGCCGGCGGCATCGGCGTTCTGGAAAATCAGATCGACGCCCTGCGAGATCTGGGCGAGCGCTTGCTCCTTCCCCGCGCTCACGTCGTCCCAGTTGCCGATGTAGGACGTCACGACTCTCACGTCGGGTCTGACCGACCGGGCGCCGGCCGTATACGCGGCGAAGCCATCGCGGACGGGTGGCAGCTCGGTGCCTCCGATCGCGCCGATCACCCCGGTCTTCGTCACCACCCCCGCGATCATTCCGGCCAGGTAGGCCGGCTCCTCGAATTCGAAGCGCACGCCCAGGTAATTCGGTCCGGCCACGGTGCTCGACGTCACGATGTACGTGCTCGCGGGGAAGCGCGGCGCCACTCGCGCCGCCGCGTCCTGGAATTCGAACCCGTGGCCGATGATGAGTCGATACCCCTGGCGCCCATACTCGCGAAAGTTCTCCTCGAACTCCGCCGGCGCTCGGGTCTGAATATGACTTATTTGTGCTCCCAGACTGTCGCGAATGCGAAGGAGGCCCGTGTACGCGCCGGCGTTCCACGACTGATCCGTAACTGGACCCGGAGTCAGCAGTGCTACCCGGAAGGCGCCTGACGAGCCTCCGCCGGACTCGCTGCCACAAGCGCCTGCGCCGGCAATCAACAGACCGAACGCAAACGTGGGAAACGGTAGTCCACGCATGTGCAGAACCGTCTAAGTGGGTGACGTTTCTACAGTATAGCTCCGTGTTGAAATGTGCGCGCGGTTGTGGACTGCGCTTCCTCAGGACGTGGCGCCGACGGGCGATCGCGGCTGGGCCGGCGCTTGAGAGCTCTGCGGAGACGCCGGCGCCGGCGAGGCCGAGGACGATGCGGCTGTCGACGCTGCGTGAGACCGGACCGGATGCTCGTCCATCCGTACGCTGCCATTGATCACACCGCCTTCGAGCACGACGATGCTGCGCGTGTGGATGTCGCCTTCGATGCGCGAGGTGCTCTGGATTTCCACGCGTTCGGAGGCGTTCACTGTGCCCACCACGCGGCCGCCGAGTACCGCTTCGTCCACGTTGACGTCGCCCTGGATGAGGCCCGTCCGACCGAGGAGCACCTGGCGGGCGCCCCGGATGGACCCCTCGATCGT
This sequence comes from Gemmatimonadaceae bacterium, assembly GCA_035454665.1. Classification (GTDB taxonomy): domain Bacteria; phylum Gemmatimonadota; class Gemmatimonadetes; order Gemmatimonadales; family Gemmatimonadaceae; genus DATIGO01. The sequence continues at coordinate 1,493 of DATIGO010000137.1, read as the reverse complement.
GCCCTCGACCTTGAGGACACCGCCCGTCTCGACGTCGCCGATGATCTTCATGCCGACGCCGATCACCGACGGCGTCGCATCGGGTGGCGGCGGCTCGGGACGGACAAAGGGTCGCTCGTTAGGCGGCTTGTTGAACAGCGACATGGCAGCATCTCCCCTCGTGTATGGGCGATCGTGTCAGACCTCTGGCCATGGGTCGCTCAGTAGCCATCCTCGGCGGGGCCCGCGATCAGCTCCAGGAGCCGACCGAGATCATCGGCGGAGTAGAACCGGATACGGACCTCACCTTGGGTCTTCTCGTTCGCGAACACCTGGACGTCGGTCTGCAGGTACCTCCGTAGACGATCAGCCACGCGCCGAAGTTCCGGATCTGCCGGAACCTGCGGGTGTCGAGGGCGCGCTTTCGGCTCGGCCGGCCTTCCCTGCTGGGCCAACCGTTCCACCTCCCGGACCGTCAGCTGGCGGCGAAGTACCTCGCGTGCGACCTCGCTGATCGACGCGCCCGGCGGGAGGCCGAGCAACGCCCGGGCATGGCCGACGGAGAGCTGCCCGCCGCGGACATAGTGCTGGACGTCATCCGGAAGTGTCAGCAGCCGCAGCATGTTGGCCACCGTGGATCGATCCTTCCCCACGGCCTCGGCGATCTGCTGCTGTGAGAGCGAGAACTCGCGGGAGAGGCGCTGATAGCCCTCCGCCTCGTCGATGGGGTTGAGATCCTCCCGCTGGAGATTCTCGATGAGCGCGAGGGTGAGCGACTGCTCGTCGGAGGAGTCGCGAACCACGGCGGCGATCGTGGTCCAGCCGAGGCGCTTGGCGGCGCGCAGTCTTCGCTCGCCCGCGATGAGCTCATACTCCGCGCCCACGCGCCGCACGGTCACCGGCTGCAGGAGGCCATTCGTGCGCAGGCTATCCTCGAGCTCCCGGAGCTCCTCGTCGTCGAACTCGCGGCGCGGCTGGAAGGGGTTGGGCCGGATGAGCGTCAAGGGGAGGTCCCGGAGGCGGGAATCGGCTGCTGCCTCCCGGGAGGGCTCGGCGGCGGAGCCCGGTGGCGAGGGGTGGACCGGGGTGGAGGGTGGGGTTGGGAGCCCGATGAGGGCATCGAGACCCCGCCCCAGGCGCCGGCTTTTATCGGCAGGGATATGGTCGGTCATGACGCGGCGGCGGTAGCAGGGTTATCGCCCTGGTGGGACTGGGAGCGAGGAGCGACATGTTCGGGGGACTGGTCGATCTGCTGATGGACCGGCTGGGCGATCGGCTGATCGGTTGGAGACCTGGTGTCGGGGGGGTCGGGGGGGTCGGGGGGATCGGTAGGGCGGGCCGCAGCGGAGTCTGACTGATGGGGGTTGGGAACGGCGTGCTTCGCAGCGGACGGTTCGGCGTGGTGATCGGAAGAGGGAGTGGGGTGCTTGACTGCGAGTTCGGATTGGTGTTGAGCGGCGACGGGCCTCTGCGCCTCAGAAACATGCGTTTCCGATCTTTCTATAACCTCTTTT
>DATIGO010000136.1:0-12504 GCA_035454665.1 Gemmatimonadaceae bacterium | reverse complement strand
AACGGCCGTCAGCGGTTGCGCGCGCTTCGAGCGGAATTTCATGGGCGCCGAGAAAGGTCGGCACGAGCCGGAGGGGGGCCTCGGGCGCGAGCCGCTGGATGGCGCGCAGAGACTTGAGCTCGTCTTCGAGCGTAAGTCCGTATCCTGATTTGACTTCCACCGTCGTTACACCATGACTGGCCAGGCGGCGCAGGCGCGGCCGCGCCAGCGCCACCAGTTCGTCTTCGCTGCGGGCGCGCAGGTCGCGCACGGACGCGTGAATCCCCCCGCCGCGGCGGGCGATCTCGAGGTAATCGAGCCCCCCGGCGCGCAACTCCTGCTCCTCGTACCGGGCCCTCCCGAAGATCGCATGGGTGTGCGAGTCGACGAGGCCGGGTGTGAGCACCCCGCCTCCACAGTCGACGTGTGCCGCCCCTGCATAACGACGTTCGAGCTCCCGCCGCGGCCCCACCTCGGCGATACGTCCCGCCGTCACCGCGACGGCGACGTCCCGCCGGATCGCCGCGTCCTGCATCTCGCGCCCCCGGCGCCCGCGAGGCGGGCCGGCGCACGTGACGACTTCGGAGGCATTCACGAAGAGGAGCTCGGTCATCGAGAACAGTGCGAGGATTCGTGTGGGGCCCTGGCGGGGATGACGCATCACGCGGCCGGCGCGGAATGCAGCGCACAGGACAACGGGAGATGCTCCGGCCCGGGGACCGGCCGCGCGGGCCCCCCGGGCGCCATCGGAGCTACGCCATGACGTCCCGCACGCGCGAGAGCCGCAGCGGCGCCTGCGCCTCGCCACGGCACGCATAATAACAGCGGTTGCAGTCGATCGGCTGGTAGGCGCGGTACGCGCTCCAATGGAAGTCGGCCGGGAAGTCCGGACAGCGACGCACGAAGCCCGCCGGGTCGATGTGGATCGTTCGCATTCCGGAGCGGCACGGCTCGCGCATCTCGCCGCGCAGGTACCGCGGGATCTGCTCGAGGTAGTAATCGGAGTTGGTGATGACCCCACGGTGCTGCCGCTTCCAGTCGAGCAGGGCGCGCACCACGCGCGCCGCCTCCTCGACGCGGCCATTCTGCACGAGGAACTCGCGGTTCCCGTTCTTGAAGTCGGTATAGACGCTGAAGTTCACGCCGACTCCGAGCTCCCGCGCCCGCCGTACGAGGGGCAGGAGCTCCTCGAGGTTGTCGCTCCGGATGACGGTGTTGAAGCGGATGGCATCGATCCCCAGGGCCCGCATCCCGGTCACGGTCGCGAAGATCTTCTGCGTGAGTCCGGGAATGCCTCGCGCCACGTCGTGCCGCTCGTCCAGGTAGTCGAGCGAGATGTTGAACTGGCTGACGCCTGCGTCCCAGAGCGACTGGCCGCGTTCGGGTGTCAGCATCCCGCCGTGCGTGATGAGTGTGATGTACTTGACGCGGATGCTGTCGTGCACCGCGCGCACGATGCGCTCCAGATCGCGCCGCAGCAGCGGCTCGCCGCCGGTGAACGTGACGAGCATGGGATTGAAGAAGCGCGCGGCGTCCACGAACCGTTCCGTCTCGTTGGCCTTCTCGCCCGCCGGCGTCTTCCAGTAATTACAGAACGCACAACGCGCGTTGCACCGCTCCGTCACCTCGAAGTGCACGAGCAGCGGCCGCCGCCGCAGGCTGAGCCACGCGTACTTCGCGAGAAATACCGGCACGTGGTACGGCTTGAAGCGCGAGGAAATCATTCAACCCTGCTGCCGCATCCGAGTCACGCGTCACGCAGCATGGGAATCCGGATTCCTTCCCGCCGCGCCGTCTCCCGGGCGGCTTCGTACCCCGCGTCTGCGTGCCTGGCCACGCCGATGCCCGGGTCGTTCGTCAGCACGCGCTCCAGCCTCAGCCGCATCTCGGGAGTGCCATCCGCGACGATCACCTGGCCGGCGTGCAGCGAGTTGCCGATTCCGACGCCGCCGCCATGGTGAAACGAGACCCACGAGGCCCCGCTCGCGACGTTGAGCATCGCGTTCAGGATCGCCCAGTCGGCGATCGCGTCGCTGCCGTCCTTCATCCCCTCGGTTTCCCGGAAGGGCGACGCCACGCTCCCCGTGTCGAGGTGGTCCCGGCCGATGACGATCGGAGCGCTCAGCTCGCCGCGCGCCACGAGATCGTTCAGCGCGACGCCGAACCGCGCGCGCTGCCCCTGGCCCAGCCAGCAGATCCGCGCCGGCAGCCCCTGAAAGTGGATGCGCCGCCCGGCGAGCTCGATCCACCGCTGCAGGTGCGCATCGTCCGGAAAGAGCTCGCGCACGAGCTCGTCGGTGCGCCGGATGTCCTTCGGGTCCCCCGAAAGGGCCACCCAGCGGAACGGCCCCTTCCCCTCGCAGAAGAGGGGACGCACGTACTCGGGCACGAAACCGGGAAAGGCGAACGCCTCGCGCACGCCAGCATCGTGGGCGACGGTGCGGATGTTGTTCCCATAGTCGAACGTCACCGCGCCACGCCGCTGCAGCTCGAGCATCGCCTGTACGTGCAGCACGATCGAGGCAACGGCACGCGCCACGTACTGCCCGGGATCGCGCGCGCGCAGCGCCATCGCTTCGGCCAGCGCGACACCATGCGGCACATAACCGTTGAGCGTATCGTGCGCGCTCGTCTGGTCGGTCAGTACGTCGGGCGTCACGCCGCGCTGCACGAGCTCCGGGAGCACCTCCGCGGCGTTCCCCACGAGACCGACGGAGAGCGCCGACCGAGCCCGGCGCGCCTCCTCGATCCATGCCAACGCCTCGTCGAGGGACGACGTCTTGCGATCGCAGTACCCCGTCGCGAGCCGCTTGTCGATGCGGGCCTCGTCCACCTCCACGGCCAGGAGTGCCGCGCCACACATCGTGGCCGCCAGCGGCTGCGCGCCGCCCATGCCACCGAGGCCGGACGTCAGCACGAAGCGCCCCGCGAGCGTGCCGCCGAAGTGCTTCCGCGCCACCGCGCCGAACGTCTCATACGTCCCCTGAACGATCCCCTGCGACCCGATGTAGATCCACGAGCCCGCGGTCATCTGGCCGTACATCGTGAGCCCCTGCCGCTCGAGCTCACGGAAGACCTCCCAGGTGGCCCAGCGTCCCACGAGGTTGCTGTTCGCAATGAGCACGCGCGGCGCCGTCGTGTGCGTTTGGAAGATCCCTACGGGCTTGCCGCTCTGCACCAGCAGCGTTTCGTCGTGCGCGAGCGCGCGAAGGGAGCGCACGATCGCGTCGAACGCTTCCCACGATCGCGCCGCGCGCCCCGTGCCCCCGTACACCACGAGCTCATCGGGACGCTCGGCCACCTCGGCATCGAGGTTGTTCATGAGCATCCGCAGGGCCGCCTCCTGCTGCCAGCCGCGGCAGGAGATCTCGCTGCCGTGCGGCGCACGAACGGGACGAGGTCCGGCGCCCGGCGCGACCAGGGGCGATGCCGTCGCAGTCATGGCCAGGGACTCCCGCGTCGAATGGTTGCCGTTGTCACTCGTCAGGCACCGGCGGACGATGCCACGGAAGCCTCCCGCGCGCCGGCGGATCCGTCGGACACCGCAAAGCGCCCCGCGGCCACCGCCTCGGCGATCCGCGCGATGTCGGGAGCATGCGCGCGATCGCGCTCGAGCCGTGGCACCAGGGCGCGGACCTCACGGTACGCGCGTTCGACGCCCGCGCCCGCGCGCAGCGGCCGCCGGAAGTCGATGCCCTGCATGGCGCACAACAGCTCGATCGACAGCACGTGCCGCAGGTTGTGTACGACGCGACGGAGCTTCCACGCCGCCCCCATCGCCATCGGCACGACATCCTCCTTGCTGCCGTCGGTCGGGATCGAGTCCACGCTCGCGGGATGCGAGAGCACCTTGCATTCGCTGGCGAGCGCCGCCGCTGTCACCTGCGCCATCATGTACCCCGAGCTCACCCCCGCGTCGCTCGTCAGGAAGGGCGGCAGCCCCTGGTTGAGATCCGGGTGCACGAGCCGGTCGATCCGCCGCTCCGACATCACCGCCAGATTGGTGAGCGCAATGGCCAGCACGTCGAGCGCGAGGGCCACCGCCTGACCGTGAAAATTGCCTCCGCTCAGCATCGTGCCGTCCTCGAACACGAGCGGATTGTCCGTCGCGGCGTTCAGCTCGCGCGCCACCAGCTCCTCCGCGAACGCGATCGCGTCGGCCACCGGGCCGTGCACCTGCGGCATGCAACGCAGCGCGTAGGCATCCTGCACGCGGGGATCGTTGTCCCGGTGCGACTCGCGGATCTCGCTCTCCGCCAGCAGGCGCAGCAGGAGCGCCGCCGAGCGCTGCTGTCCCACCTGGCCGCGCGCGGCGTGGATCCGCGCGTCGAAGGCGGCGGGCGTGCCGAGCAACGCCTCGAGGGATGCCGCGCCCGCCACGTGGGCCGTTTCCCACAGCGCGCGGGCATCCACCACCGCCAGGGCGGCCACGGCAGTATGCGCCTGCGTGCCGTTCACGAGCGCGACCCCTTCCTTCGGGGCGAGCACCAGCGGAGCGAGCCCGTGCCGGGCGAGAAGCACGGCGGCGGGACCGGCGTCGTTGCCCGCGCGCAGCTCTCCCTCGCCCAGCAGCGCGAGAGCCAGATGGGAGAGGGGCGCAAGGTCCCCGCTCGCCCCCACACTGCCCTGTTCCGGGACGGGCGGGCAGAGCCCGGCGTTGAGCATCCCCACGAGCAGCTCGGCAACCTGCGGGCGCACGCCGGAGTGTCCCTTCGCGAGCACGTTGGCGCGCAACAGCATCATCGCCCGCGTTTCGGTCTCGGGGAGCAGCGGCCCGACCCCCGAGGCGTGGCTGCGGACGAGGTTCACCTGCAACTCCGCGAGCCGCGCCGCGGGAATCGCGACATCGGAGAGCTTCCCGAAGCCCGTGTTCACACCGTAGGCGACGTCGCCACGCTCGAGGACGCCGTCGACGACCGCACGGAATCGCCGCATGCGGGCCCGCGCCTCGTCCGTGAGCTCCGCGTGGGCCCGCTCCCGGGCCACCTGGCAGACCTGCGCGAGGGTGAGCGAATCACCGTCGATCGCGATGCGCGCCGGAGCACGCGTGAGAGTGGTCATGCGCGGAATGTCGACGGCGCCGGCGGCCAATTCAAGGTCACTCCGGGCCGCGGACTACGGCGGCGTTCCCGGGACCGTCGTGGTGCGCCCGCGCTCGCGACGCGGGATGTCGAGCTTGATCTCCGGCTGCGCCTTGAGCGAGATGTGCAGGTTGAACGCCAGATTCCCGTTCGGGGCCCGGGTGAACGCGAAGACCGTGTTCCAGTCATGCATCTCGCGCGTGAGCGTGAAAATGTGACTCGCGAACCGGGCTTCCTCGAAGTCGTAGGTCGTGCTCCAGAGCGCGCCCCAGTGCTCGGTGATGTGAAAGGAGAGCGTCGACTGTGCATTCGATTGGGGCGGCGCCACGAAGTACGTGCCCCCCAGCGTGGTGCCGGTGCCGGGACCGTTCGGGTCCACGGTGGTCGATTGCTGCTGCACGCACGTGTCGAAGGCGAAGGGATCGGGGCGGAACTGCTCGCAGTTCACCTCGGGATCGATGATCGCGACGTTGCTGCCACGTGGAGGCCGCGTGCGCCGTGAGCTGTAGGTCAGGTTCCACTGCCACCCCGTGCCACGCGGTGCGCTCAGGAGCGCGAACCGGTTGATGCTTCCGGCGATCGGCTGTCCGGCAACGAAAGGCATCGCGCCCTGAGCCAGCGGATCGCTGGGAGGCGGTGGAGCGCCCTCGGTCGGCGCGGCAGGCCCGGGATCCGCGCCCAACAGGCGGCCGATGGCCCGCACGATCGGGGACGTCGGGCCTAACGCTACCGTGCCGCGGATCGACTCGCGGTACGGGCTGAAGGTCGCCGTGTCGGAGATCGGATCGCCCTGAAAGAGCGACCAGTCGATGCCCAGGTCCAGCCCGGGCACGAGGTCCGAACGCATCGTCACGCCGAACGTCTGGTTGACGAGCCCCGTCCCGCCCGTCACGCGCGCGCGCTCGAAGTCCCACGAGATCGGTGAGAAGTTGAGCGACAGCAGCTTGGTCTTGGGGGCCTGCTCCGGCGGGATCGAGTCGCTCGGGGGACGCAGCTTGGCCTCGAACAGCGTGTTGAACGTGAGGCTGACGGTCTGCTGCCGATTCGCGCCCAGGTAACCCACGCGGGTGCGGTTCACCGCCTCGAGGAACTCGTCGCTGATGTCTGCGGCGGGCGTGTACTGAAAGCTGAGCGTGGGCGTGATCGTATGCCGAATCGCCTGCACCGCGCCGAATCCCGGGAACATCCGGTGCAGCGTCGGGGCGACGCTCACCCCCATCGCGGGGCGCATGGTCTGCGACACGAAACGGCCACCCGTGCGTTCGGTGCGCACCAGGAGGCCGAAGCCGCCGTCCACCTTCTGGAGCTGCAGCGATGGCTGCAGGTTCCAGCGCCCCTGCGAGAGCGTCGGCAGCGTGAAGGCCGTCGTCCAGTCGATGTTCGTGATGTACGTCCGCTTGTAGACGCGCAGCGACTTGACCGACGTGTCGTTCACGTCCACGATCGTCCGGAGCTGCGGAAAGTCGTCGAGGCGGTCGGTCACGCTGAAGCCATTGGCCCACCGGTAACCGAGAATCTCCACAGGGGTGTCGAAGCGGAGCGAGGTATTGCGGGTGTTCCGCTCGACCGCCACGCTGTCCACGCCGCCACCGGGCCTCGGCACGTAGCGGAAGGCGAAGTCACCCTGCGCGTCGATGTCGAAGCTCTGGGCGTTGGACAGCGCGAGGGTCGGCGTCCAGGTGAACCACTCGCCCACGGTGATCGGCTGCGACGTCACGTTCAGGCTGGGAAAGTCCCGGTCCAGCTGGCCCCGTCCCGGATACTGCCGCTGCGTCCCGCCAATCGAGTACGTGAACGGACCGCGTGCGGAGCTGAAGTTGAGCTGCGACGAGATGGTCTGCACCGCCGTGAACGGATTGAAGGCCGTGTTCCGCTGCACCGTGGTGTTCGTGACGTAGTTCAGGTTGGCCGACAGGCGCGTGCGCTGCGAGAACTGCTGCTGGTGGGCGAGCGAGTACTGCCGGTTCGTGCTGCCGTCGGCCAGGTAGTGGTGCGAGATCGCGAGGTCGCCGTTGACGAACTGATCGCGGATCCGGTAGCGGGTGCGCCCGTTGAAGCGGATCCATCCGGGATCTCCTTCGGAAGCGCCGGCGTTGCTGCGCCAGTCCATCGTGAGCTCCGCGTCCTGGTAGTCGTTGAGCGCGAAGTAATACCCGAAATCCTCGACCGTCCGCCGATACGACGAGTTGCTGCGGATGAACTCGCTGAAGCCGAAACGCGGTGGAATGAGCCCGCTGCGCCGCCCGGGCCGGATATCCTGCACGATGAAGGGGAGCCAGAATACCGGAATGTCGGCGATGTAGAGCACCGCGGGACGTGCCACGAGAATGTTCTTCGAGATGAGCTTCATGTCGCTCGACGCGAAGTGATAGTGCGGTCGCGTCTCCTGGCAGCTCGTCAGCCAGCCGTGCCGGGCAAAGAACGCCGTCGACCCGTTTCCGGTCGTGTCGCCCACGAACGCCGTCGACCCGTTTCCGGTCGTGTCGCCCACGAACGCCGCGGCGCCGCCGTGCACGATCCAGCGTTCGCCGCTCTCCACCGCGGTGGTCACGCTCCAGACGCGTCCCTCGCGTGCGGCAATGTCGTACATCAGCGAATCGCGCCCGACGATGTCGTCAGGACCGCGCGACGGATCGCGGAGGATCAACGTATCACCCATCGCCACGATGAGCTGCGTCGAGTCGTTGTAGCGAATCGTCTGTCCCACGAGCGTCGCCGAGTCGCGTTGCACCTTCGACGGCGCGCCCCGGAGCACGAGTGTGTGGTCGCGCGTGTGAACCTGGATCGAATCCCCCTCATAACGCGTCACGCTGTAGCCGCGCCGCTGCAGCAGCGCCTGCATCACGGAATCGGGGCGCGAGAAGACGATCTCCCGCCTGGGAGGCAGCGTGTCGCCGAGCGCCAGCGCGAGCCGGCGGGCGGCCGCGGTGTCGCCGGCCTGGCGCAGCGAGTCGAGCCGCGCCAGGGAGTCGCGCCGCGCCGGAGTGTCCTGCGGGATCCGGGGGTCCTGCGGCATCCGCTGCGTGCGGGGATCCTCGCGCGGTGGAGGCGTGGGACGGACCACCTGCGCCTCCACTCGAGCCGGGGCGGCGAGCGCAGCGAGCTGGCAGGCCAGGATCGCCACGAGGCCGCGCCGGATCACGCGATGGCCCCCGATTGCTCCGCGAGCTCCTCCCGGGCCGCGCGCCGTCGCTTCAACCGGTGCACCAGCGCCGACGCCCCCACGCTCACCTCGTACAGCAGGTACAGAGGACCCGTCATCACAAGCAGCGAGAACGGATCCTGTCCCGGGGTGATGAAGGCCGACACCACGATCGCACCCACGATCGCGTAACGCCGGAACTGCTTCAGCATCTGCGGGGTCACCAGTCCCAGCGCCGACAAGCCCAGCACCGCAATCGGCAGTTCGAACACGGCGCCCAGCGCCAGGGACATGCTCATCGCGAAGCTGAAGTACTCGCGGAACGACAGCATCGGCTCGAGCGACGCCGACTGGATGCTCGCGAAGACCCGCAGCGTGAGCGGGAGGATGACGAACCAGGATAGCGCGACTCCGGCCAGGAACAGTACGGCGGCGAAGATCAGGACCGGGATGACGACCTTCTTCTCGTGCCTGTACAGCGCCGGGGACAGGAAGCCCCAGACGTGCCACAGAATAACCGGTGACGCGAGGATGGTTCCGAGGATGAGCGACAGGTTCATGATGATCCTGAAGCCATCCGCCGGGTGCGTGTAGATCAGCTTCCGCCCGGCCAGGTACGGCTGCACCGGTCCCTGGAGCAGCAGCAGGACGTCCTCGTGACTCCAGAGCACGTAGAACGAGACGCCCACGCCGATGACGAGCGCCAGAAGGGACCAGATGATGCGCCAGCGAAGCTCCTCGAGGTGATCGAGGAACGGCATCTCGGACTGCTTGCCCGGCGGCATGCTACTCCCGGCCGGCCCGCTCCGGCGCGTCGTCCCTCTCAGTCCGGTCGCCCGGATTCGCGCGCAGCCAGTCCTGCGCCAGGTCGGCGACCTCGCTGCGGCTGTAGTCCCGCACCACGCGCTGCATCGTGGTCCGCGCGTCGGCCATCCTCCCCTGCCGCGCGAGGGAGAGCCCGAGCCGGTACAGGGCCTTCGGCGCGGCGTCCGAGCCCGGGTACCGGCTTACGACCACGAGGTTCGCCGTGTCGGCCTGCGGGACCATCCCCTCCCCGGCGTACGCCTCGGCGATGCCGAGCTGCGCATCGGGCGCGAGATCCGAATTCGGATGCTTGGCGACCAATTCCTCGAATGCCTGACGAGCGGTCGCGTAGCTCTGGCGCGAGAGCTGATCGCGCGCCAGCAGGTAGAGTTGATTCGGTCCGGGGTCGGCGATGCCACCCGTGGGCGGTGTCGCGCGCACCGTGGTGTCACCCGGCGTGACCGGAGCGATCGGCGCCGACATGAGCGCCTGGTTTCGCGTCTCCATCTCGGCCCGGAGCTCCCGCAGCCGCTGCTGGCTCTGGCCGAGCAATTCTCCGACCACGAGGAGCTGTTGCTCCATGCCGTACAGCGCCTGGCGTGTGTCACCCTGGAACCGCCCCAGCCGCCCGCTCACGTCGTCCACGGAATCGGAGAGCATGGCCAGGGTCTGCTGCATCTGCGTGCTGAGATCCATGAGCTGCCGGACGAGCGCGGAGTCCGCGCGCGCCTGTTGGGCCCGCAGATTGAAGATGTCGTTCTGCAGGATACGGACGTCGTTTCGCGTGGCCACGCACCCTGTGGACGCGAGCACCAGAGTACCCAGGGTGCCGATGGCGAAGAAGCGTCGAGGACTCATCCGGAGTGAGAGCTGGGCGCGGGAACCCGGGGCCGGGCGTGGACCCGGGTTCGCTCGCTGAGCGACTGCCCCGCGTCGGAATCTATACGTCCGGAACGCTACGGCGGGGTGATGTTCTCCCCACCTGCCACGACCTCGAACTCCGCACGACGGTTCTGGGCGTAGGCGTTCTCGTCCGTGCCCGTGGTCGCCGGGCGCTCCTCACCATAGCTCGTGATCTGGATACGGGACGGGTCGATCCCGTTGTCGGTGAGGTACCGCCTGACCGCGGCGGCGCGCTGCTGACCGAGGGCGATGTTGTACTCGTCTGAGCCCCGCTCGTCGGCGTGGCCGGACACGAGGAGCCGGATTCCGGGGTTGGCGCGGAGCACCGGGAGCTTCTGATCGAGGATTGCGCGCTGGTCGGCGCGGATCTCCGACTGGTCGTAGTCGAAGAGGACCCGGGCCGTGAGCGCGGCCTTGGCGGCCTCGATGCGCCGCGCCAGATCGGCGGCCGCGCGATTGGCGGCCTCGATGGAGTCGGCCCGGCGTCTCGTCGCCGCTTCAGCCGCCGCGATGCTGTCGCGACAGCGCTGGTCGCACGTCTCGACCGGTGCCGGCGCCGGCTCCGGCACGGGCGCGGGCTCCTGCTGCCTCCGACAGGCGGCGAGGATGGCGGCCGCGGCCAGCGCCGTCAGGACCACAGATCGGTGGGTACGGTTCATCGCATTTCCTCGGGGCGGGGGGGGAAATCGGTTAACGACCACGTAGCAACGGTGACCAGGCGGCCAGCCGCGCGCCGCCGCTGCGCGTCAACTGACGCACGCGACCTGACTCGATGTCAAGGACGAAGAGCTGTCGGCTTCCGGTACGCGTCGAGGCGAAGACGAGGTGCCGGCTGTCGGGAGCCCACGAAGGGTCCTCGTTGCTTCCGTCGTTCGTGTGCTGTCTCGGGGAGCGATCCCGCGGACTGACCGTGAAGAGCTGGAACCGCCCGTCGATCTTCCCCTGAAAGGCGATCAGGCGCCCGTCCGGCGACCAGTCGGGACCGGAGCGCTCGCGCTGGTCGCCGAAGCGGAACGGGGTGAGGATCTCCGCGTTCGTGCCATCCGCGTCGGAGATGTAGATCTCCTGCGTGCCCCCGCGGTCGGACATGTAGGCGATCCGACGGCCGTCCGGGCTGAACGACGGCGAGTTGCTGGCGCGCCCGCGGCCCACGGTGATCTTCCGCGGCGGCCCCGGCGCGAAGGGGTTGATCGCGTAGAGATCCGTGGCACCATCCTCGCCCGCCCTGGCATAGACCAGCGTGTTGCCGTCCGGGCCGAACGTGGGGGAGAAGTACTGGCTCCCCGGGCTCCCCGCAACCACGCGCGTCGCGCCCCCTGACTCGCGGAGCATGATCCGCAGGTCGCGCTCGCCCCGCGCCGCGTAGGCGATGTGCGTCGCCCGGGGATGCCAGGTGGGGGACATGGCGGCCGACACGGGCGTCAGGGGAGTGGGGTTCGCGCCATCGCTGTCGATCTGCCAGATGCGTCCCCCGTTCTCGTAGAGGATCCGCGTCGCGGAGACGCCGCGCTCTCCCGTGATCCAGAATTCGACCTCGTCGGCCACCTCGTGGAGCGACAGGCGCCATTCCGGCGTGAGCGCCTCGCCCTCCAGGCGGAACTCGCGCACGCGCTCGATCCGCTGCGTGGTCACGTCGTGCACCGCGATGTGGATGCCCGACGCGGTCACCGAGGGGTGCACCACGGCCACGGCGCCGAGGCGCGCGTACAGCGGGTAGTTGTACTGGCCCTGCGCGCTGGATCCCGCGGGCGTCTCGAGCGCGGACGCGTCGATCGTGACGACGTTGATGCGGTCGCCGTAGTCGAAGTCGCGCTGCAGAATGGCGCGCGCCGAATCACCCAGCTCGCCGTTGGCCGGGAGCACGAGCACGCCGGGCTTGGTCCCTGGGGTGTACCGCAGGCCCAGGCGCACGCCCCGCGTGGTGTCCTGCGCGTGCGCCACGACGGCGCCGGTGGCCAACGCCACCGCCACCATCAGTACCAGGCCGCCCGCGCGCCGTACCGACAGTCGCATTACCGAATTCAGTCAGGAGTAAAGCTGAAGATAACCGGCAGGACGTCCTCGCTGAAACCTTCAGGGAGCGGTCCGAATGCCTTCAGCCGGGCCACCGCCTCGATCGCGCCCATCGCCTCGGCGTCGAAGAGGTATGCGCCGGAGCGCTTCACGATGCGGATGCCGTCGACCGTTCCGTCACGGCGGATCAGGAACGCGACGTCGGCGCTGAGCGCCTGCCCGCCGCGCGGCTTGAAGCGGAGCTTGATCTGCCTCACGATGTTCTGGAGGTACGCCTCGTAGGGAAACTGGATCCCCTCGAGGCGCACATTCGCGACATCGGTCCCCTTCCCACCTTCGTCACCACCCCCGGCCCTCGGCGCGGGCTCGTTCTTCGGCGTGCTCTTCGTCACCGGCGTCGGCGTGGCGCGCGTGGCAGGCCGGCGGACCGCGGGCTGGCGGCGGACCGGCATCGCGTTCTTCGGAGGGGCCGCGGCGCGCGGCGGTGGTGGAGCCTTCGCCTCCGGCGCCGGAGCCGTTTCCTCGACGACGCCAATGGCACTCGGGCCCTTCGGCGCCGCGACGAGCTCCACGCGATAGATC
>DATIGO010000135.1:0-8870 GCA_035454665.1 Gemmatimonadaceae bacterium | reverse complement strand
GGCGCCGCTCACCGGTCCGAGCGTCGGTGAGCCAGACATCGTGGTATGGCCGGCCAAACATCGTTCCCCAGGCGTACGGCTTGCGGTCCGTCTCGGTGGCGACGCGTCCCCCTTCGAGCACGCGCGTGGTCTCGAGAAGATCGGTGCCAAGGGGCACCACGCGGCCGTCGCCCAGGTGCCAGGCCGCGAGCAGCGTGCGTTGCAGATCCTGCCGCTCCTGCACCTTCTGCATCGGCATGATCCGGACGTCCTTCGAGTGCCAGACCTGGACGTCGGAGACGCGCTCGGTGCGCGGCGCGCTCTCACCACGCCCGCTCGAGCTGTCCGTGGCCGTCGCCGCTTCCCGCGGCCGCAGTCCCACGTAGAGGGCGGAGCCGTCATCCGACCATGCCGGCGCACGGTGCTCGGCGATGCGCATCGCGGCCGGGAAGCCGCTCGCCGAGCCAGGATGCAACTCCCGGCGCACCGCCGTCGCGGCCGGCGCGTTTGCCCAGCTGAGGGCGACGTGCGCCGTGTCGCGAAAGGCCTTCTCGAGCGCCGTGCGCAGGACGGCGAGGTCCGCGGACTTCGCGCGCCACGCGAGTCCGCGATAGAGCGACGGCGACGAGTCGAGCACCCGCACCACGCCGGTGGCCGGGTCGTAGAGCTGTACTGCGTTCCCCGTGCCGCCCTCGGTGTCGAAGGTGAGGGCGAGCAGTGCACGCCGGTCCGCCCAGGCGAACTCCCCCACGCTGCCGAACGTCATGCGTGCCCCGGTCGCGAGGTCCTGCACGAGGAGATCCGCGGCGCGCTTGCCCTCGGCGGGGTAACGCCGCATCGCCACGTAGCGCCCGTCCGGGCTCAACCGGAACGATGCGATCTCGGGGACCGAGTCCGTGCGTCCCGTCGTGAGATCCCGCAGGCCGAGCGCGTTCCGCACCGGCTTCCGCTCGCGCTCGAGGCGCTCGCGCGTGGCCGGCGAGACCCCGATCGCGTACGCGACCCAGCGCGAGTTCGCGCCGAATGCGGCGCCGCTCCCGTTAGGCACCATGAAAACGGTGTCGCGCGCGAGCGAGCGGATCCGGAGCTCGTTCTCCTCGTTCACGCGCGTGATCACGTGCGCGAGCCAGCGGCCGTCCGGCGAGAGCGTGGCGGCGCCCAGGCCCTCCCACCTGCCGTAGTCGGCCGAAGTGATGGCGGGGCGGGCCTGCGCCCGCGCGACAACGGGGGACAGGAGAGCCAGCGCGAGCAGGAGCGTTGCCGGCTCGCGGCGCATGATCGGCGTGAGGCGAAGAGGTGACATAGGGGGAGAACGCGAAGGGTCGCTCCCGTGCGATCCGGCCGGCATGCGGCGCGACCGGCGCGAGGGACGGGCTAACATTGCGGGTGGGGGCATGGGGCGAAAGACGCCAGGGACGAATGGTGCCACGAGCGCGCACCGGGTGGCAACCGGGTGTCTGCACGGGTTCGGGCGGTCTATCTTGTGACACACTGCACGTCCTTTTCGTGGGTCTCCCTGGCCTCGTCGACTCGATCATGCGCGCCTTCCTCTCCCGGATCTCGCTCGTTCTCCTCCCCGCCGCCTTCGTCGCGGCCGAAGCGCATGGCCAGGCCCTGGCCGATCGGTACCGCGAGCATGCGGCCCGGATCGTGTCGCGGGCGTTACGCGACAGCGCGGCGTGGCAGCGGATTGCCACCCTCACCGAGACCTTCGGCAGTCGGTTCAGCGGCAGCGAGGGGCTGGAGCGGGCGATCGACTGGACAATGGCCGAGATGCGGCGTGACGGGCTCGACAATGTGCGCGGCGAGCCGGTGATGGTCCCGCGCTGGGTGCGCGGTGCCGAATCCGCGGAGCTGGTCGCGCCGCGTCGTCAGGCGCTTCCGATGCTCGGCCTGGGCGGGTCGATCGCCACGCCGCCGGGCGGGATCACGGCCGATGTGATGGTCGTCCGCAGCTTCGACGACTTGCGCGCCAGAGCCGCGCAGGCCCGGGGGAAGATCCTGCTCTTCAACGTGCCGTTCACGACGTACGGTGAGACGGTGCAGTATCGCTCCCGCGGCGCCGTCGAGGCGGCCCGGGCGGGGGCGGTCGCGTCCCTCATCCGCTCGGTCACGCCGTACTCGATGCGCACGCCGCACACCGGCGGCATGGCCTACGACTCGACCGTGCAGCGCATCCCGCACGCGGCCATCACCCCCGAGGACGCCGACATGATCGAGCGGATGATCGCGCGCGGCCAGCGCGTCTCGGTGCGGCTCACGATGTCGGCGCAGACTCTGCCCGACGCGCCCTCGCGCAACGTGGTCGGCGAGCTGCGGGGGAGGGAGCGTCCCGACGAGATCGTCGTGATGGGGGGGCATATCGATTCCTGGGACGTGGGTCGCGGTGCCATGGACGATGCGGGCGGCGTGGTGGCGGCGTGGGAAGCCGTCCGGATCCTGAAGGAGCTGGGCCTCGTGCCGCGCCGCACGATCCGCGTGGTGGGCTGGACGAACGAGGAGAACGGTCTGCGTGGCGCCAATGCCTACCGCGACGCGCACCGACCGGAGCTCGAGCGACACGTGCTCGCGATCGAGAGCGACGCCGGCGTCTTCAAGCCCGCGGGATTCGGGTTCACCGGAAGCGACTCGGCGTACGCCCTCGTCAGGCAGGTGGGCACGCTGCTGGAGTCGATCGGCGCGGGTACGATCACGCGGGGTGGGGGCGGTGCCGACATCGGTCCCATCATGGCGCTCGGCGTGCCGGGTATGGGGCTCACGGTCGACGGCACCCGCTACTTCTGGTACCATCACACCGACGCCGACACGGTCGACAAGCTCGATCCGCACGAGGTGGCGCTCTGCGTGGCGACGATGGCCGTGATGGCCTACGTGATCGCCGACATGCCGGAGACGCTGCCGCGCGGACCCGGGAGCTGACGACGCATCCCGGCGCCGGATCGACCGGCCGGACGCTCGCCGCGCCCCGTTGCCTCCCGAACCGATTCGCCGCAGCTTCAGGGGCGGAGGATCCCATGTCCAAACAGGGAGCCATCGAGCTCGAAGGTCGCGTGACCGAAGTGTTGCCCAATGCCACGTTCCGTGTGGAGGTGCAGGGCGGCCACGACGTGCTCACGACCCTGGGCGGCAAGATGCGACAGCACCGCATCCGCGTCCTCGCCGGTGACTACGTGCGCGTCGAGGTCTCGCCGTACGATCTCACGCGCGGGCGGATCACGGTGCGGCATCTGCGCGCCCCGCGCGCCGACTGAGGGCGCGGACTGGCGCGAGATCACGAGGCGCGAGATCACGCAGCGCGAGACCGCGGCGCCTCCCCGCCGCGGTCCGCGCCCGCTTCGGGGAGCCGGGAGATCGGTGACCCTGCGCCGTCGTCGGCCACACGAGGCGCCGGTCGCCTTCCCACCCTCCCGCCAGACGTTCCGCGGCGACGCCGGCCGATCCTGCGACGGGTGGGGCACGCGACCTTGGCGACGATGCGCTGGCGCGTAGCCGGCAACATGCCGGCGCTCCCGAAGTTCGTCGTCCTCGTCGCACCGCACACGTCGAGCTGGGACTTCATCGTCGGGATCGCGGCGCTCCTGGCCCTCGACCTCCGCGCGAACTGGCTCGGGAAGGACACGCTCTTCCGCGGTCCGATCGGTCCGATCCTGCGGCGCCTGGGCGGCATCGCCGTGCAGCGCGACGCGCCACACAACGTGGTGGAGCAGATGGCCCGCGAGTTCGCCGCGCGCGACCAGCTCGTGCTTGGGATCGCTCCCGAGGGCACGCGCCGCAAGGTGGCACAGTGGCGTACCGGATTCTGGCACGTCGCGCGGCGAGCCGCCGTGCCGGTCGTGGCCGTTTCGCTCGACTACGGTCGACGCGTGGCGCGCATCCATGCACCTTTCTGGCCCACGGAATCATTCGAGGAGGACGTCACGGTGCTCAAGCGGATGTACGAAGACGTGATGCCACGCCGGCCGGAGCTTTGGTGAGCCGATGACCACGGGACTGCCGGGCACGCCGTTTCACGCGCGGACCGCGCCGCTGTGCCAGGCTCGGAACTGGCGGCGCTGGGCCGGCTTCATCGTGGCGAGCTCGTACGAGCTGCACCACGATCGCGAGTACCACGCGATCCGCAGCAGTGCAGCGCTCTTCGATGTGTCGCCACTCTTCAAGTACGCCGTCCGCGGCCGCGATGCCACGCGCCTCCTCGATCGCGTGGTCACCCGAAACGTGGGCGCCGCGAAGGTCGGACAGGTGCTCTACACGCCCTGGTGCGACGGCGACGGCAAGGCGCTCGACGACGGCACGGTGGCGCGGCTCGCCGAGAACGAGCTGCGCGTCACCTCGGCCGACCCCAACTACCGGTGGCTGCAGACGAACGCGCGTGGGCTGCAGGTCGAGATCGACGACGTGAGCGACTCGATCGCAGCGCTCGCGCTGCAGGGACCCGCCGCGCGCCGCATCCTCGAAGCCGCGATCGAAGCCGACCTCGCGGGGCTGCGCTTCTTCCGCCTGACCACTGCCGCCATCCGCGGCGTCCCGGTGCAGATCACCCGCACCGGCTACACGGGTGACCTGGGGTACGAGGTCTGGCTCTCCGCCGCGCACGCGCTCCCCGTGTGGGACGCGCTCGTCGAGGTCGGGATACCGTTCGGCCTCACGCCGGCCGGCATGCTCGCCCTCGACGTGGCGCGGATCGAAGCCGGACTCGTCCTGCTCGACGTCGACTACGTCTCGGCGCGGAAGGCGCTCATCGAGGATCAGAAGTCGTCGCCGCTGGAGCTGTCGCTGGACTGGACGGTCGCCTTCGACAAGCCGGCCTTCGTGGGGCGTCAGGCGCTGGTGGCCGAGCGCGCACGCGCCGCCGCCTGGCGCTTCATGGGCGTGGAAGTCCAGTGGGAATCGCTCGAGTCGCTGTACACGGAGCTCGGCCTCGCGCCCAAGCTCCCCACCACCGCGTGGCGCACGAGCGTGCCCCTGTACGCCCCGGACTCGGACCGGCAGGTGGGCTACGCCACGAGCGGGTGCTGGTCCCCGCTGCTCAAGCGCTATCTCGCGCTCGCCCACCTCGAAGCGGCGCACGCCAGCGAGGGCACGGAGCTCGCGATGGAGATGACCGTCGAGCATCGCCGCCGCCGCGCGAAGGCGCGCGTCGCCAGGCTCCCCTTCTTCGACCCCGAACGCAAACGCGCATGACCACAGCGCGAGGCACACGTCACGAGTCACGAGCGAGGTACGACGTGATCGTCGTGGGGGGCGGCCACAACGGGCTCGTGAATGCCGCGTACCTCGCGCGCGCGGGGAAGCGCGTGGTCGTGCTGGAGCGCCGGCCGCTCGTGGGGGGCGCCGCGGTGACCGAGGAGGTCTTCCCGGGCTTCCGCTTCTCCGTCTTCTCGTACGTCGTGAGCCTGCTCCGCCCCGAGATCATCCGCGACCTGGAGCTGCCGCGGCACGGGCTGGAGATCCTGCCGCTCGAGAGCACGGTCACGCCGATGTTCAACGGCGATTACCTGGGCTCATGGGCCGACGCCGACCTCACGCGGCGCGACATCGCGCGGCACTCCCGGCGCGACGCCGAGATCTACGAGGAGTACAGCCGTCTCATGGGGCTCATGGCGATGGCGGTGAAGCCGGTGCTCGGGATGATCCCGCCGGATCCCACCTCGCTGTCACCGCGCGACCTGCGTGGGCTGCTGCGGCTGGGGCGTCACTTCCAGCGCCTGAACGAGCGACACTTCCATCTTCTCTACAAGCTGATGACGATGAGCTCGGCCGACTTCCTCGACGAGTGGTTCGAGACGGACGTGCTCAAGGCCACGAAGTCGGCGAGTGGAATCATCGGCACGTTCATGGGGCCGCGCACGCCGGGTTCGGCCTACGTGCTGCTGCACCACTACATGGGAGAGATCGACGGCGCGTTCCGCGCGTGGGGCTTCGCGCGGGGCGGGACCGGGGCGATCTCCGAGTCGATCCGCCGCGCCGCCGAGGCGCTCGGGGCCGAAGTCCGGCTGAACGCCGACGTGCGGCGCGTGCGCGTGCTCAACGGCCGCGCCACCGGGGTCGTGCTGGCGAACGGCGAGGAGCTCGCGGCGGACGTGATCGTCTCCTCGCTGGACCCGAAGCGGACCTTCCTGGGGCTGGTCGAGGAGCGTGAGCTGCCGGCCGACTTCCTGGACGACATCCGGCGCTTCAAGATCCGCGGCTCGTCAGGCAAGGTGAACCTCGCGCTGTCCGAGCTGCCGGACTTCAGCTGCCTGCCGGGACGGGGTCCCCACCTCCGCGGGGCGATCTCGATCTCGCCGTCGCTCGAGTACGTGGAGCGCGCCTACGACGACGCGAAGTACGGGGAGTTCTCACGCCGCCCATACATGGACGTGGTGATCCCGTCGATGATCGATCCCGGGATGGCGCCCACGGGCCGGCACGTGATGTCGATCTTCGTGCAGTACGCCCCGTCGACGATCACGGGCGGCTGGACCGACGAGAAGCGCGAGGCCTTCGGCGATGCGGTGATCGACGCGCTCGCGCCGTTCGCGCCGAACATCCGGCGCGCGATCATCGGGCGGCAGGTCTTGACGCCGGCCGACATCGAGCGGATCACCGGGCTCACCGAGGGGAACATCTTCCAGGGTGAGCTCGCGCTGCACCAGCTCTTCTTCCTGCGCCCCTCGGCAGGGTGGGCGCAGTACCGCACGCCGGTGCGCGGGCTCTGGCAGTGCGGCTCGGGAACGCATCCGGGGGGAGGTATCATGGGAGCCGGCGGGCGCCTCGCGGCGCTCGAGATCCTCCGGGGGCGCGCGTGAGCCGCGATTCGCGCGACGTGATCGTGATCGGCGCCGGGGCCAATGGCCTCGCCGCGGCCGCGTGGCTCGCGCGGCGCGGCCGCCGGGTCGTGGTCCTCGAGCGTCGCGAGGCCATCGGCGGCATGCTCGCCACCGAGGAGTTCCATCCCGGCTTTCGCGCGAACGCCTGCCGGGACGACGTGGGCTGGATCTCGCCCGACGTGCTGCAACTGCTCCAGGGCACCGGGCCTCCGCCGGCTCCCGCGCCCGGCGGCCTACTGGTTGCCGGAGCGGACGGGGCGGCGTTCCCGCTCCCGGGGAATCCCGCCGAGGCGACCCGCGCCCTTCGGGAGGTCAGCGCGGTGGATGCCGCGCGGTGGGAGGGATTCTGCGGCCACGTGGCCCGGGTCGCCGGCTTTCTGGAAGCCGCGTACGCCCTCCGGGCGCCACGCGTGCAAAGCCGGGCGCCCGCCGACCTCTTCGCCCTGGTCTCGTTAGGCCGGCGGCTGCGCGGCCTCGGCCGGCGCGAGATGATGGAAGTGCTGCGCGCCGTGCCCATGCCCGTGGCGGATCTGCTCGACGAGTGGTTCGAGTCCTCCACCCTGAGAGGCGCGCTCGCGACGATCGGGGTCCGCGACGTGCTGCACGGGCCGCTGTCGGGCGGCACGGCCCTCGTCTTCTATCACCACCACGTCGGCCTGCCGCTGGGGCAGGTGGGCGGCCGGCGGACCGTGCCCGGCGGCAACGGCGCGCTTCCCGAGGCGCTCGCCGCTGCGGCGCGCCGGGCCGGCGCCGAGATCCGCCTGGGCCAGGCGGTCGGCGAGCTCCTGATCTCCGAGGGACGCATCGCCGGCGCGCGCCTCGACTCCGGAGACGAGCTGTGGGCACGCACGGTGATATCGAGCGCCGACCCGCGCCGCACCTTCGCGCTCGTGGATCCGTCATGGTTCGACCCGGCGCTGCTCGATGCGGTGGACCACGTGCGGATGCGCGGTGCCACGGCGCGCGTGCACTTCGCGCTCGACGGCCTGCCACGATTCGGCAGCGGCCAGCGGGAGTGGCCGGCCGAGTGGTTGCGTGGCGCGATCCTGCTCGCCCCCGACCTGCCCGGTGTGGAACGCGCGTATGACGCCGCGAAGTACGGCCAGGTGCCCGAGCACCCGGCGCTCACCGCGGTGCTTCCGACGCTGCTCGACCCCTCACTCGCCCCCGCCGGGTGCCACGTGCTGTCGGTGAGCGTGCATCACGTCCCGTACGCGCGTCGCGACGGATGGACCGACGGAGCCCGTGACGCGCTAGGCAGCCTCGTCCAGCAGCGGCTCGAGGCGATCGCGCCCGATCTGGCGGCGCGCATCGCCGCGCGCCGGGTGCTCACGCCCGCGGACCTCGAGACGCGCTTCGGCGTCACGGAGGGGAGCCTGACGCACGGGGAGCTGGCGCTCGACCAGATCCTGTTCATGCGTCCGGTGCCGGCCTGCGCGCGTTATGAGACGCCGCTCCCCGGGCTCTGGCTGTGCGGTGCGGGCACGCATCCCGCCAACGGTGCCGGCGCCAGCGGAGCCCTTGCGGCTCGGGAGCTTCTCGGACGGCGTTGAGACTCGCGGGAGAGCCGGGAATGCGACTCTCCCCCCATTGGCTCGAAGGCGACTCGCAGGTCATTCGAGCATCACGCGCCGTCGGAGAGTGCACTCGGGACGGGACAAGGGGCGTCCCACGGGGGAGACGCTGCGCCCGCAACGGTTTCCGGTTCCAAACGTGCATGTCTTTGTACCGCAAGCAGTTGGAGCCCGGCTGCCCGCCACCGCGCTCGTGGCATCGCTCGTGTCATGGTGTCATTCGCGCTGCGCCGTCCGGTGAAGCGCGGTTCCCGAGAGGAGGATCACATGTCGAGCGGAATTCGTTGGAGCGTTGCCATGTTCTCCGTCGCCATCGGACTTCACGCCACGGCCACGCCGGCGCTGGGGCAGGACTGGCGGGCGCGCGGCGGATCTCCCCCCGGCCGGACGGTGCGGGTCGAACAGGGACGGGCCCGCCCGTGCCCGCCCGGCCACGAGCGGCGCGGATGGTGCGACAGCCGCGTTGCGCGGCGCGACGGCGACTGGTGCCTGGATCGGAATCGCGACG
>DATIGO010000134.1:0-17787 GCA_035454665.1 Gemmatimonadaceae bacterium | reverse complement strand
TGTCGGCGCGCCCTGCATTCCGATGCGTGACGCCCACCACGATGAGCAAGCGGCCCCACGCGTCCGGCTCCTTCGCGACGCCCTCGAGTGCGGCGCGCTGCACTTCCCGAAGGGCGCCGAATTCCCGTGCGGAGTCCGGTCCCGACGTCGGATCCGCCGTGCGCACCAGGCGTTCCAGCATCAGCGAGACCTGCTCGGCCCGGTCTCGTTCGACGCTCAGCTTGTGCGCCTGCACGCCGAGTCCGACGGCCGACACGAACGTGAGCAGCGCGAGGGCGCCCGCGAGCCCGACCGCGACTTTGTGACGGCGGACCGCCTTGCGCAGGCGGTAGCGACGCGTGGGTGTACGCGCGAGCACGGGTTCCCCGCGCTGGAACCGTCGGATGTCGTCGACCAGTGACTGCGCCGATGCGTAGCGCCGCGAGAGGTCGGGGTGCAGCGCCGTCTGCAGAATGGCGTCGAGATCGCCCTCGAGCTGTCGCTTGAGGAGGCGGGGGGACGCGCGCCGCAGGGCGCTGAGGTCCGCAGACGTGCGCGCGGTCGGGCCGGTGGGGATCTGCTCCGGCCGCACGTCGCTGGCGACGACTTCCGACGGCCGCGTCGGCTCCACACCCGAGGTACGGTCGAAGGGGCGGATGGGATGACCGCTGCGAGTCACCGGACGCCGTCCGGTCAGGAGCTCGTGCAGGACGATGCCGAGCTGATAGACGTCGCTCGCCGTGGTGAGCTTCTCGCCGCGGAGCTGCTCCGGAGATGCGTATTCCGGTGTCATGGGTCCGGTGCCGGCCTCCATGGTCACGGGGGCGCCGAAGCCGTCCTCGTCAGGCCCTGGTGCGAGCAGCTTGGCGATCCCGAAGTCCACGAGCTTGAGCACACCGGCGTCGGAGACCAGCACGTTGGAGGGCTTCAGGTCACGATGGACGAGGAGGTTGCGGTGTGCGTGCGCCACCGCCTCGCACGCCTGCGCGAACAGGGTGAGGCGCTCGCTCACCATGAGGCAGCGGGCGTCGGAATGCTGATCGATGGGACTGCCGGCGACGTACTCCATCGCGAGCCACGGCGTGCCGTCGTCGGCCACACCGGCGTCGAGGAAACGCGCGATGTTGGGATGCTCGAGCCGCGCCAGGAGGCGCCGCTCGTAGTCGAAGCGCGCGACGCGCTCCGGCGCGACGAAGTGCCCGGCCAGGAGCTTCACGGCCACACGCATGCCTACGTCGTCGCGCTCGGCGAGGTACACGACACCCATGCCGCCACGTCCGAGCTCGCGCTGAAGGCGGAAGGGCCCGACCCGGCGGCCCGTCCATCCCGAGCCTGATGGCGCCAGCGCGGGCGCCAACGGAACCGCCGCGCCATCGAGGAGCGTGTGATCGCGGCCGTCGGCGCGGAGCATCGCCTCGACGCGCCGCCGGAGCTGCGGGTCGTCGGCGCACTCGCGGGAGAGAAACCCCGGCCTCGCGGCCGGATCGAGCCCGAGCACTCGCTCGAAGAGGTCGAGCGCACGCGCGATGCGCTCATCGCTCATGGCACCGCCTCGCTCAGCTCCGCCGCGAGCCAGGCCCGGGCGGCGCGCCAATCGCGTTCCACGGTGGCAGTGGAAATGCGGAGCACGCCCGCCGTCTCTTCGGTCGTCAGGCCGGCGAAATAGCGGTGCTCGACCACGAGGGCGCGCCTGGGGGCCGCCGCGGCGAGGCGGCTGAGGGCTTCGTCCAGCGCGATCAGCTCGGCGGCGCGCACCGGCGCCGGTACCGTCGCATCGTCGAGGCTGACGATCCACTCCCCGGCCCCGCGCTTGTCCGCGAGGCGCGCCCGGGCCGCGTCCACCAGGATCTGCCGCATGGCGCGCGCGGCGACGGCGAAGAAGTGGGCGCGTCCCTGCCACGTCACTGGACGCCCCGACACGAGCTTGAGGTAGGCTTCGTGCGCCAGGGCCGTCGTGGCGAGCGTGTCACCGCCGCGCCCGCCGCGCACCTGGTGTGCGAGGCGGCGCAGCTCGGGGTACACGCGTTCGAACACCTGGTCCAGGGCGGGCCGGTCTCCGGCGACGGCGCGTTCGAGAAGTTGCGTCATGGCGGTGGCGAGGTCTGTCTCCGTCATGGTCAACGCAAATCCGGGCCGAATCCCATCACGAATCATCGCGGCACTTCTGAACGCGGGCAATGCCGGCACACGGCAGGGACGGCCGGGCGCGTGGCGAATGGCTCCGTGATGGAACCGGACGGTGAAACCCGTATTGATCGGATACGGAGTGCGGCGAATGCCCGCTCGGCTCGACCGAGCCATCGACCTGAACCCCGGCCTTACGGGACCTACCAGGAGCACCAGGAGCACACCATGACGATCCGAATCGGCGACGAAGCCCCTGACTTCACGGCGGCCACGACGCAAGGGACCATCCATTTTCATGAATGGCTGAACGGCCAGTGGGGCATTCTCTTCTCGCATCCCAAGAACTTCACGCCGGTGTGCACCACGGAGCTGGGTTACATGGCCCGGATCACGCCCGACTTCGACCGGCGCGGGGTGAAGATCATCGGGTTGAGCACGGATACCGTGTCGGACCATGAGCGCTGGATGGCGGACATCGAGGCCACGCAGGGCGCAGCGGTGACCTATCCGATCATCAGCGACACGGATCTCGCCGTGGCCAAGCTGTACGACATGCTGCATCCGAACGCGGAGCCGGGCCCGCGCACGGCGGCCGACAACGCGACGGTTCGGTCGGTGGTCGTCGTCGGTCCGGATCGCAAGGTGAAGGCAATGATCGCCTATCCGATGAGTACCGGGCGCAACTTCGACGAGGTGCTGCGCCTCATCGATTCGCTGCAGCTCACGGCGGCACGGGGCGTCTCCACGCCCGTGAACTGGAGGCCCGGTGACGAGGTGATCATCCCGCCCGCGGTCTCGAACGAGGACGCCAGGCAGAAGTTCCCGCAGGGGTGGACGACCCACACGCCGTACCTGCGGACCGTGCGTCTCGAGGCGGAGGTGGCAGCCGAGCCGGAGACTGCTGCGCGTTAGGCACGCGGCCGGCGCGACGCCCGGAGCTCAGTCCGGCGGGTCCGGCAGACCGGACTGGATCACCTCGGCGTAGTAGCGCGCGCTCGATTTGGGCGTGCGCTGCTGCGTCGCAAAGTCCACCTGGTACAGGCCGAAAGGACGCGCGTAGCCGCTGTTCCACTCGAAGTTGTCGAGCAGCGACCAGATGAAATAGCCGCGCAGGTCGACGCCGTCCGCGCGCGCGCGGAGCGCCGACTCGAGGTGGCGCCGCAGGAACGTCACCCGCTCGGAGTCCTGCACCACGCTGCCGTCGGCGCTCACGGGGTCGGCGAAGGCGGCGCCATTCTCGGTGATGTACAGGGGGACGCCGCGGTAGCGCGCGCCCGCCCACGTCAGCACCTCGTACATCCCCTCCGGATACACCTCCCACCCCATGAGCGTGTGCGGCCGGGACGCGTCGTGCACGGCCATCGAGCGCGTCGGACGGAAGGTCGGATCGTGGCGGATGATGTTGCGCGTGTAGTAGTTGATCCCGACGAAGTCGATCGCCTGATGCGCCAGCGCGAGGTCGGCCTCCGAGAGGGGACGCCAGTCACTCCCGAACATCACGGGCAGCTCCTCCGGCGAGGTCCCCAGCAGGATCGGGTCGAGAAACTGGCGATTCCGGAACGCGTCGGCGCGCCGCGCCGCCTCGGCGTCCTGCGGATCATCGGTGGCCGGATGCTTGGGCTTGAGATTCACGACGATGCCGACGTTCCGCACCCCCGTGGCGCGCGCCGCCTGAACAGCTGTCCCGTGCGCCCGCAGGAGATTGCGCGCCACGATGGGCGCCTCGGCCGGATTCGTGTGACCCGGGGCGTATACGCCGGTGACGTAGGCCTTCTCGGTGATGATCCCGGGCTCGTTGATCGTCGCCCAGAACGGAACGCGGTCGTGGAACGCGCGCGTGACTACGTCCGCCATCTCGCCCAGCCAGCTCGCCACGTCGTCGTTCAGCCAGCCCCCCCGCTCCTCGAGGGCCTGCGGCATGTCCCAATGATACAGCGTCACGAACGGGGTGATGTTGCGGGCGAGGAGGCGATCGATCAGGCGATCGTAGAAGGCGATCCCCTTGGGGTTGACCTTGCCGACGCCGTGGGGAAGGACCCGCGCCCACCCGATGCTGAGGCGCCAGGCCTTCACGCCGATCTCGTCGGCCAGCGCGATGTCCTCGCAGACGCGATTGTAGAAGTCGCAGGCGACGTCGCCGGTGTCGCCATTCAGGATGCGGCCCTGCTGCCGACAGTACCGGTGCCAGATGTTCTCTCCGGCGTCGTCGACCAGGGGCGACCCTTCATACTGGTACGCGGAGGTTGCGACTCCCCACAGGAAGTCCGGCGGAAACTGATGGTTCTGATTGTTGTTCTGAGTCATCTCACCGGTTCGATGCGCGCGCGACGCGGTGCGCGCAGGCTGGTGCGGACGGAAAGTTCGAAAGCAAAACGGTGGACGGCGCGTGGACAACCCGAACGGCGGAGTTGCGCGGATTGCGGTGCACCGGATCGCGCGCGCCACGCGGCCACGGGTGGATCGAGTGCGCCGGATCCAGTGGACTCCTTGCGCGCGTGTGATTCGGAGCTCGCCTCGTCTCGACGCGGACGCGCACACAGAGGTCACCATGTCGCTCTCCTCGCTCCTTTCTACCCGGCGCGGCACAACCTGGCCATGACGAGCCCGACGGTGGCGCGGTATGGCCACGCTCTTGCGCAAGGCATGCTGAGCCCAGCCGCGAGCGACCACATGCGGGTGCGGGTGCCCCGACTCCTCCGACTCTTCTGGGATGCCGTGCGGGCCTGGCAAGCCGACAAGGCCCCGAGGCTCGGCGCCGCGCTCGCCTACTACACGCTCTTCGCGATCGCTCCCGTCCTTCTCGTCGTGATCGCGATCGCCGGAGCCGTCTTCGGCGAGGACGCGGTCCGCGGCCAGATCGTCAGCCAGATCGACGGGCTCATCGGCGAGCAGGGCGCCATCGCCGTGCAGACCCTGCTGCAGGGAGCCTACCGTCGCCGTGAGGGGCAGCTCGCGGCCATCGCGGGCACGTTCACCTTCATCCTGGCCGCCAGTGGCGCCTTCCTCGAGCTGCAGGGGGCGCTGAACGCGATCTGGCGGGTGAAGCCGAAGCCAGCCACCGGGATCAACGTGCGCGAGTTCCTGAGCCGACGGCTCCGGTCCTTCGCCCTCGTCGTCTCGATCGGGTTCCTCCTCATGGTCTCGCTCACGGTGAGCGCGGGCCTCTCCGCGTTCGGCGCCTGGCTGGGGCGCCGCGCCCCGGGCGTGCCCGAGATCCTGAGCGCCGTCAACCTCGTCGTGTCGCTGGCGGTCATCACGGTACTCTTTGCGCTGCTCTACCGCGTCCTGCCAGACGTCAAGCTGCGGTGGCGCGACGTGCTGGTGGGCGGCCTGGCCACCGCCGTTCTCTTCAACTTCGGCAAGGTCCTCATCGGCCTGTACCTGGGCCGCAGTGCCGTGACCTCCAGCTATGGGGCGATCGGCTCGGTGCTCGTGCTGCTCATCTGGGTCTACTACTCCGCACAGATCGTCCTGCTCGGCGCCGAGTTCACGCGCGTGTACACGGAAAGCACCCGAGCGCGGCCGGAGCCCGAGGCCTTCGCCGAGCACGATCACGCGGCCCCGGCGCGAGCGGCCGGGAGAAGCCGCGATCCGGCGTAGGACGAGAGGCATCCCGGGCGCGGCGGCGCGTAAGCAGCGAGACACTCCGCGGCATCCAAGAGGCGTTCTCCGCTTCCGGGTGGCCGGACCCGACCGGAAGCGCACCATGACCCGCTCGGACGGGCGAACGCTCGCGGAGATGACGATGAGGCGAAGATCCCTGGGGTACCTGATGTCGGCGCTGTTGCTCCCGCCGGTCGCGATCTACGCGGGTGGCTGGGCCACGATCACCGTGGAGGAACTCCCCGACTACGCCGTCGCCGGGCAGCCGCTCGAACTGGCCTTCACGGTCCGGCAGCACGGCGAGGAAGCCATGTCGGGACTGCGCGCCTCGATCGAGGGAAGGTCGGGGAGGCATCGCGTAGAGGCGCGCGCGCGCGCGGGAGAGAAGGCGGGCCAGTACGCGGTATCGCTCACGCTCCCCGAGCCGGGTGACTGGTCGCTCACCATCCGCAGCGGGTTCGGGCCCAGCGACCTTACCCTCCTGCCGATCCGTGCAATCGCCCCCGGCGCCGCCGCACCGGCTGCGTTGACGGACGCGGAGCGCGGAAGGCGGCTGTTCGTGGCGAAGGGATGTGTCACCTGCCACGTGCACGGGACGACGAATGAAAAGAGCATGGTCCCGGGCCCCGAGCTCACCCACAAGCGTTTCGAGGCGGGGTACCTCAAGGGCTGGCTTGCGAACCCGACTCGTCGGGCCGGATCTCTCTACCCGACATTGGCCATGCCTAATCTCAGCCTCGCGGAGCGCGAAATCGCTGCGCTCGTCTCCTTCCTCAACGCCGAGGGTCGCAGCGCGAGCAAGTAGTCCTGATCGGTTGGCTGTGCGCTCCCTTCTGGCGCCCACCGGTGGGTTGACGGATTATTGGTCCCCACCGGTGGCTGCGATGTGCCATCCGTCGATGGCAGTCGCCGCCGCGGCTTCACGGGAGAGGCCATGGCACTCGACATCGCTGAGCCGAGGAAGCACGAGCCGCAGGTCGGGGCGACGTCGCTCGATCCGGCGCGTGAGCTGCTTCGCCACACGGTCGCGACGCTTGCCTATCGAGCGGAGAAGGCCGTGCGCAACGCGCCGGCAGCGTTCGCGGACTTTCGCATCGCCGCCGATTCGCGCACGCCGGCGGAGATCCTGGCGCACATGGGCGATCTCCTCGACTGGGCCCTCTGGCTGGCGCGCGGTCAGCATCGCTGGCGCGACGCAGCGCCGTTGCCCTGGGACGAGGAAGTCGGGCGGTTCTTTGCCTCGCTCTCCGCGTTCGATGCGTACCTCGCGAGCGGGGCCCCACTCGGCCGGAGCATCGAGCGCCTCTTCCAGGGCCCGATCGCGGACGCACTCACGCACACCGGTCAGCTCACGATGCTGCGGCGTGCCGCCGGATCGCCGATTCGTGGCGAGAACTACGCCAAGGCGTCGATCCTGGCGGGTCGGGTGGGGATCGACCAGTCGAGCGACCGCGTGGAATTCGACTGAGCCGCGACCGGCGGTCATCAGATGGATCCGGGTCCTTCCGCCCGGGGTATGCGGGCGGCGGACCACGCGGAGGAGCCCTGGAGAATCGAGGCGGCCGGTTGCTCCGAACGGCGAGGCGGGTGGCCGGACTCGCCACGTTGCACGCCGCGGCAGGCGCGGCAGCCGTTCAAGCCCAGAGCGGCGCGATTCGCGGCACGGTCCGCGACTCCGCGGGCACGCCCGTGCGGAGCGCCCAGGTACAGGTGGGGTCGATCAACAGGGTCGCGTTCGTCGATTCCGCGGGCCGATTCGCGCTCACGGACCTGAAGGAAGGAACGTATGCGCTCCTGGTCCGACGCATTGGCTGGGAGCCGCGGACCGAGCGGGTGCGCGTGGGCCCTGGAGAACAGGTCTCGCTCGACATCGTGCTGCGGCGGCTGCCGCAGGCCCTGGAGACCGTGGTCGTCCGCGCCGATACCATATGCCCGCGTTTCACCTATGCGGGAGTGTTGTGCCGGCGCGCCGAGGGACGCGGATTCATGATGGACGCCGATGAGATCGCGGCGAAGCGCCCGCATCTGCTCGCGTGGGTCTTTCTCGACGTGCCCGGCATGACCGTGGAAGCGGTCCAGGGCGGCATCGTGCCGAAGTCCAGGCGGGGGTGGCGCTGCCTCAAGTCGGTCGTGAACGGCCGTGAATGGCGCTGGAGCGAACCGCCGTCCCTGCAGAACATCCAGGCGATCGAGGTCTTCCACCCCGAGGAGATCCCGCCCGAGTACGCGCACTATGCCTGGGGGACCTACGGCACCAGGCGGTTCCCCATGAACGTGCGTTGCACGCTCATCGTGTACTGGACGACCGGACCGCGGGACGGCTAGGCGCGCGTCGCGCTTCAGCCTTCAGCTATCAGTTCGTTCGCCGGTCGCCGGTGCTCGCGCCAGTCCATCAGGCTCAGGACGAACAGGACCGTCACGAGGACGGCGCTCACCACGCACCACATGCAGATCGCGTGGATCACGAAGAGCTCGAGGTAGGTGAGCCACGCGGAGAAGATGACGCCCCAGCTCGTGAGCGCGAGGAGCGCGGTGGACACCCACGGGGTGTCCGCGAAGCGCTCCGTGGTACCGGCCATCGCCACCGCGAACAGCACGACGTAGAATCCCGCCCCCCAGGCGGCCACGGGCAGACCCAGGAAACGCGACCAGCGGCTCAGGTTCACGGTCTCGCAGTCGCCGACCGAACAGGCGAGCTGGCCGATCGCGCCCATCTTGTAGAGCGTGAGATAGATCGCCAGGAAGACGCCCGCGAACGCGAGCGCCGCGATCAGCATGCGGCGCGTCATCCGCGGGCCTAACGATCTCCGGAGCGCGGGGGCACGGCGCGCGTGGCCGCCGTGTCGCCGCCGACGCCCGGCCGCGCCTCACCCGCCGGGGCCATGGCCAGCGCGCTGTCCACGTACATCTTGAACTGATCGTACCCCAGTACGTTCGCGATCATCCGCGAGCCGATGATGAACGTCGGCGTCGACCGCACGCCCCGCGTCTCTCCCTCGACCTGATTCGCGCGGATGTTCAGCTTGTATTTCTGCGAATCGTAGCAGTCGTCCCACTGCGACATGTCAAGGCCCACCGACTGCGCCAGGCGCGTCAACACCGCCTTGGGCCGATTCGTCACCTGCGTCGCCCAGCGATCCTGGTTCGCGAAGATCTGATCGTGCATCTCCCAGAACTTCCCCTGCTCGTTCGCGCACGCAGCCGCCATCGAGGCGTCCCACGAGTTCAGGTGCTGCGGCAGCGGGTAGTCCAGGAACCGGAAGCTGATCTGTCCCGTCTGCACGAGTCGCCGGCGCACGTCGGGCTCCGTGAGTGTCGCGAAGGAGCCGCATGCCGGACACTCGAAGTCTGCCCACTCCAGCACCTGCACCGGCGCCGCCGAGTCGCCCAGCAGATACCCCTCCGCTTCGGGCAGCGGGGTGTTCGGGTCGATCATGACCACTCCCGAGGAGGTGGGGCGCATCGCCTGCCACGCAATGAGCAGCACCGCGGCACCCGCGATGACTCCCAGAAGCGCGTAGAACGGTCCCTTGGAACGGGGCTGGACCGCCGGCCGCGAACCGCTCCGCGTGGACGCGCTCCCGCTCCCGCCGGGTGACCCTTTCCCCTGCTTTCCGCTGGACTTGCTCACTTCGGATCGTCCTCCTCGTCCGGCTTCCATTCGGTCTTTTCCCATTGGATCGGCTCGCTCTCGGTGGACTCCCGGACTATCCGCCGATTCTCGGCGATTTCGGGGGTATCGTAGGTCGCGCGGACTTCGTAATGGAAGAGTTCGCTTCGGATGTCACCGAACAGCTTCAAGAGCTCGGCGGCATTCTCCAGCAGCCGCTCGTCGCGGTCCATGTCACGAATCCGCTCCGCGAGATCGCGCAACATGGCCTCGAGCTTCTTTGCTCTTCCGTCGTCGTACGTCTCTTCCGTCATCTTCGAAGCAAGTTAGGGAGTTGGCGGGGACAGAGTCTAGGACGCTTGCCCCGGCTCTCTCGCCACCGCTCATTTCGCCCCCGGCCCATGCGGCTCGACCGGCACGGGCCCGTCGTCCCACATCCGGGCTCGAACCTCGTCGCCCCTTGCAACCCCGACACCGTCCACTGCGATTCGCCGACTGTGACACGCTGCGCGTCCCCGTTGGGCCGGGCGCGCTGGTGGTCGGCCGCTACGGTCATGGCGGCCGGGATGTCGTGCTGGTGCACGGGTTCGGGACGAGCTCGTTCCTCTGGCGCGGTATCGCTCCCTCGCTGGCCGTGAGCGGCTTCACCGCCTGGACACCCGACCTGTTCGGGCATGGCGCTTCCGATCGGCCGGTGGGCGCCGCGTTCGACGTCCGGTCCCAGGCTGAGTACCTTGCGCACGCCCTGCATCGGCTGGAGATCGCCGGGGCCACGCTCGTGGGGAGCGACGTCGGTGCCGCGGTCGCCGTCTGCCTCGCGCTCGATGCGCCCGACGCCGTCTCGCGCCTGCTGCTCCTGAGCCCCGCTCCCCTGCGGGGCACGCCAGGTCCCGACATTCGCCTCATGCAGCGGGAGAGCGCGCGGCACCTGGTGCGACTCGTCCGCGGCATGTTCGGCGCGCACCCGCTCATCCTCGCGCTCCTGCAGAACGCGGTGAGCGATCCGGCGGTGCTCGATGCACGACTGGTCGGCCGCTACGTCGCTCCCTACGTAGGCCGCGACGGGCTCAATCACTTCCTCGCGCTGGCGAAGGCGATCGAGGAGGATGATCTCGCCGACGTCGATCCAGGACGCGTGACACAACCTACCCTCGTGCTCCACGGAGATTCCGACCGCTGGTGCAGCGCGACCGAAGCGCACGAGCTGTCCGGTCGCTTTCCCAATGGAACGGCCGAGTGGATCACCGGTGCGGGGCGCCTCATCGCGGAAGAGCAGCCCGACGCGCTGGCACGCCGGATCGTCACCTTCGCTCGCGCCGAGAAGGCCGCGCCGTCTGGCGAAGTCATCGCGTAACGGAACCGAATCCTCATGCGTAGGTACAGGAGACCGGACGTCACGCTTATCTTTCTTGACGGTCGGAACGGATCGCATCGGCGCGATCCATCACTTCATCTCAAGGTGGCATGGGGAAAAACAGACGTCGAACGCGTGAGGTCGCAGGGCCGACGCCGTTTGAAGAGGCGCGCGACGAGATGTTCCAGCACATCATGCAGTGCGGAGTCATCGGAGCGGAGCCGGAGCACCAGGCTGAATGGTTCGATGACACGATGCGGTACCTGGCGGACCGGTATCGCGAGCTCAGCGATAAGGAGTTGGGCCAGCTTCGCGTACTGGGGGAGCGGTTCGTACAGCCGCCCAGACGAGACGCAAGTCAGGTCGCGACAGCCGTTTGAAGCTTTCTTTCGCCCCTCTCACGAGGGGCGATTCATTTCCCGGGGGGCCGGGGAGTGCTATCGCCGGCCTGGCAGGGCCCGGCGCAGGGCGAGCCCGAAGCGAACTCCGCCACCCACCCCGACCTCCAGCGCCCAGACTCCGCCCGCTCGCGCCGGCAGCTCCGCGCCGAAGCCGACCGCCAGGGCGCCGCGCCATCGCTCCCACGGATTGTACAGCGCGGTCAGACCACCCTGAGCGTAGAGTCCCACGCGAGATTCGCGAAACGGATCCAGGACGAAGCGCGCCAGGGCCTCGACGCGTCCGCTCGTGCGCGCGGAGTCGCCGTCCCACGCCGGTCCGGCGGCGACGACGACCGTAGGACGGACGTACCGGCCCGCCGGGAGACTCAGGCCGGCTCCGACGTGGACGGCCGTGGATCGCGACAGCAGCACGTCGAGGCGGGCCTCGGGCAACGCGATGCCCTGCGCGGGGGCGGAGGGCGCCGTGACGCCGAGGATCGTCGCGGCGGCGCAGAGCCATAGGGCGTGCCGTGTGTGCGGCGCGGTGCGGATTGTGCTGCCCGAACCGCGCTGACCGCGCGCGCCGCAGCTGCCCGGGGTGCCGGGCCGGGTCGAGCTCATGGCCGGGCAAGGTAGCGCGGAGCGCGGGGCTCTGCGCCGTGAAGTTGACGCGCGGCGCGCTCTCGATCGTCATACCGCCATGGATACCTCGCACCGCGCGCGAGGTGGGGCATTTTTCCAGACCCCCGTCCGCGCGTGACCCGTCCGCGCTCCGCTCTGACCGCCCGCGCCCTCGTGTCGCTGCCTGCGCCGCCAGCGATCGTACACCTCAGCGCCGACTTCTTCGGCGTCGCTCCCGAAGTGCTCGGTGATCGGTCGCTGCTCTGCGGTGTGCTGGTGTCCGCCGCCGGAGCGGCCGGCCTGCAGACGAGCGGCGCGCCGCTCGTGCTCCAGCACCCTGACGGGGCGGTGAGCGCGATCCTCCCGAGCGACGGCTGCCACATGTCCCTGCACACGATGCCGGCGCGGGAGGTGGCGATCCTGGACGTGCTCGCGCGCCCCGGACACGACGTGCAGCGGGCGCTGGACGTGGTGGCACGGCGGATCGCTGCGCGCTCGGTCCGCGCCGAGCGCCGCGAGCGGGGCTGATCGCGGCGGAGAGCGGCCCGGCATGCGGGGGATGCTGAGCTCATGGCCCGTGGTCGCGTGGCTCGCGGCCAACGCCATCGTGCTGCTCTGGAACATCCAGATCGCCACGCGGATCGTGCAGACGCGGCGCGGCACGCCGGTGTTTCTCGCGCTGACGGCGCTCGCGGTCCTGCTCGTATTCCCCGCGGCCCTGGTGGCAGTGGCAGCCAGCACTCAGATGAGTGGCCGGGCCGTGCACGTAATCGAATGGGTCTGGCCCTTCACGCTCCTGCTATGCACGATGCAGGCCATCCTCGCCACGGTGCGTCACGCCGACGCGCCGCTGATGGGCCTTCCGCTCGCCGCGCTCAACGCGCTGCTCCTGGGCGCGGGTGTGGCGCGGTACGTCACGACCCTCGATCCCGATCCGTCAGCCGCGCTATCCGCGTTAGGCGGCGCGCACGCCGGCGTGGTCGCGCTGGCGCTCGGGCGCGAAGCACTCGCGTCACCGCTCGCGCTGCAGCTGCCGGTCTTCGCGCCATCCTTCCGCGCGCGACACCGGTCGGCGCGGGTCTTCCGCGCCCTGCTCACGGCGTGGGCGGCGGTCACGGTGCTGCTTTTCGGGGGGGCATACCCGCGAGCCTGGCACGCCGCGGCGAGCCATGCGCCGTTCGGCGCGGAACGGCTGCAGGAGCGCCCCGCCGCCGATCTCGCGATGGGCGTCCGGATCCTGCCGACGGTGGCCGGCCCGCCGCTCCCGGCCGTCTTGCGGGAGGATCTCGCGCTGGTGGACTCCATCGGGAGCGCCGCGATCGCGCTCGTGATCGAACCGCAGGCGGCGACGCGCGGCGTGCTCGACGCGCTCGCGCGCTCCCTCGAGGAGCGACGGCGCGACAGCACCCTGCTCATCGTGTCCGTGGGATACGGGCCCGTCGACCGCCGGCTGCAGCGCGAGGATTCCGCCGCCTATCTCCGCCTCCGTCTCGCGGCAGTGGAGGAGATTACCCGGCAACTGCGCCCCGACCTGCTCTTTCCGGCGCTCGATCCCGGCACCGCGGGCGTGCGCGCGCTCGGCGATCTGCCAACGCGCTGGTGGCAGGCCTATCTCCGCGAGGCGGCGGTCACCGCACATCGCGTGCGACCGCGCACGCAGGTCGGCGTCTCGGTCTCCAGCTTCTCGTCGCGCGACAGCGCCTTGTACGCGTGGGCGACGCTGCGGGACGCCCCGCTCGACGTGATCGGCCTCTCCTTTCTCCCGTCGTACGGCGGCGGCGCGGCGCTCCGAGCCCGGCTGCGCGTGAGCGAACAATGGATGCGGGGCGCGACCAAGCCGCACTGGATCTTCGCGAGCGGATCCTATCCGCGGCTCTGGGGAGAACGGAACCAGGAGCGCGCCCTCTGGGGCACGCTGGCGTGGACGACGCGTCAGCGACCGGCGCGCGGCTTCATCGTGGAAGGCGCGGCGGATTACGACGTGCTGAACGGCCTTCGCGCCCCTGGCGGCCGGCTGCGCCCCGCCGTTGGTGCGCTGGCGCGCGCGCGCGAGGAGCTCCTGCCGAGATAGCCTGCGGCGCCGAAGGCGGAACACCGCCTCCCGCCATGGCACCACCCACCACAGTATCCGGCATGAGCGAATTCACCGGGTTCACGCCGCGCGCCCTGACCTTTCTCCGCCAGTTGCAGCGCAACAACCAGCGCGAGTGGTTCCAGGCACACCGCGACGCGTACGACCACGAGATCCTCGCGCCCATGCGGCACTTCGTGGAGGAGATGGACGTGCGCTTCGCGCGCTTCGCCCCCGAGTTCGTCGGGGATCCCAGGCGCTCAATCTTCCGCATCCACCGCGACATCCGCTTCTCCAGGGACAAGTCGCCGTACAAGACGCATGCGGCGTGCTGGTTCTCGCACCGGAACGCGTCGCACGGCGTGGGCAGTGAGACGCATGGTGGCGGCGCGGGCTTCTACTTCCACCTCGAGCCCCGCGCGTCGATCACCGCCGGGGGCATCTGGATGCCGCCGCGACCGTCGCTGAACCGCATCCGGGAGATGCTCGCCGAGCGTCCCGAGTCGTTCGAGCGGACGTTGCGCGGGATCCCATTCCGCCGGCGCTTCGACGGCTTGAGCGAAGAGGCGATGCTGACTCGCCTCCCGCGCGGCTACGCGCCCGGTCACCGGGCCGAACCGTGGCTGCGTCATTGCTCCTTCACGGTCTCCGCGCCACTGACGGACGCGCAGGTCACGAACGCGAAACTGTGTGACGTCGTCGCGCGTGACTTCGCCCTCATGCTGCCGCTGGTCCGCTGGCTGAACTCGGCCCTCGGCTACCGGCCGGCAGCGCGACGCTGATCGGCTCGACGTGCCGAGCCGAAGTGACGGGACGGCCGGCATCAGGGAGGTGACCGCCGTGGCGTGTCGTTCGGAGGCGGGCGGCCGAATCCGTGCGTCCGCGCGTTCCGCCCAGCGGAACATCGAGACCCGGACACTTCCCGAACCATGACGAGGAACCGATGCGGCTGATCCGGCGAATGCTGTGGCTGTCGGGTGTGGCAGTGGCGGCCTGCTCCGATCCCTCCGGCCCCTCGGGCCCGCCCGCGAAGATCACCACCCTTCCGCGACAGCTCAGCGCCACCGAGCAGGCGATGATCGGCGCGTCGAACGCCTTCGGCGTGCGCCTGCTTCAGGAAGTGAACGGAGCGTTCGCCGATTCGAACGTGTTTCTCTCGCCGCTCAGCGCCTCCATGGCGCTGGGGATGACGATGAACGGCGCCGAGGGAACGACGTTCGAGGAGATGCGGTCGGCACTGGGCTTCGGCACGCAGAGCTACGCCGAGCTCAACGCCTCGTACCAATCGCTGATCACGCTCTTGCGCGGTCTTGATCCACACGTGGACTTCCGGATCGCCAACGCGATCTACTACGACCAGATGTTCGGGAGCGCCATCGAGCCCACGTTCCTCTCCGAAGCAGAGGAGTATTTCGACGCCGAGGTCGATGCGCTCGACTTCCACGCGCCGGCAGCCGTGACGACGGTGAACGACTGGGCGAACCGGAACACCAACGGGAAGATCCCGGAGATCATCGACCAGATCGATCCCGCCACGGTCATGCTCCTGATGAACGCGATCTACTTCAAGGGTGATTGGCGGCACGGCTTCGACCCGAAGGAGACCCAGGACCTTCCGTTCACCACACACGACGGCACGGTGGTACAGGCGAAGACGATGCACCGCAAGGGTGAGTTCCGCGCGGGACACGACGGCTCGACCACCGTCGTGGAGCTCCCGTACGGCGGCGATGCCTACGTGATGACCATCCTGCTCCCTGATCCGGAGACGCCGATCGACGCCTTCGTGAACTCGCTCACGCCGGACACCTGGTCCGCCGCCACGGCCGGCCTGACCGACTCCAGGGGTGATCTGTACCTGCCGAAGTTCAAGCTCGCCTGGGAGGACATGCTCAACGACGAGTTGAAGCGGATGGGGATGGTGCGCGCCTTCGTGCCGGACGGCGCGGAGTTCACTCGTATCAGCCGCTCGCTGGGGAACCACCTCTTCGTCAGCTTCGTGAAGCAGAAGGCGTTCGTCGACGTGAACGAGGTGGGCACCGAGGCGGCCGCGGTCACGATCACCGGGGTCGAAGTCACCTCGGCCCCGCCGCAGATCCGGATCGACCGGCCCTTCGTCTTTGCCCTCCGCGAGCGGCTGTCGGGGACCATCCTCTTCCTCGGGAAGATCGTGGAGCCGGAGTACTGAACGAGGGCGTTGCGGCGGGGACGGGCGTCAACGCGTCGCGCTCGCCGCCGTGGCAGGGCGAGCGGCAAGGCCGCGGACGATACCTTCGGCGCGGCGCCCGGGATCGAAGTATTCGCGGGCGAGGTCGCGGATCTGTTCCGCGGTGACGGCGCGGACACGTGGGACGAACTCGTCCAGTTCCTCCAGTCCGGCGCCGTGCAGCCAGGCGTCGACCATCTCGCCCAGCACGGCGGCGCCGCTCTGGAGCCCGATCGCCCGGGAGCCGATCGCGTACACCTTGGCGCGCGTCAGCTCCTCGTCCGTCACCTCCTGCTCGCGCAGCAGCGTGAACTGCTGCAGCAGTCCCTCCCGGGCTTCGTCTTCGCGCTCCGGCGAGGTAGCGATGTACGCCAGGAAGAGTCCGGCCGCCGCGCGCTCGCTCGCTTGCGCCATCACGGTGTAGGCCAGCGAACGCTTCTCGCGCAACGCTTCGAAGAAGCGCCCTCCTAGGCCACTTGCGATCCCTGCAGCCAGGTGCGCGACGAAGCGCCGCGTGTCGCGGCGATCCGGGCCCGGGAACAGCACGGCGAGCCCGGTCTGCGCCTTGTCGCGGGGCTCCACGCTGGCGACGGGCTCCGAGGGCCAGATGGGACGCGACATCGCGATCGCGGGCGCGTTCGCGACGTCCGGAAAGGCTCTGGCCAGCAGCGTGGCCAGTTCGACTTCGTCGGCGTCGCCGACGACGGCCACGACGGCCGGCGCCCGTCGCAGCACCTGCTCGTGCGCGGCCCGCACGACATCCTCCGTCGCGGCCGCGAGCGTGTCGTCCGCCCCCAGCGGTGTGCGCGCGTACGGATGATCGCCGAACGCGGCCGCGGTGGCCAGGCGGATCGGGTGACGCAGCATGTCGTCGCGCATCTGCGCGAGCTGCGACAGCGCGATGGAGCGTTCGGTGTCGATGGCGGCGGCGGCGAAGCGGGGATGCTGCACGACGTCGCCCAGGAGCTCCGCGGCCTCGGCGGCGCGACCCGCGGGCACGCTGAGGACCCAGCTCGCGGAATCGGCGGTCACCGAGGGCGAGATCGATCCGCCCAGCAACTCCGAGGCGTACGCGATCTCCGCCGCGCTGCGCTCCTCCGTCCCCTTGAGCGCTGCGCGCGCCATGAGCATGGTGACGCCGGCCGCGTGCGCGGGCTCCACGGCCGCCCCCGCCGCGCTGAACACGCCCAGGTGCACGAGCGGTGCGCCCGGTCGCCGCCTGACGAGGATGGGCAGCCCGTTCGGCATGCGGAAAACGGATACCAGGCCGGTCCGACGCTCCAATGCGACCGCGGGCCGCACCGACCGCCGGCCGTTGCTCCGCGCTGCCGTCTCCGTCGGCGACGCCGGCCGCGCGGCGACGGCGGAGAGCAACGCGCGTGCCTCCCCGACGTCCGCGGCGAACGGTTCCACGGATCGCGGTCGGTAGACGAGCAGCGAGACCTGGTCGGCGGCCAGGTGGCGCGCGGCCGCCGCATGCACGTCCGACGGCTCGAGCCGCATGAGGCGGTCGAAGTACGTCGACGAGAGGCGCCAGTCACCTAACGCCTCCCACTCCGCGAGGAAGCTGGCCTGGCCCTCCATGGTCTCCAGACGGCGCAGCCAGCGCGCTTCCTGAATGCGCCGGACGCGCTCTACTTCCGCGGCTGCCGGGCCCCGGTCGGCCAGGTCTCGGAGCTCCGCCCACGCCGATACGGC
Organism: Gemmatimonadaceae bacterium; assembly: GCA_035454665.1. GTDB lineage: Bacteria > Gemmatimonadota > Gemmatimonadetes > Gemmatimonadales > Gemmatimonadaceae > DATIGO01. Next base: position 138 of record DATIGO010000134.1, on the reverse strand, counting down.
CGCCTCACGCCCGCGATCGGGGGGCGACTGCAGATGGAGATCGAAGATGCCAAGCGCCGTCGGCGTGTAGTTCGAGGCCGAGACCGACGAAGCGAGCTGCCGCTCGCGGACGGCGCGGTACAGTCGCGAACCGCGGCC
>DATIGO010000133.1:0-5833 GCA_035454665.1 Gemmatimonadaceae bacterium | reverse complement strand
GGAGACGCTTTTGCCGAACCCGGAACGCTCCCCCCAACCCCGGAACAGCAAGAGCCCCCGGTGGTGACCAACCCCACCAGGGGCCCTCGCAACCGGGACCGCGAAACGCCTAACGCGCCGGCGGCCGCGGCGGCTTGGGACGGGCACGGTACTGCTCGTACAGCTCCGTGTGCCGGTCGTCGAAGCGCTGGCGCATGCCCTTCACGAAGACTTCCTTGATCGTGGTGCGGATGTCGATCGGGTCGCCCGTGGCCACCATCAGGTTCGCCCACTTCCCGGGTTCGATCGAGCCGTACTCGCTCTCCACCCCCCAGATGCGGGCGGGGTTGATCGTGATCGCCTTGAGCGCCTCCTCCGCGTCCATACCGAAGGCGATGCCGAGTCCCACCGAGTAGGGAAGGTCGCGCGCGCTGGACGTGCTCGCCGACTGGAACGCGAGCATCACGCCGGCCTTCTGCATCACGCCCGGACTCGCGAAGACGAGATCGTACGGCTCGTCGGCGCCGGGCGTGCCGGTGAGCGGACCCACGATCACGGGGACGCGCCGCGCCGCGAGCGTGTCGGCGAACTGCCACCCTTCGCGCGCGCCGCGGATCACGATGCGCACCCGGACGCTGTCCATGAACCGGATCGCGTCGCGCATCTGCTCCACGCTGTTCGCGTCGATCAGCACGGGCATCTCGCCGCGGAGCGCGGGCCCCATCGCCTCGAGGCGGTAGTCGGTCCTCCAGCTCACGGGGGGCTGGGCACCGTTCGCGGTGAGGCGCGCCTTCACCTCGTTGTACGCGCGCGCGTCGGCGAACCAGCGATAGATCTGCCGCACCTGGCGCTCGTACTCGGCGCGTTGCGCGGCGGGATCGCCACCGCCGCCGCCCCGCCCGCGTCCGCCGCCCCGTCCGCCACCGCCGCCGCCGATATTGGGCCAGCTCAGCAGCAGCGCCGTCTTCTGCTTCGCGATCATCTCTTCATTGGTATAGCCGGCGAGGTTCACGAGCCCTGCCAGCCCCGACATCACCGATCCACTCGGCGCGGTGAGCACGGTGGTGATGCCGTTGGCGCGCGTGACGCCGATGTGCTCGGAGCCCACGTTCACCGCGGTGGTCGTGATGAGGTGCGGGTTGAAGTCGCCCAGCTCGCGGCTGTCGACGGGCCCCGGCACGCCGCCGATCTCGTTGAGGCCGATCTGCGTGCCCGAGTCGATGAACCCGGGATACACGAACTGCCCCGTGGCATCGATGACCGTGGCGCCCGCCGGCGCCGTGACGTTGGAGCCCACCGCCGTGATCTTCCCGTCCTGGATGACGACCGAGCCGTTGGCGATCCGCGGCCCGGTCACCGGAACGATCGTCGCGTTGCGGATGACGAAGGTGTTCCCCTGCGATAGCGAGACTGCCGGCATCGCGAGCAGCACCCCTGTCATCCCGACGAGCCGCCCCACCCCTGTCATCCCGAGGAGCCGCAGGCGACGAGGGATCCTCCGACAGTGTGCTGGTGACCCGCTACCGGGTAAGGTGAGTAGATCCCTCCCCGCTTCGCTCGTCGGGATGACAGGGTTCTGGACTCTCATCATCGCACACCTCCATCATCGGAGGTGACGCGCGGACGATTTCTCATCATCTGAATCAACCACTCCAGCGTGGGCGCGGTGGCCCGGTCGAAGAAGACGCGCCCGTCGATGAGCGTCATGTCGACGCGCGACGCCGGGGCGAAGGGGTGTCCGTTGAAGATCGCGATGTCGGCGTCCTTGCCCACGTCGATCGAGCCGACCCGGTCCTGCACGCCGAGCTGGATCGCCGCGTTGAGGGTGATCATGCGGAGCGCCGTCTCCTCGGAGGCGCCGCCGAAGCGGATGGCCTTGGCCGCCTCCTGGTACAGGCGGCGGGCGCGCTCGTCGGAGTCGGAGTTGATGGTGACCAGCACGCCCCGCTCGGCCATCAGCGCCGCGTTATGCGGGATGGCGTCCCAGGCCTCCATCTTGTAGCCCCACATGTCGGCGAAGGTCGAGGCGCCGGCGCCGGCGGCCGCGAGCTCGTCGGCGATCTTGTATCCCTCGAGCACGTGCTGGAACGAGGCGACCTTGAAGCCGAACTCCTTGGCGATCCCCAGGGCCATCAGGATCTCGTCGGCGCGGTAGGAGTGCCAGTGCACGAGGCGCTTCCCCTCGAGGATCTCGACGAGGGCGTCGAGCTCGAGGTCCTTGCGCGGCGGGATCGGGGCGCTGGCCGCGTTGCGGTTGCGCTGCCGGTCGAACGCGGCCTTGGCCGTGTTGTAGGCCGCCCACTCGCGCTGGTACTCCTTCGCGCGGGTGAAGGCCTCGCGGTACACGTCCTCGACGCCCTGGCGCGTGTGCGGGTAGCGCGTGGAGTTGGGATTGCGCGTCTGCCGCACGTTCTCACCTAACGCGAACTTGATGCCCGGCGGCGCCCCCTGGAACCGCAGGCTGTCCACGGGGAGGCCGAAGCGGAGCTTCACGACCGCGTTCTGGCCGCCGATCGCGTTGGCCGAGCCGTGCAGGATGTTCACGGTCGTCGTGCCGCCGGCGAGCTGGCGGTACAGCGAGATGCCGTCCTGGCGCAGGACGTCGTCCATGCGCACCTCGGCCGTGACCGACTGGCTCCCCTCGTTGATCGCCTCGTTGGCGGTATGCGAGTGGGCGTCGATGATGCCCGGGGTGACCCACTTGCCGCGGCCGTCGATGACCTTGGCGCCCGCCGGCACCTGCACGTCCGTCCCCACGGCGGCGATCTTGCCGTCACGGATCAGGATCGTGCCGTTGGTGATCGTGCCGCGGCTCGCCGTCATGATCGTGGCGTTCGTGATGGCCACGAGCGTCCCGGCCGGCGGCGCGGGAAGCGCGAGCGGATCGAGCGCGCCCGAACCGGTCTGCGCCGGCTGCGCGGCGGCGGTCGGCTGCTGGGCGCCTGACGAGGACGCGACGGCCAGCAGCCCGGCCGCGGCGAGACGCGTGAACTGTACGTATCTGGTCATTGCGTTGCCCCTCAGCGATTCGGAGGTGGAGTGTTCCCGCCGCGTCCCCCGCGACCACCTCGACCACCAGGCGGCGCGGGAACCACATCGTATTGCTGTCCGTCGACGAAAACCGACCGGAGCTGGCCGGTGCCCAGGGCCTCGCCCTCGAACACGAGCAGGTTCGCCAGCTTGCCGGTCTCGATGCTGCCGAGCTGCTGCGCCACGCCCGCGATCTCCGCGGGACGGATCGTGAGCGCCTCGACCGCCACGTTGCGCGGGAGCCCCGCCGCGATCGCCTTGCGCACGTTCTCCAGGAACGTGTTCGGCGCGAGCCCGCCCGAGGCGAGCGCGAAGCGGATCCCCGCGCTGTGCAGCGCCGCCGCGTTCCCCTCGATGAGCTTCTGCGCCGCCGCCGAGCGCGTGGCGCTGTCGTCCATCGCGCGCTGCGTGGAGTACTTGTACTGCCACCCCGTCACCTGCATCGGGTTCGGGAAGTCCACCGTCACGATCGGCGGGCGCGCGCCCTTCAGCTTGTCCACGATGCGGAACCCCTCGACCGCGCCGACCAGATGCACGTTGATCTTGAACTCGTCCGCGAGCGCGAGAGCGCGCAGCATCTCGTTCTCCGCGGTCGCGGCGATGAAGGCGGGGAGCTCTCCCTTCACCACGGGGACCAGCGCGTCGAGATCGGCGTCGTACGACACGCGCGCCATCCCGCGCGGATTGCTGCGATACCGCTCCATGATCTGCGCGTGGCGCTGCGCGTCATAGAAGGCCTGCCGCTGATAGGCGATCACGCCGAGGAGCGAGCCGGGGTACTGCCCCGGAACGGTCTGGTAGCCCACGTGCAGCGCCACGGGCGACTTCACGATCCAGCGCGTCGCGGTGTCGTCGCGCATCGGCACCAGTGCCGAGAGGCCGCGAAAGAGACCGCGCGTGGGCGCCACGAGCACGTTGGTGATCCCCTGGTCCCGCGCGCCGCGCACATCGGCCTGCGTGAGACGGAGCTCCGTCGCAACGTTGCGATTGGGCTCGAGCCCGACGATGCGCGGCTCGTCCTCTTCTTCCTGCGCGGGTTGCCCGAGGAAGGCGAGGATCTGCGGATCGATGCCGCCGCGGCCCCCGCGTCCCTGCTGCTGCGGCTGCGGCAGTCCCAGCGACGAGGTGAGGTCGATGAAGCCGGGATAGAGGGTGCGCCCGGTGAGATCGACGACGCGCGCATCGGCGGGCGGCGTCACGTTCGCGCCGACGGCCTCGATGATGCCGTTCCGGATGACGACCGTGCCGCGGTCGATCGCGCCACGGGTCACGGTCTCGATGCGCGCGTTCGTGAGCGCCCACGTGCCGCTCTGCGCGTCGATCGACATGCTCTGCGCGGAAGCGGCGTACGGGAGCGCGGCGAGCGCGGCGACGGGAAGCACCAGTCGGTGCAGGGAAGGTCGCATGCACAAACTCCGCATGATGTTGGGTTTTCCGGGGTCCGAGTCGTGCCGGAGTAGCCGAGCGAGAATACGAACGGGTTCCGCGCCGATCAAGGCGTTTTTCGGCGCGTGCCTAGGAGTACGGCGTGGGGTCGCCGGGTGCTGGTCGTCGCGGGAAGTGATCAGGTGATTCCGGTGAATTACCTGTCAGACTCGTTGCGATCGGCCGATGAGCGCTCTGGCTCGAGCAGGGTGACTCGGCACGCCGGCGTCCCGCCTTCCGTTCCTCCGGCGTGGGAGCCGTGGAATCGCGCTGAGCTCGATCGGCAGGATGAGCTTCGCAGATGGAGGAGGGCTTCTGAGCGCCACGCGCTTGACCTCACGCATCCGAATCTCCCCAGGGGTCCCCGAGCCGGTCTCGCGCGCTTGCTTGCCCTCCCGAAACAGCCGTTCCCGTGAGCGAGCTAAGCCATTACTCACATAGGGGTTGACAACTCGTCGATCGATTGCCCAAAATGTGATCTGAGACACAAATCGACTGTCGGCATCGGATCCGTGGGGACCCCGGTGCCGACGGCCCAGCTTGGGGGTCGCAGACTCGTAGACTCCGTGCATTCGCGCCAATCCGCGGGCCGGATTCCGCAAGAGCCCGGCTCGGATCCCGACGGGATCCACTGAACGATCGCGGAGCGCCGCGAGGCTTCGGCCCCCATACCAGATCGACCTCGAAGTGGGCGTGTGACCGGCTGGTCGCGCGCCCACTTCGTCTATCGCGCCGGTTTTGTGTCGCACCGGCTCGCGGTCATGTCTGACAGGCTCGGCCCTGTTTAGGTTGGGACCCAATGTCCACCGCTCGTCGAATCCTGCGGGTCCTCCTGCCGCGCACGCGCTCGCCGCGCGGCGTCCTGCCGTTCCAGGAGTTCGCCCAGAGCGGCATCCTGAGCGGAATCCTCCTGCTCACGGCCACGGCGATCGCGCTCGTCTGGGCCAATTCGCCGTGGCGGGAGAGCTACTTCCACCTCTGGGAGATCCAGCTCGCCATCGGCACCGTCGCGAACCCGATAGCGGGGAGCCTGCATCACTGGATCAACGACGGCCTCATGGCCGTCTTCTTCCTGCTCGTCGGCCTCGAGATCAAGCGCGAGCTCCAGGTGGGCGAGCTCTCCTCGGCGCGGCAGGCCGCACTCCCGATCACGGCCGCGGTGGGCGGGATGGTGGTCCCCGCGGCGCTGTACGCGCTGCTCAACGTCGGCCACGAAGGGGCTCACGGGTGGGGCATCCCCATGGCCACCGACATCGCGTTCGCCCTCGGCGTGCTCACGATGCTGGGCCCGCGCGTTCCGCTGGGCCTCAAGATCTTCCTCACCGCGCTCGCGATCGTGGATGACATGGGCGCGGTGCTCGTCATCGCGCTCTTCTATACGGGTGCGATCAACCTGAAC
>DATIGO010000132.1:0-2450 GCA_035454665.1 Gemmatimonadaceae bacterium | reverse complement strand
TGCGTCTCTGCGTTGAATGCTCTTTCGGTTCGGATCTGACCCGTCCACGAGCTCCCGAATGGCGCACGGCGATCTGGTCGAATACCTGCTCCGGCTGGGCGATGACCGACTGGTGCTCGGGCATCGGGTGTCGGAGTGGTGCGGGCATGGGCCGATCCTCGAGGAGGACATCGCGCTGGCCAACATCGCCCTCGACCTCGTGGGGCAGGCGAACCTGCTCCTCGGGCTCGCGGGACGCGAGGAAGGGGCGGGGCGGGACCAGGATGCGCTGGCCTACTTCCGTGAAGCGATCGACTACCGGAATGCGCTGATCTGCGAGCTGCCGAAGGGCGACTTCGCCTTCACGATCATGCGCCAGTTCCTGGTGTCGGTGCACTCGGTGCTGCTCTTCGAGAAGCTGCAGCACTCGGGGCACACCGATCTGGCGGGGATCGCCGCGAAGGCGTTCAAGGAGACACGCTACCACGCGCGGCACTGCGCCGACTGGGTCCTCAAGCTGGGCGACGGCACCGAGGAGAGCCACGCGCGCGCGCAGCACGCCCTGGACGAGCTGTGGCGCTTCACCGGCGAGCTGTTCGACGTCGATGACGTCGAGCGGCGGCTCATCGATGCGGGCGTAGCCGCCGATGCGTCCGCGGTTCGGGAATCGTGGGCGCAGCAGGTCGCGCGCGTGGTGGCCGAGGCCACGCTGCGGATGCCCGATGACACCTTCATGCAGCGCGGCGGGCGGGTCGGGCGGCACACGGAGCATCTGGGCCATCTGCTGGCCGAGATGCAGATCGTGGCGCGGTCGTTCCCGGGGGCGACGTGGTGACGCGCGCGCGGCCCGACGCGCAGGCGCTCTGGGAGGCGGTGGCGGGCGTGCCGGATCCCGAGGTGCCGGCGCTGAGCGTCGTGGACCTCGGGATCGTGCGCGACATCCGCGTCGACGCTGGCGAAGTCGTCGTGGACGTGACGCCGACCTATTCGGGGTGTCCGGCGATGCACGTGATCGAGACCGATATCGTGGCCGCGATACGCGCGGCCGGGGCGGATCACGTCACGGTGCGCACGGTCTATCATCCGGCATGGACCACTGACTGGCTCAGCGAGTCCGCACGGGAGGCCTTGCGTCGGTCGGGCATCGCGCCTCCTGCGCCAACGAGTCGCGACGCGGATGAATTGATCCCCCTCCGGCGGCGCGAGGCGCCGCCCGTGCCGTGTCCCTGGTGCGGCTCGCGGCAGACCGAGCTGCGAAGCGAGTTCGGGCCCACGGCGTGCAAGGCGATCCACTTCTGCAACGATTGCCGCCAGCCCTTCGAGCACTTCAAGCCGTTGTAGCAGGTGTGACGGCGGAGTGACGCCTCGCGAATAGACTGGCCGCCACACCCGACCGTGGGCTCCACGTTCAGCGAGGCGGCAAATGAACTCGGCCACCGCAGGCGCATCGGCGTCAGGTCCGGAACCCTCCGTTCCCCAGGCGGGACGTGCCGCGCCACCAGGCGACGGGGCGGCGACCCTGCACCGCGAGCTCACGGGCGAGATCCTGGGCGCCTTCTTCACCGTCCACGGGGAGCTGGGTTTCGGCTTCAGCGAGGGCGTCTACCTCCGCGCGCTCGCCCTCGAGCTCTTCATCAGGGGAGTCGCCGTGCTCCGGGAAGTCCCGCTCAGCGTGCACTACAAGGGCGTCACGGTCGGCACGTTTCGCGCGCATCTCATCGTCGACGACAAGGTCGTCGTGCACATCACGGCAGGGGAGCGCGTGAACGACGCCGACCGCTACGTGGTGCTCAACCATCTGCGCTGCGCCGGGAGGGAAGTGGGACTGCTCCTGCACTTCGGCACGGCGGCGATCGCGCGCCGCGTCGTGGCCACGGCCTCGTCGGTCGCGATCGAAGGCTCCGCGGCGGCATCCGACGCGCATGTGCAGTAGCGGGGGAGTGGCCTCCTATTCCCTCGCCAGTGCTTCGATCCGCTTGCGGATGGCCTCGGCCGATGGAAGCACGGCGTTGAGGAGGTCCGTGTGGTACGGCATCGGGACGTCTTCGACGCAGAGCCGATCGACGGGCGCGTCGAGGTGCCAGAACGCCTCGCGCGCGAGGACGGCCGCGATCTCGGCGCCGAACCCCGCCGTGAGCGTGTCCTCGTGCACGATGAGGCACCGTCCCGTCTTCCGCACCGAGACCAGCACGCGCTCCCGGTCCCACGGCGCGATCGTCCGCAGGTCGATGAGCTCCACGGCGACGTCCACCTGCTCGCACGCGTCGACGCAGCGGTGCACCATCGCGCCCCACGTCACCAGCGTGAGGTCGCTGCCCTCGCGCAGCGTGTTCCCGATGCCCAGCGGAATGACGTAGTCGTCGCCGGGGTACCGGGCGCTTCCGTCGCTGGTCATCAGGAGCGAGCGGTGCTCGAAGAAGATCGTGGGGTTGGGGGAGCGCATGGCCGCGCGCAGCAGCCCCACGGCGTCG
>DATIGO010000131.1:0-16607 GCA_035454665.1 Gemmatimonadaceae bacterium | reverse complement strand
GGCGGTCCCGTGCTGTACGACCCTGACACGGGCGGCTACGAGCGCGAGCCCCGCACGCTCGCGCTGTTCGGCGAATTCACCGTCGCCACACCACAGGGTCGCGTGGCATGCCGGCCCGCGTTCGATCTCGTGGCGGAGGGATGCGCGAAGTGCGCCCCCGAGCGCGTAGAGGCCGTGTGTGGCGTCGCCCGCGCGCACATCGAGCAGGCCGCGCGGCTGCTCTGGGAGGCGCGCCCCGTCGCGTACTACGCGTGGAGCGGTGTCGAGATGCAGTCGAACGCCACGCAGATCGCGCGGGCGATCGCGCAGCTCTACACGCTCACCGGTTGCCTCGACGCCGCGGGTGGCAACGTCCTGTTCGCGTCCGTGCCCACCCCGAACGTCACGGGCGAGGAGCTGCTCCCGGCCGGGCAGCGCGCGCGCAACCTCGGGGTAGGGGAGCGGCCGTTAGGCCCCGGGCGCTGGCAGCAGGTCACGACGGACGAGATCTACCGCGGCATTCTGGAGCAGCGGCCGTATCCGGTGCGGGGGCTGGTGGGCTTCGGCGCGAACCTGCTCGTCGCGCACGCCGACGGCCGGCGCGGGCGTGAGGCGTTGGCGGCACTCGACTTCCAGGTCCACGCGGACCTGTTCATGAATCCGACCGCCGAGCTGGCCGACGTGGTGCTGCCGGTGGCCAGCGCGTTCGAGCGCGAGGCACTCCGCTTCGGCTTCGAGACCAGCGCCGACGCGCAGGCGCTGGTGCAGTTGCGGCGCCGGATCGTCGAGCCGCCGGGCGAGGCTCGCGCCGACACCGACATCATCTTCGATCTGGCGCGCCGCCTGGGACTCGGCGCTCACTTCTGGGACGGCGACGTGGAGGCGGCGTATCGCCATCAGCTCCAGGCGTCGGGCATCTCGCTCGAGGCGTTGCGCGCGGAGCCGCGCGGGATCCGGCTGCCGCTCGAGACGCGTTATCGCAAGTTCGCCGAGCCGAAGGACGGCGGCGTGCGGGGATTCGCGACGCCGACTCGGAAGATCGAGCTGTATTCCGAGACGTTCCTGGCGCACGGCTACTCACCGCTTCCCGAGCACGAGGATCCCCTGGTGGGGCCCGCCTCGCGTCCGGATCTGGCCGAACGCTTCCCGCTCATCCTGACGTGTGCCAAGCATCTCCTGTTCTGCGAGAGCCAGCACCGGGCTCTGCCCAGCCTGCGGCGCAAGGCGCGCGATCCCGAGGTCGAGCTGCATTCCGCGGCGGCGGATGCGCGCGGCATCCGTGCGGGGGATTGGGTCCGTATCGAGACGCCTCACGGCAGCGTGCGTGCGCGGGCGAAGTTGAACGACTCGTTGGAGCCGAACGTGGCGTGCGGGCAGCACGGCTGGTGGCAGGCGTGCGCCGAGATCGGGGCGCCGGGATACGATCCGTTCGGGGCAGATGGGGCGAACTTCAACCTCGTGATCGGGAACGACGCGATCGATCCGGTGAGCGGGTCGGTGCCGCACCGGGCGTACCTGTGCGAGATCCACTCGATCCGGTAGCGTCATCCGGCCCCTCCCGCATGGTCAGGCCAGCGCCGCCGCCTGCCCGCCCGTGTGCCAGAACAGCACGCTCATTCCGTCCCGGAACCGTCCTTCCCGGGCGAGGGCGATCAATCCCGCCAACGCCTTGGCCGTGTACCAGTGATCGGTGAACAGCGCCTCGGTGTGCGCCGCGAGCGACTGCGCCTCGCGCGAGGCCGCCGACGGCACGCCGTACCCCTCCCCCACGAATGCGTCGCTGGCCTCGAAGCGCTCTGCCGCACCCAGCGCACCACGGGTGAGACCGAGCTGCTCCTCGATCCCCGCCACGAGGCCGAGCACCGTGCGGCGGATCTCCGGCACCGGATCATCGGCGCTGATCCCGATCACCCGGGTGGGCATCTCGTACAGCGCGCACCCGGCGATCAACCCGGCCTGCGTCCCGCCTGACGAGCTGGCGGAGACGATCGCGTCGGGGACCACTCCCTGAAACACCAGTTCCCCGACGCCCCGGGCGATCGCCATCGCGCCCAGCGGCGTCGATGCGCCGAGCGGGATCACGCACGGACTTCGTCCGGCCGCGCGCTCGCGCTCGGCGAGCGTCTCCATCGCCGGCGCCCGCGCCTCACGAGAGCTCACGTATGTCACCTGGGCGCCTAACGTGGCGACGAGCAGGGCATTCCCCGTGAGGCGCGCGGGCGGCGCCCCGTTCACGACGACGAGACAACGCATCCCCAGCCGCGCCGCGGCGGCCGCGGTCGCGCGGCAATGGTTCGACTGCACCCCGCCGCAGGTGATCAGCGTGTCCGCTCCCCGAGCCACCGCTTCGGCGGCGACGAGCGTGAGCTTGCGGACCTTGTTCCCGCCAAAGCCGAACGACAGCGCATCGTCGCGCTTGGCGAAGAGCCGCGCACCCATCCCGATTGCCGTGCGCAGCCGCGACAGCTCGTCGATCGGAGTGGGGAGGCGGCCGAGGGGGACCGTGGGGAGCGCCTCGAGACGCTCGCGTGCAGCCTGGACGGGATTCATGCGACGGGGCGAGAGGTGGCGGCGTGGACGACTCCGTAGGGTGCGCCGCGCCACGCGGGAGCGCCAGTCGCTCCGGCCGGCGGTCGCCGTGGGACCCGGCGTCCTCGAGCACGTACGCATGCGCGGCCAGCAGAAGCTTCCGTCCCGACCGGCCCGCGTCGGCGCCAGCTCGAGGCCGCGACCATTGATTGTATCAAATGTTGAGGGTATAATGTCCGCGTCACGGCCGACCGCGGCGGCGCCGTCCGCAGCACGTCCGGGCCGCTCCGCGTCGGCGCGGCCACTGCCTCGAGGCCGGGAGGCTCCCATGCAGCGCAACACGACGTGGTGGCGCTACCTCCACTTCTGGCGCCACCGCCCGGAGCGCGACGTCGACGACGAGCTGCGCGCGCACCTCGAGCTGCGCACGGCCGACCTCGAGCAGCTCGGCCTGACACCCGGCGAGGCCAGGCGCCAGGCGCTGGAGGAGTTCGGCGATCTGGAGACGACGCGCGCGGGCCTCTACGAGATCAGCCGGCGGGTATCACGGCACCGCGAGCGGTTCCTCTGGCTGGACGGCCTGCGCGCCGATCTGCGGCACGCGCTGCGGGGGCTGATCGCAAGCCCGATCCTCGCGGGTGCGATCGTCTTCACGCTCGCCGCCGGCATCGGTGCCATGGCCGTGACCTACGGCGCGATGCGGCAGCTCCTGCTCCGGCCGCCGCCGCACGTCGTGGCGCCCGAACGATTGGTGCGCTTCTTCTTCACGTGGGATAACCCGGGCGAGCCACCCTCTGCCTCCGCCGGCGCAGGGTTCCGCCTGCTGCAAGCCGTCCGGTCGAGCGATACGGCACTCTACGAGCTGGCCGGCTATGAGCCGGATCGGGAAGTGCCGATCGGACGCGGCGTGGACGCCCGGCTCGGGCGCGCCACGCTCGTGTCGGACGGCTTCTGGAGGCTGCTGGGGGTTCGGCCGCTCCTCGGCCGATTCAACACCGACGACGAGGCGCACCCGGTCACGGGAGATCGCGTGGTCGTGCTGGGCCATGCCTTCTGGCGGCGCTACTTCGGGGGCGATCGTGGCGTCGCGGGCCGCACGATCGAACTGCGCGGGATGCCCTACGAGATCATCGGCGTGGCGCCGCGCGGCTTCCGAGGGATCGAGATCACGGAGTCCGATCTCTGGCTCCCCCTGCGCGCACACGACGACGGTGCCAGGGGACCGAACTGGCGAACCGACGACGTGCCGCAACGGATCGTCGCGCGGCTCAGGCCCGACGTCTCCGAGGCCGTCGTCGAAGCCAGGGCGTCGAACTTCTACGCCACGTTCATGCGGCGCGAGCACCGCGAGGGACCGAAGTGGGGGGTGAAGCTCGCCGGTGTCACCGGTGCGCTCGACGCCGCCATGACGCCGCTCCCCGAAACGCGGCTCTCGCTGTGGCTGTTCGTGATCGCCGGCATCCTGCTCGCCGTCGCGTGCGCGAACGTGAGTGGACTGCTGCTGCTGCGCGCGCTCCGGCGCCGGCGGGAGTTTGCCGTGCGCCTGGCACTCGGCATGAGCCGCCGCCGGCTCGCGACGCTCCTGCTCGTGGAGGGCTTCGTCCTCGCGAGCGTCGGCGGTCTCGCGGCCGCGGCCGTCGTCGCGCTGGCTGGTCCCTGGCTGCGCGGCACGCTGCTCGACGGCATGGCGCTGGAGTCCGCCGGCACGGACTGGAACGTCGTGGTGCTGGCGGCCGCGTGCGTCATCGGCGCCGCGGTGATGGCCGGTCTCGCGCCGCTCATGCAACTGCGCGACGATCCCGTCGCCGGTCTCCGCGACGGCGGTTCGCATGGCATGACCCGGCGTTCAGCGGTCTTTCGCACGCTTCTCGTTGGCCAGACCGCGCTCTCGGTAGTGCTGCTGATCGGCGCCGGGCTCTTCGTGCGCAGCATGCACCGCATCGCGCAACTCGATCACGGTCTGGACGTCCACCGAGTGCTCACGGTCGAGGCGGACTTCACGGGAACCGGCCGGACGGCGGCCGAGCGCGCGGCGTTCTTCGAGCGGGCGCTGGAGCGGGCGCGCGCGGTTCCGGGGGTGCAGCACGCGAGCATCGCGCGCTACATCCCGCTGCGCGGTGCGCAGGGTGGTGGTGTGTTCCGGCTGCCGGGATCGGAACGCTACCTCGAGCCCGATCGCCGCGCGCCGCGCGTGAACTTCGTCGGGAGCGACTTCTTTGCCGCTACGGGGATGCGGGTCATCGCGGGACGCGACTTCGCGGCCAGCGACCGGAGCGGGAACGGGCCGATCGTGGTGAACGAGCGGCTGGCGCGCTTTGCGTGGCCGGGTCGTTCGCCGGTCGGCGAGTGCGTGTATCTGAGCGCTACGCCTGACGCCTGCACTCCGGTCGTCGGCGTGGTGGCCGATGCGCGCACGTTCTCCATCCGCGAGGAGCTGCGCTACTGGTTCTACCGGCCGCTGCCCGCCGGCGACACCACGGCCAGCCGCGTGCTCCTTGCCCGTGTGGCGGCCGGGGGAGCCGGAGTCGAGATCGCGCTCCGGCGCGCGCTGCACGAGCTGGATCCCGCGCTTCCATACGTCAGCGTCCGGCGTCTCGGCGAGGCGTTGGACCCGCAGATCCGGCCGTGGCGCGTCGGCATGGCGGTATTCACGGCGTTCGGCCTGCTCGCGGCGATCCTGGCATCCGTCGGTCTCTATGCGGCGGTCGCATACGCGGTCTCGCAACGGTCGCGCGAGATCGGCGTGCGCATGGTCGTGGGCGCCACGAAACGCCAGGTGATCGGTCTGGTGCTGGGCGATGGGTGCCGGACCTCGGTCGCCGGAATCGTCTTCGGGCTCCTGATCGGGGTGGCGGCGGGACCCCTGATTGCCGATCAGCTCTTCGATGTGTCGCCGCGCGATCCCATGGTGCTTGGCGTGGTCGGCGTGGCCGTACTCGCGGTCGCGCTGATGGCGAGCTTCGAGCCGGCGCGGCGCGCCGCGGCGGTCGAGCCGATGACGGCACTGCGAAACGAGTAGTCTCGGTTGCGGTGGACCGGGTCCGACGACCTATTAGGGGCGACAGGGGCGTCGGCACCATGAGCGGCGCCGGCCATGTTGCTCACGCTGCCCTCCCGCCCGCCGATGCTCGAGACGCAGGCCTCAGCCAGGACCGCTTCATCGACGCCACCGGATCCCTCACCCGAGGCGCGATCGGGTCTCGGCGCATGGCGGCGCGCGGACCTGCCGGAACCTCCGCGCCCGCGCGGCCTCCAGTGGCTCGGCGTCGTGGGGCCCGGGATCATCGTCCTCGGCGCGGCGATCGGGAGTGGCGAATTCCTGCTCGGTCCCGCGACGTTCGTCCGCTTCGGTCTCACGCTGCTCTGGGTCACGACGCTCGCGAGCATCCTCCAGACCGTGTTCAACACGGAGCTGATGCGCTACACCATGGCCACGGGCGAACCCGCCGTCACGGGCTTCATGCGCACGCGCCCGCACGCGACGTTCTGGGCCTGGTTCTATGCGGCGCTGTACTTCCTGCAGGTCGGATGGCCCGGCTGGGCCGGTGCGGCGTCCGGTGCGATCTTCTTCCTCTTCACGAAGCGGCTTGCCACGCCTGACGACGCGTCGATCGTCTACTGGATCGGCATCGGGACCTTCCTGGCCTGCGTGGGCGTGCTGCTCGTGGGGCGCCGCATCGAGCGTACGCTCGAGGTGCTCAACTGGATCCTCGTGGTCGCGATCCTGGGATCGTTCGCGGTGCTGGTCGCGATCTTCGTGGCCCCGGAGACGATCGTCGCCGCGATCGCGGGACACCTGGGCTTCGACCCCGCCAGCGGGCGCTTCAACCTCCTCCCCGAGGGGGTAGACTTCTTCCTCCTCGCGGCGGTCGCCGCATACAGCGGGGCAGGGGGCGTCATCAACATCACGCTCTCCAACTGGGCGCGCGACAAGGGATACGGGATGGGCGGCATGACGGGGTACATCCCGGCCGCGGTGGGCGGCAAGAAAGTGAATCTCGCGCACACCGGCGTCACCTTCACGCCTGACGAGAAGAACCTCGCGCGCTGGCGCGGCTGGTGGCGGATCGTGCGCGTGGACCAGTGGGGGATCTTCTGCACGGGAGCGATTCTCGGCATGCTCTTCCCCGCGCTCCTCTAC
Source organism: Gemmatimonadaceae bacterium (assembly GCA_035454665.1). Lineage (GTDB taxonomy): Bacteria > Gemmatimonadota > Gemmatimonadetes > Gemmatimonadales > Gemmatimonadaceae > DATIGO01. Next base: position 9,958 of record DATIGO010000131.1, on the reverse strand, counting down.
ATCACGTTCCTCGAAGGCGGGCAGGACATCCGGGGACTCGGGATCGCGGCCACGCTCGCGAACGGGATGGAAGCGCGGATTCCGCTCATGGGCGGCGTGATCGCGTTCATGGGCGCGTGGATCCTCTTCAAGACGCAGCTCGACATCCTCGAGGCGCTGGTGCGTTCCGCGACGGACATCCTGTGGACCGGAAGCAAGCGCATCCGCGAGTGGCGCAGTGGCGACGTGCGCCGCGTCTACTACTTCATGCTGGGTCTCGTGGTCGTGTGGGGGGCGTTCGCGCTGGGCGCGGCGCAGCCGATCCTGCTGCTGCAGCTCTCGGCGAACGTCGGGGCGGTGGTCTTCGTGATCGCGGGCACCCACCTTCTGTACATCAACACACGACTGCTGCCTCCGGAGCTGCGGCCCGGCCTGGCACCGCGCGCCGGCCTCGTGATCCTGGTGCTGTTTTACGGCTTCTTCGCCTTCCTTTCGATTCGAACCCTGTTGTAGGTGTCACCTGTCATCCCGAGGAGCGCCTCCCCTTCTGTCATCCCGAGGAGCCAGAGGCGACGAGGGATCTCCTTTCGGTGCTCCCGAGACTGGCTACGGCGTACGTTGAGCAGATCCCTCGTCGCCTGCGGCACCTCGGGATGACAAGCTTGGTCGCCTGCGGCTCCTCGGGATGGCCAGCGAGAGAGACACTCTCCGGAAAAATGACCCACTTGCCTCTACCTTCCATGCGCAGCCTCATCCTGCTCCCACTCGTGATGATCGCGGCGCCGGTCGCGGCGCAGAGCGCGGGCACGCCCACGCCCGTCGCGTTCACCAACGTCACCGTGGTCGATGTGCGCAGCGGTGCGCTGCGTGCGGATCAGACCGTTGTGACCTCCGGCAATCGCATCGCGGCCATGGGGCCGACGGCATCGGTATTGCCGCCCGCTGGCACGACGGTCGTCGACGCGCGCGGGAAGTTCCTCATCCCGGGCCTCTGGGACATGCACGTGCACGTGACGGCGCCCGCACTCGCGAGCTGGGCATTCCCGCTCTTTCTCGCCAATGGCATCACGGGGGTGCGTGACCTCGCGCTCAACGTGGACGGTCTGCTCCAGTACCGGCGCAACGTTGCAGCGGGCACGGTGCTCGGTCCGCGGATCCTGGGGTCGGGGGTCCTCATCGACGGGACACCTCACGTCTACCCGGGCATCACGCACGTCACGACGACGCCCGAAGCCGCGCGCCAGATCGTGGATTCCCTGTCCACTCGCGGGGTGGATTTCATCAAGGCGTACGAGATGCTGCGGCCCGAGGTGTTCCGCGCCGCAGCCGAGCAGGCGCGCCAGCGCCGCATCCCGATCGTCGGGCATCTCCCGCTCATGGTGTCTGCCGAGGAGGGGGTTCGCGCGGGCATGCGCAGCTTCGAGCATCTGCGTAACATCGACCTCGCCTGCTCGAGCCGGGCCGATTCGCTCCGCGCCGTGGCGGCGTCGATGATCGCTCAGGGACAGCGCGAGCCGGGGATGCGGTTACGCGCGTCGATCCACGCCGCGCTGCGCCCCCGCGCGCTCGAGACCTACGACGAACCGCGCTGCATGACGTTGCTCGCGCTCTTCGCGGAGCACGGTACCTGGCAGACGGCGAACCTCGTGCTCGGGTTGCAGGGCGCGTTCCGGCACGACACGACGGCGCGCATCCAGCAGTGGCTTCGCTTCGTTCCCGACTCGATGCGCCGCGGCTGGGTTCGCACCTCGAGCACGAGGGCGCCGACCCCGGCGCAGCGCGCCGCGCGCGATTCGGCGATGCGACGCGCGGAATGGACGCTGCGGCTCGTGCGAAACATGCGCGATCGCGGCGTAGGCCTGCTCGCGGGTACGGACTTTCCCAATCCGGTGATGGTACCAGGTCCCACGCTTCACGAAGAGCTGGCGCTCTTCGTTCGCGCCGGGCTCACACCCGCCGAGGCGTTGCGGACCGCCACCTTGAATCCGGCGTTGTTCTTCGGGATGGCGGATTCGCTCGGAACGGTGGAGGCGGGGAAGCTGGCGGAGCTGGTGCTGCTGGAGGCGAATCCGCTGGAGGACATCCGGAACACGTCGCGGATCAGCGGCGTCGTGCGGGGCGGGCGCTACCTCGACCGGGCGCAGCTGGATGGGCTTCTCGCGGCGCTCGAGCGCTCCGTCAGCGGGAGATAATGGGGATAATGAGGGTCAGACTCGAATTTCACGTAATGGGGGTCAGAGTCGAATTTCCGGGAACGTCTGGATGAGCGCGCGCACCACGACGACGGCGAGCACCGCGCCGGCCACGCCCAGTAGCGCGAGGGCGCCCAGGACGAGCGCGACGACCGTGCGGCTCGCGGCCCCGGTGCTCGCCGGGCGTTCGAGATAGCGTTCGAGCAGCGCCACGTTGCGCAGGTTCGCCTTCCACCCCACGTCGAAGAGATCGCCGAGGAACGGCACGGTGCCCACCAGCGTGTCGACGGCGACGTTCCCCAGCATGCGAAGGACGACCGACCGCGGCGCACCCAGCCGGGCGGCCAGCAGCACGCTGTACCCGGCCAGGCCGGCACCGGCCACGTCCCCCAGCCCGGGGACGAGCCCCAGGATCGGATCCAGGCCCACGCGAACACGCGTCCCCGGCACCTGAACCGCCGCGTCGAGCAGACGCGCCAGTGCCTTCGCGGCGCCGACCTCCCGGCTCGCGCGCTCGGGCGGGAGCGGCGTCCCGGTCCCGTTGCTCATTGCGTGCCACCTAACGACCAGCGTACGCCCAGGTTCGCGACCCGTCCGTCCAGCGGGGCCCAGACATCGTTCGTCCAGCGACCGCCCGGGCCGGGCGCGGGGCGCGCCAGCGGCTCGTGCTTCGTCTGCCTGACGTCGAGCAGATTCTCCGCGTTGAGGAAGATCCGCGCCGCGCCAAACCGCTTCTCGACCAGCGCTCCGATGTACCAGTACGGCCGGCTCGACGCGCGGTAGGGGTTGTCGAGCAGGGTCTGCCGGCCGGTGTAGTACACCTCGAGACCGCTGCGGAACTCCGCCTCGCGCTCCCAGCTTGCGACCATTCCCGCCTGGTGCCGCGGCGTGAGCGGCGCGGCGCGGCGCACGAGCGTCGCCGGGTCGGCCTCGGTCGCGTGCACGTACGTGTACGTGGCCGTCACCCGCAGCGGCTCCAGCGTCCAGCGCGCCAGCAGCTCACCGCCTGACGCGCGCGAGGGCGCCGGCACGTTGTCCATCTCCAGCCCCGCCGTGCCGCTGAGGGCTTCGCGGACGCCGATCGGATGCCGCACCTCCGACGCAAAGACCGTCGCATTGAGCTCGACCGCACCCACCACACCGCCCAGGTCCACCGAGCCGCCACGCGCCCGCTCGGCGCGGAGCTCGGGCAGGGGCCGGAGGGCCGCGAGCCCCAGGACCTCCGTCTCCTCGGTGAACGGCGTCGGGGCGAAGTATCCCGATCCGGCCGATCCCCGGATCGTCCAGCCAGCGGGGAGGCGGACGAGCACGGAGGCGCGCGGACTCGCCTGGGTGCCGTACTCGTCGTGCCGGTCGATCCGGCCGCTCAGCGTCATCGCTACGCGCTCGCCCGCATTCACCGTGGTCTGCGCGAACAGGCCCGGCGCCTGGTGGGAGAAGTCGAAGCCACTCACGTCGCGTGCGTCGTACGACTCGTGCAGAAATGCCGCCCCCGCGACCCACGTGCGCGGCCCCTCCTGCAGCGTGTACGCGATCTCGCTGAACGCGGTGAGGTGCCGATCCCGCTCGCGCACCTGGCCGAAGGTGTGCGCGTGGCGCTGCGCGGTGAGCGATCCGCGAAGGCTCAGGATGCCCGCCGCACCACGCAGGGTGCGCAGTGTGCCGCCGGCGTCGAAGCGGTGCGTGCGGAGCCGCTCCGGAAACGCGGCGCCGTCCGGTGCCACGTGACCGTCGAAAGTGCCACCCTCGCGGCGCTCGACCGTGGCCCCCGCCGTGAGCATCGCCTGGTCGCCGCGCGCCGAGCGCCAGAAGAGGCGCGGCCGGACGACGCCCCGCTCGTACCCCGGGAGATCGGTCCAGCCGTCGCCGTCGCGATCGGTCTGCGACTGCCGGTGCGCGCCGGCGAGCACCGTGTAGCCCCACGCCGGATCCCGGAGCGGAGCCCCTGCGAATCCCACGAGATCGGTACCGCCCAGGGTCGTCTGGTTCACGAGCAGCTCGCGCACCGGCGTCTCGTCGGGGCGGCGCGAGACGAGGTTGATCACGCCGCCGAGCGCCGCGCCGCCGTAGAGCGCCGACGCCACGCCCTTGATGACCTCCACGCCACCCAGGTCCATGGGCGGGATCTGGAGCAGGCCGAGCCCGCCGGTCTGCGCGCCGAAGATGGGAAGGCCGTCGGCCAGGATCTGCGTGTAGCGCCCGCGCAGTCCCTGCACCCGCACGTTCGCCCCACCTAACGACGGCGATGTCGTCTGCACCCGGAGCCCGCTCGTCTCGTTGAGCATCATGGTGATGTCCCCGGGGGTCATCATCAGCTTCTCCTCGACCTCCTCGAGGTCCAGCATCTCCACACGCACCGGATCATCCTCGATGCGGCGCTCGCTGCGGGTGGCGCTGACCACCACTCCCTCCAGCGCGCCGGTCACCTCGCGGAGGACGAATCCGAGCGCGGTGTCCGCACCCACGCGAAGCTGCACGAGAACCGAGTCCGGGGCAAAGCCGAGTCGCGAGACGACGATCCGGTGTGATCCGGCCGGCAAGTCGAGCCGCGCCCGTCCCGAACTGTCGGTCTGCGACCCGAGTCGCCCCGCCCGTACCAGCGCGCCGTCGACGGGGAGGGAATTCCCCGAAAGGACGCGGACCCTGACGGTGCCGGCCGAGTCGCGGGTGACCTGGGCGGGGAGGGCGTAGGCCGGGTAACTCAACAGCAGGACGAGGGTGAGCAGGAGGAGGGGCATGGAGCAATCTATGCTCGCGGCTGGTTGCTGGTTGCTGATTGCTGGAGCTGGTTGCTGAGTGGCGTAATGGGGGTCAGAGTCGGATTTCGCGTAATGGGGGTCAGAGTCCGATTTCGGCGAGAGTCGGATTTCGGGGGCGGCCTGCGGGGCTTGGGCCGCTGCCGGGTACCCCGGAGCAGGAACACCTCCGGCGAGCGACACGGCCTCCGGTGCTCCCGAGGACCCCGGAGAGGCCCGTAACTTTCCCGGCATGACCGACCTGCGGGCAAGCCACAGCGACCACGTGCACCCATTCGACGAATGGCGTGGTGCGTCGGGGATCTTCGTGCTCATCAACCTGCGCGGCGGCGTCGCCGAACGGATCCGCGAGATCCAGCGGCGCTACGATCCACGACTCGCGGCGTTCGCGCCGCCGCACATCACGCTCATCGGGTCGTCCGGGGCCGGTCCCATCGCGGCCTCCACCCCTCGCGAGCAGCTCCGCCGGACCCTCGAAGCGGTGACCCGGGACGCCGGCGCGATACGGCTCGCCTTCGATCCGCCCGTGCGTTTCCTGCAGACCGACACCATCGCCCTCCCGCTCGACCCGCACGGGCCCCTCCGCGCCCTGCACGAGCGCATCAAGACGAGCGGCCTTCCCCTCGGCCGCTCGCGCCATGCCTTCACCCCGCACGTCACGCTGAGCCTGTACCGCACGCCCGACCAGCAGGAGGTGCGGGAGCTACTCTCTCTGCGGGTGAGCGAGCCCGTCGTCGTGGATCACATTGCCGTTTCGCTCACGGAAGAGCCGTACCCGCCCAGGCCGCTCTTCGAGCTGCCGTTAGGTTGACGCCTCGATGCGCGCGCGCGACCTGACGGCCCTGCTGGAAGATCACGACGTTGCGGTACGGGAGTTCCTCGACCGCGCGTCGGCCGTGCCGTCGTACCGCTGGCATGCCCCGCGCGCGCAGGGCAAGTGGTCGCCGGCGCAGGAAACGCAGCACATCGTGCGCGCCTTCGACGCCTACCTGCGCGATCTCCGCGGCGAAGGGACGATGCGGCTCAAGGGGAAGTGGTGGCAGCGGCGGCTCTGGCGCTGGGTCATCATGCCGCGGATGCTGGAGGGTCGATGGATCACCCGCCAGGTGCGCGCTCCGCGGGAGATCCGGCCCGAGGAGCGTCCGGCCGACAAGGCGCCACTGCTTGCCGAACTGCGCCATCGCGTCGAGACGTTCGAGTCAACACTGGTCGAGGCACGGCGCGTAGACCCGAAGCGCAGGGTCACGCATCCGTTCTTCGGTCGGATCGACCTCGCGACGCTGGTACGGCTGAGTGCCGCCCACACGCGGCACCATGCCCGGTTCCTTCCCGACCCCCAGAGCCCCACGGCGGGCCCGGAGTCCGTGACGTGAATCCGAGAATCCGCACGTACATCGCCCTCCACGCGCTGGTGGCGACGATCGCCGCCGGATGCGCGCAGCCGGAGCCCGAGCAGGCCACGCCCTCGACGACGGAAGCCTCGACCCCCGCGGCCACTCCTCCGGCACCGGCCGAGATCGATTGGGCCGCAGTCGATTCCGAGACGGTGCGGCACTTCCAGGCCCTGCTCCGGCTCGATACGCGCGATCCGCCGGGGAACGAGCTGCCCGCGGCTGATTATCTCATGGGAGTGCTGCAGCGCGCCGGCATCGAGGCGCAGACGTTTGCGCTCGAGCCGAACCGTCCCAACGTCGTCGCGCGCATCCGGGGCAACGGTTCCCGGCCGCCGTTGCTCGTCATGGCGCACACCGACGTCGTCAACGTGGATACGACGAAGTGGCGCTTCCCGCCGTTCAGCGCCGCGCGTGACAGCGGCTACGTCTACGGCCGCGGCGCGGTAGACGACAAGGACAACCTCGCCGCGAGTCTCATGCTCATGCTGCTGCTCAAGCGGCAGCAGATCGCGCTCGATCGGGACGTGATCTTCCTGGCCGAAGCGGGTGAGGAAGGATCCACGCGGGTGGGCATCCAGTACATGGTGAACGAGCACTATCCGGCGATCGAGGCGGAGTACTGCCTGGCCGAGGGCGGCAACGTGACGCGCGTGGGCGGCCAGGTGCGCTTCGCGGCGGTGGCGACGACCGAGAAGATCCCGCGGGCGATCACGCTCACCGCGCGCGGTACCTCGGGGCACGGCTCGGTGCCGCTCGAGTCGAACGCGGTCCTCCGGCTCTCGGCGGCGGTGGCGAAGTTCGCGACGTGGCGCCCGCCGGTGCGGCTCAACGAGACCACGCGTGAGTACTTCACGCGCCTGGCGCCGATCGCCTCGCCGACGCAGGCGCGCTACTACCGGGATATCGTGAGCGGCAACCAGCGGCGGGTCGCCGCGGCCGACGCCTGGTTCCGCGCCAACGAGCCGCGCCACGCGTCGATGCTGCGCACGTCGATCGCACCGACGATGCTGCAGGGTGGCTATCGCGTGAACGTGATCCCGTCCGAGGCCTCGGCCACGCTCGACGTGCGGATGATGCCTGACGAGGACACGACCGCCTTCCTGGCCACGGTCCGCGACGTCGTCGCCGATCCCAACGTGGAGGTCGCGTACGCTGCGCGCGACGTGCGGCCCGGCACGCCGGTCGCGAGTCTCGACTCCGAGGCCTTCCGGGCGATCGAGGCCATGAACACGAGCCTGTACGGCGCGGTCACGCTCCCCACCATGCTCACCGGCGCGACGGACATGGCGTACCTGCGGGCGAAGGGAATGCAGTGCTACGGCATCGGCCCGGCCGTGGACGAGGAGGACGGCCCGCGCGGCTACGGAGCGCACAGCGACCAGGAACGGATTCTGGAGGCCGAGCTCGCGCGTTTCACGCGGTATCAGTGGGAGGTCGTGCGCGCACTCGCAGGGTCGAGGTAGATCGCGGCACAAGCAGCCTGAGACACTGAGACGCCGCCGCGCCGGTGCGTCTACCGCTGCCGTGCCGCGCGGAACCCGCGCCGGGCACGAACCAGGCGCCGCCCCCTACAACGCCTTGCGGATCGCCGCGTCGATGTCCTGATCCGATCCGAGTCCCGTGTACACGACCTTTCCCTTCGCGTCGACGACGACGACGTACGACGTCGCCGGGACCTCATAGGCGTCGGTCGCGTAGCCCCTCCGGTCGTACACGACCTCCTGCGTCATCCCGTGCTGCGCGCGGAAGGCCTTGATGCGTTCGACGGACTGGTTCACCGAAACCGCGATCGCGACGATCTTCACCCGGTCGCCGTACTTCTGCATCGCGGCCTGGATCTGCGGCTCGAGCGCGCGGCAGTTCCCGCACCAGGTAGCCCAGAACTGGAGCAGCACCGGGCCCTTGCCGAGGTACTGCCCGAGATCGACCGACTGGCCGTCGAGCGACTCCACGACGGCGGCCGGGGCCTGGCTCCCCACGGCGATGCCGGACTCCTGCGCGGCCAGTCCGGCGGGAGCGCACCAGAGCAGGGTACCTAACGCCACATGACGAAGTAATCTCATAGCAGCACCTGCCCCATCTTCACGAGGTAGTACTCGGCGACACCGATCATAACGAGTCCGAAGAGACGTTTGACCCGCACCATCCACACCCCAGCCCGCGGCAGCCGCGACAGGGATCCGGAAGATACCCCGACCGCGACCAGAAGTGCACACATCCCGATCGAGAAGACGAACAGGTAGATGAAGCCGAGGACCGCGCTCTGGGTGCGGGTGACCCACGTCAACACCGCCGCGAACACCGGTGCCCCGCAGGGGGCGGCGACCAGGCCGGACACGGTCCCCATGGCGAACGCCCCCCCGAGCCGGCCCCCGCTTCCCATCCGAGCGGCCCATTCCATCGTGGAGGCGGGGAGACGGAAGGTGAAGACGTCGAGCAGGAAGAGCCCGGCAATGAGCAGGACGTTCGCCTGCAGGAAGTACAGCCAGGGATTCGAGCTCACCGTCCCGAAGAGCGTCCCGGTGAGCCCCGCCAGCAGGCCGAGCGACGCGTACACCAGCGCGAGCCCCGTCACGTACGCGAGCGTGAGTCGGAGCGCGCGCCTCCGCTGCATCGGCGCGGCTCCGACGGTCTCCCCCCCGACCAGCGCGATCGTAATCGGGATCATGGGATAGATGCACGGCGTGAGGCTCGTGAGAACCCCGGCCAGGAACAGCACCGGAATCGCCGCGAGCGGACTGGAAGAGAGCTGCTGCGATATCCCCGAGAAGTCCATGCGACCCTGATCTGATCCCCGATCCCTAATTCCTGAACTGATACGCGAACTTGAGAAAGAACCCGTCCGACTCCCGCCGCATCCTCCCCGGCGTTTCGATCTCGGGCCGCTCGAGTGTGGAGCCGTAGCCGAAGAACGCCACCGTCCCCTGGGACGGCTCGTACGAGACCAGCCAGTCGGTGCGCAGGCTGCGCTCGCGCGTGGCCTGCGATTGGACGCCGTCGACGAAGAGCGGAATGCCCGGCGCGGCCTGCAGCGCGGCGGTCCGCTCGTCGCGCAGCTCGCTCACCACGCGGAAGAAGAGGGCGCGCGAGGGCTGGTATTCCACCTTGAGACGCGGGATGAAGGTGCGCGAATACTCCGAACCATCCTCGGTGCGCGTGATGCGGGCGAGGGCGGCGAGCCCCTCGACGCGGATACCCGGCGTGGGCCGGTATCCTAACGAAAGGTCGATCCGCCGCGACCGCCCCTCGCTCCCCTCGCTGAAGATTGCCACGCCGCCGCCGGTGTAGGTGGCCGAAGCGTTGAACGTGCGCCGCACGGGCGTGTTCACGGTGATCTCCTGGCGCCAGAGGTCGTCGAGCTTGAGCCGCGGCGCGTAGGGCAGGAACCCGCCGCCCGGTGCCGGCACGGTGACCCCGGGAAAGTAGGTCGAGTCGATCGAGAAGAAGCTGCGCGCGATCTCCCCCTCGACGTGCCAGCCACCCCGCAGGTCGATCATCGTGCGCGCACTCTCCTCGCCCTCGAGCGCCGCGCTCCGGCTGAAATCATCGTAGCGCCAGAGGCGCGCCGGACCCGCGAAGACCCACAGGCTCTTGACCAGCGACTCCTCGCTCCGTCCGTAGAACGCGAGCCGGTTGA
>DATIGO010000130.1:0-16413 GCA_035454665.1 Gemmatimonadaceae bacterium | reverse complement strand
TGGCCGGTGGAGAGATCGTCCGGAACGCGCGCGGCGAGCCCACGGGGATCCTCAAGGACAATGCGCAGGATCTGGTCGGCCGCGTCGTCCCCGACCCGCCGGCAGCGCTCGAGGACCGAGCCCTCGACACCGCGATGACGTACGTGGCCGCGCAGGGCGTGACCACGGTGCACCACATGGGTTCGTGGAGCGACCTGGCCGTTTTCGAGCGTGCCCGCGCCGCCGGACGTCTCCGCACGCGGATCTACGCGGCCGTGCCGCTCGCCTCCTGGGAACGCCTGCGCGACACGGTGGCCGCCCGCGGGCGCGGCGACGACTGGCTCCGCATCGGCGCCCTCAAGGGATTCGTCGACGGATCGTTAGGCTCGCACACGGCCGCGATGTTCGAGGGTTTCACCGACGCACCCGGGGATCGCGGCCTTTTCGTGAACACCGAGGCGGACCTCTACGCCTGGACCTCCGGCGCCGACCAGGCCGGCCTGCACGTGCTCGTGCACGCGATCGGCGACCGCGCCATCAGCACGCAGCTCGACATCTTCGACCGCGTGGCCAGGGAGAACGGGCCGCGCGACCGTCGCTTCCGCATCGAGCACGCGCAGCACATCGCGCCGGAGGATTTTCCGCGCTTCGCCGCCCTCGGCGTGGTCGCGAGCATGCAGCCCTATCACGCGATCGACGACGGGCGCTGGGCGGACCGCGTGATCGGCCCCGAGCGCGCGAAGGGCACCTACGCCTTCCGCACGCTGCTCGATTCCGGCGCCACGATCGCGTTCGGGTCGGACTGGTTCGTGGCGCCGCCGACGCCGCTCGAGGGCATCTATGCGGCCGTGACACGCCGCACGCTCGACGAGCGCCGCCCCGACGGGTGGGTGCCGGAGCAGAAGATCACGGTCGAAGAAGCGCTCCGCGCGTACACGGCCGCCGGCGCGTTCGCATCGTTCGACGAGGCGCGCAAGGGCGTGCTCGCGCCGGGACGTCTGGCGGATCTCGTGCTGATCGATCGGGATCTCACCCGCACGCCGCCCGAGCAGCTGCGCGACGCCCGGGTCCGTCTCACGATGGTGGGCGGCCGCGTCGTGTTCGAACGTCCCTGAACATCGCGACTGACACGGCCGCCGCGCGCCGTTGAACCGGTGGTCAGACCGCGTCACCCAGGGTTGGTCGACCGTCTCTGGCGTGTTTGTTGACAGGCCCCGTCGCGGACGATTGAATACGTTTGGCGGCGCCTCCGCTGCATGGATCTGAATGGACCGGTGCGCGCGCTGCCGCTTCTCTCACCGAGTTCCCGGAGTCCTGCATGGCGCAACGTGCGCTGCCCGTCCTCGAGCGGCGAGGCTTCGGCCAGACGCTTCGTCGCGATGCCTGGTGGGCGCCTAACGTTCCGATCTTCATCGTCTTCACGAGCTTCGTCGTCTACGCCACCTGGGCGGCCTTCCAGGGCGCCCACTACACCCACGGCCCCTACCTCTCGCCGTTCTATTCGCCCGAGCTCTTCGGCGACTCCGCGCATGCCGTGTTCGGTCCGCGCCCCGGCTGGTGGCCCGCCTGGCTCCCCTTCTCGCCCGCGCTCCTGATCCTTCCATTTCCCGGACTCTTCCGCTTCACCTGCTACTACTATCGCGGCGCCTACTACAAGGCCTTCTGGCAGGATCCCTCCGCCTGCGCCGTCGGCGAGCCCCGCTCCACCTACTGGGGCGAACAGAAAGGGCCCCTCCGGCTCCAGAACATCCACCGCTACTTCTGGTACATCGCGCTCCTCTTCCTCGTGGTGCTCGGCTGGGACGCCTGGAAGGGCTTCTGGTTCCTGGATCCCACGAGCGGTGACTCGCACTTCGGCGTCGGTGTCGGATCGCTGATTCTCGTGATCAACTGGGTTCTGCTGGTGGGCTACACCCTGGGCTGCCACGCCGCGCGGCACCTTCTGGGGGGCGTTCTCGATCAGCTCTCGCTGGCTCCGGTGCGCAAGAAGCTCTACGACTTCTCCTCAGGGCTGAACCTGTTCCATGGCAAGTGGGCGTGGTTCAGCCTCTTCAGCGTGGCGCTCGCGGACCTCTACATCCGCCTCTGCTCGATGGGCGTGCTCACCGACCTGAGGCTCGTCTGATGGCTGCGTTCGAACGCGTGGAGCACGACGTCCTGGTGATCGGCGCGGGCGGCGCCGGGTTGCGCGCCGCGATCGCCGCCGCGGCCGAGGGGGTGCGCGTGGGCCTCGTCTCCAAGTCCCTCCTCGGCAAGGCGCACACGGTCATGGCCGAGGGGGGCGCCGCGGCGGCCATGGCGAACGTCGACGAGCGCGACTCCTGGCGCACGCACTTCGCCGACACCATGCGCGGCGGCCAGTACGTCAATAACTGGCGCATGGCCGAGCTCCATGCGCGCGAGGCGCCGGACCGCATCCGCGAGCTCGAGGCCTGGGGGGCGCTTTTCGACCGCACCGCCGACGGCCGCATCCTCCAGCGCAACTTCGGTGGCCACAAGTACCCGCGCCTCGCCCACGTGGGTGACCGCACCGGCCTGGAGATGATCCGTACCCTCCAGGATCACGGCATCCATCAGGGGATCGACGTGCACATGGAGTGCACGGTCGTGACCCTGCTCAAGGACGGCGAACGGGTCACCGGGGCGTTAGGCTACGATCGCGAGCGCGGCCGCTTCAAGCTCTTCGCCAGCCGCGCGGTGGTGCTCGCCACGGGCGGGATCGGCCGCGCCTATCGCATCACGAGCAACTCGTGGGAATACACGGGTGACGGCCATGCGCTGGCCTATCACGCCGGCGCCGACCTGCAGGACATGGAGTTCGTCCAGTTCCACCCCACGGGCATGGTCTGGCCACCCAGCGTGCGCGGCATTCTCGTGACCGAGGGCGTGCGCGGCGAGGGCGGCGTGCTCCGGAACAGCGAGGGGCGCCGCTTCATGTTCGACGACATCCCCGAGAACTACCGCCCCCAGACCGCCGACGACCCCGAAGAAGGGTGGCGCTACGTCCAGGGCGACAAGAACGCACGCCGTCCTCCCGAGCTCCTCACGCGCGACCACGTCGCCCGCTGCATCGTGCGCGAGGTACGCGAGGGACGCGGCAGCCCGCACGGCGGCGTCTTCCTCGACATTGCCTGGATCAGCGAGAAGATCCCCAATGCTCCCGAGCACATCCGCCGCAAGCTCCCGAGCATGTACCACCAGTTCAAGCAGCTCGCCAACATCGACATCACCACCACGCCGATGGAGGTCGGGCCTACGACGCACTACATCATGGGCGGCATCCGCGTGGACGGCGACACGCAGATGTCCACCGCGCCGGGTCTCTTCGCGGCCGGCGAGTGCGCCGCGGGACTCCACGGCGCGAACCGCCTCGGCGGCAACTCCCTCTCCGACCTGCTCGTCTTCGGCAAGCGCGCCGGCGAGTTCGCCGCCCAGTTCGCCCGCCAGCACGGCGCGGTGCGCATCGACGAAGCCCAGGTCGATCGGGCAGCCGCGGGCGCGCTCGCGCCGTTCGATCGCCCCGGTGGAGAATCCCCCTACAGGATCCAGTCGGAGCTGCAGGACTTCATGCAGGACTGGGTGGGCATCGTCCGCCGCGAGGAGGAGATGCGGAAGGCCCTCGATCGGATCGCGGCGCTCCGGCAACGGGCGACCCAGACCGGCGTGACCGGCAACCGCGAGTACAATCCGGGGTGGCATACCGCGATCGACCTGCACAACCTCCTCACCATCGCGGAGGCCATCGCGCGCGCCGCCCTGGAGCGCAAGGAGAGCCGTGGCGGCCACTTCCGCGACGACTACCCGAGCAAGGACCCCAACCTCGCCTCCTTCAACCTCGTCATCCGGAAGGGAGTCGACGGCGAGATGCAGATCGAGCGCGCGCCGCTCCGGCCCATGCCCGACGAGCTGAAGAAGATCATCGAGGACGAAAAGTAGAGTATGCCAAAGACCACGTTCCGCATCTGGCGCGGCGAGCGCGGCAAGGGCGCCTTCGCGAGCTTCACCACCGAGGTCTCCGAGGGGATGGTCGTGCTCGACACCATCCATCAGATCCAGGCCGAAACGGCGAGCGACCTGGCCGTCCGCTGGAACTGCAAGGCCGGCAAGTGCGGCTCCTGCTCGGCGGAGATCAACGGCATCCCCAAGCTCATGTGCATGACGCGCATGGACGAGCTGCCGGCCGACGAAGCCGTGACCGTGGAGCCGATGCGTGCCTTCCCGCACGTGAAGGACCTCGTGACCGATGTCTCCTGGAACTACGAGGTCAAGAAGCGCGTCCGGAAGTTCCAGCCCCGCCCGCCCGATGCCCCCGACGGCACCTGGCGGATGGCGCAGAGCGACATCGATCGCGTGCAGGAGTTCCGGAAGTGCATCGAGTGCTTCCTCTGCCAGGACGTCTGCCACGTCCTCCGCGATCACCACGAGCACGACGAGTTCATCGGTCCGCGCTTCTTCGTCCACGTCGCGGCGCTCGAGATGCACCCGCTCGACACCGGGAACCGGATCGCCGACCTGAAGGAGGAGCAGGGGATCGGCTACTGTAACATCACGAAATGCTGCACCCGCGTCTGCCCGGAGCACATCACGATCACGGACAACGCGATCATCCCGCTCAAGGAGCGGGTAGTCGACGAGTTCTACGATCCGGTGCTGAAGCTCGTGCGCCTCTTCCGGCGCAAGAAGAGCTGACCGCCCCGGGGGCGGCGGAGGTCGCGCGTCCGGTCCGTCAGCGCAGCATCAACGCGACCGCGGCTAGCGCGGCGACGAGGAGAAGGGCTCCCAGCCCCAGGGCCACGAGCCGCGGATGTCGCAGCACGATCACCGGTCTCGACCGCGACTCCTGCGCGGCCGCGGTGACTTCGTCGCGCCAGGCCGGGTGCCGGCGCACCTCGAGATGGGTGATCGACATTGGGACGTGCGCTCCTCGGACCGCCGTGCGGGGGCTTCTTCTCGCGCGATTCGCGCGCGCCCACGCAGCCACCGCAAGCCGCGCGCCGTGACGGTTCCGAGCGATGCATTCCCGCGTCCAGAGGCAGTGCCGCGGGCGCCGGCGCTCCCCGTGTTCCGATTGTCGTGGTACGCGGGGAGCACGTGTGGCGCGCGCGCACCACGGTGCGTCAACGCACCCGACGCGTACTGACGCGGACCGCGCCTCTCAGAAGGCGACGATTTCGTGATACGCCTTCACGAAATCGGCGACCTGGGGAAGGATCGCGTCCTCGAGGCGTGGGGCGTATCCCACGAACGTATCCGTGGAGGCGACCCGCTTGACCGGCGCGTCGAGCCACGCGAAGCAGTCGTCGGCGATCCGTGAGGCGATCTCGGCGCCATATCCCCAGGAGAGGGCGTCTTCGTAGGCCACGATCACCCGATTCGTCTTCTTAACCGACGTGTAGACGCGTTCCTGATCCCACGGCGCGAGCGATCGGAGGTCGATCACCTCGACCGAGAGTCCCTGGTCGGCCACCTGGTTGGCGGCCGCGAACGCCCGCTGCACGGTGGCCCCATAGGTCACCACGGTGACGTCCGTTCCCTCGCGCACCACCTTGGCCTTGCCGAACGGGATCATGAAGTTCGGCCCGGGATACGCCGCCTTGTTGTAGGTCTGGCGGTACAGGTGTTTGTGCTCGAGAAACATGACCGGGTCGTCGCAGCGGATCGCCGTGCGCAGGAGCCCGTTGGCGTCGAGTGCCGTGGCCGGACAGATCACCCGCAGTCCCGGACAGTGCGTGAAGAGCGACGCCCCCGTCTGCGAGTGGTAGATCGCCCCGCGGATGTACCCGCCATACGTCACGCGGACCACCACCGGCGCGGAAAAGTTGTTGTTCGACCGCCAGCGCATGGTCGCGAGCTCGTTCCGCAACTGCATGTACGCCGGCCAGATGTAATCGAAGAACTGGATCTCGATCACGGGCTTGAAGCCCCGAATCGCGAGGCCGATCGCGCGCCCGACGATATTCGCCTCGGCCAGGGGGGCGTTGTACACGCGCGTTCCCCCGAACTCCTTCTGCAGCCCCCAGGTGACCTTGAACACGCCGCCCTTGCCCTTGACCTTGCCCAGGTGTTGCTCGCGCGACACGTCGGCCACGTCCTCGCCGAATACCACGATCCTCGCATCCCGCCGCATCTCGTCCTTGAGACAGGCGTTCAGCAGATCGACCATGGTCGTCTCGTTCCCCGAGAACTGGGGATCATCCTCCGTGTCGAACTGATCACTGGCAGGATCCACGTCGGGCGAGTAGACGCCGAAGTAGACCGTGTCCTCGCCGGGCTGCTCGCGCCCCAGCGCATCGTCGGTGGCAGCCTGCACCACCTCGTCGACCTCGCTGCGGATCCGCTGCAGGTCTTCCTCGGTCACGTGCCCCTGTGACAACAGCCAGGCCGGGAAGGTGGTCAGCGGATCACGCGCCGCGTCTGCCTCGCGCTCCTCGGTGGGCCGGTACAGGACCTCGTCATCCGACAGCGAGTGCGAGTAGGGGCGGATGACGTGCGCGTGCACGAGTGCCGGCCCCTGGCCACTTCTGGCATGCGCCACCGCCTGCTGCAGCACCGCGTACGACGCCAGAAAGTCGCACCCGTCCACCTCGTCCACCCGCAGCCCGGGAAACCCCGTCACCAGCTTCGAGATGGACCCGCCGGCCGTGTTGACCTCCACGGGTACCGAGATCGCGTATTCGTTGTCCTCGACCAGGTAGACGACGGGGAGCTCGAGGTTACAGGCGGTGTTGAGGGACTCCCAGAACTCTCCCTCACTCGTGGTCCCGTCGCCCGTCGAGACATAGACGATCTCGTCGCCGCGATACCCCTCGGTGATCCCGAGCTGCTTCGCCCGCCAGATTCCCTCCGCGCACCCCACCGCCTGGAGGAACTGCGTGCCCGTGGGGGAGGACGAGGACACGATGTTGTACGCCTTGTGCCCCCAGTGGCTCGGCATCTGACGGCCACCCGAGTTCGGATCGATCGACGCCCCAACGGCTTCGTAGAGCATCTCCGCGGGCGTCATCCCCAGGGCCAGGCAGAGCGCGCGGTCACGATAGTACGGGAAGAACCAGTCGTAGGCCGACCGGAAAACCAGGCCAGCCGCCGTGAGCACGGCCTCATGGCCCGCCCCGGAGATCTGGAAGAAAATCCGATTCTGCCGCTTGAGCTGGATCTCCTTGTCGTCGAGGCGCCGCGAGAGGAGCATCGTACGAAAGGCGGCCACCAGCTGATCGCGGCCCAGTTCGCCGCCGGCTTTCTCGACTCGGGTCTGGGTGGCCATGGTTTGTCGGGCTGAGCTCTTTGAGGGCATACGGAAAGATAGCCGCCCTCGGGGGCGCCGACATGAGCCCGCGGTCCTACCGCGGGCGTCTCCCCGCTGGCGCCGGCGGCCGGTGCCGTGGCACCATGCATGCTCTGGACTCGTCTCACCTCACGGGAGCGAACCATGACCAACGGGCGACAGCATTGCATCTTCTGCGAGTTGATACATGGCGGAGGCGAGGTCTCCATCTGCTACGAGGACTCCGAAGCCATCGCCTTCATGGACATCCAGCCCGTGAATCTGGGGCACGTGCTCGTGGTGCCGCGTGAGCACCACGAGTCCCTGAACGACGTTCCGCCTTCGCTGGCGATGCATCTGTTCGAGGTCGCGCTGCAGCTCGGGCCGATTATCCGTCGCGTGTCCGGCTCCGACGATCTCAACATCGTAGTCAACAGCGGAGAGGCCGCCGGCCAGAACGTCTTCCACTACCACGTCCACCTGATCCCGCGCCGTAATGGCGACGGATTCGACGTGCCCCTCCCGTTCCCGGATTCGCGGATGCCGGATCGGACCATCCTGGATGCCATGGCGGCGCGCATCATCGCCGAGTTGCGCGATCCGGCCCGGCGCACGGCGCCCAAGGTCGCCGTTGCCGGCTGACCGCCGCCCGCTCGATCTACTAAACATCTAGTTGACAAACCTGCCGAGCGGCGCGATGTTCTACTAGTCATCTAGTAGGACATCCCATGTTGACAGCCGCAGTCTGCTACCGTCGGCGACGCTTTCCCCCGCACGTCCTGCCGGCGGGACTCTTCTTCGGGTTGACGCTCGCGCTCCCCGGTCCCCAGGGGGCACGCACGCTCACGCTCGCCGCACCCACGGCATCCCTCGACGTCGAGTTCACGCGCGTGGCGGCCGTTCGCGAACTGGCGGACGGGCGGGTCCTGATCTCGGACGAAGGCGAGAAGCGCCTGTTCGTGGGCGACTGGAAGACCGGATCGGTGAGGCCGATCGGTCGCGAAGGGCAGGGACCCGGGGAGTACCAGCGGCCGCGCAGTCTCTTCGCGCTCGCGGGAGATTCCACACTTCTGGTCGATGCGCTGGCCGGGCGCTGGCTGCTCCTCGCGGGTGATTCGATCGTGGAAACGATCCCGGCGAGCGCGCCGCCGCTTCAGGCTGGTGCACGCTTTCCCGTCGGTGCGGATGCGCGCGGTTTCGTGGTGGCCACGCGTCCGATCGGGATGCCGGCCGTCAACAGGCCGCCGTCGCTCCCTCCGCGGCTGGATTCCCTGTATCTCATCCGCGCGGATCGTCGTACCGGCGCGCTGGACACGCTCGCCACGCTGGCTTCGCGGACCGGACGCATCAGCGTCACCGGGCCGGCCGACCGGCCGACCCGCATCGAGGTGGTACTGAACCCGTTCTCGGTCGGGGACCAGCCGGTCCTCTTTCCCGATGGCTGGATCGCGATCGCGCGCATCGCTCCGTACGCCGTCGACTGGATCGCGCCCGATGGGCGGGTGGTGAACGGCCGGGCGCTTCCCGTCGAGCGGGTCCCGATCACGGAGCGGGAAAAACGCGCAATCCTGAAGCGCCAGGCCGACGAGCGAGGCGAAGAGCCGCGCGATCCGGCATCGGTTCGCGACTGGCCCGAGTTGCTGCCCCCGTTTCTGAGCAGCGCGGTTCTGCCGTCGGGGGATGGCTCGCTCTGGATCCGTCGGACCGCTACCGCGGACGAGCCGCGCGCGCGCTACGACATTGTGTCCCGTTCGGGGGCGCTGGTCGCCCGCCTGCAATTGAAGGACGGCGAGCACGTCGCGGGGCTGGGCCGCTCGGCCGTGATCACAGTACACACCGACGGCGACGGCATTCAGCGGCTGCGCCGGCACGCATTACCCGGAATCTGACCCTGCATTCGAGACCTGCTCATGACCGACATTTCATTCACCGACCGCGAGCTCGACGTGATGGCGGTGCTCTGGGAGCACGGCGCCTCCACGGTGGCCGAAGTGCGCGAGCGGCTCGCCGATCCGCTCGCGTACACGACGGTGCTCACGATCCTGCGCACGCTCGAGGCGAAGGGGCATGTGGCGCACACCGAGGAAGGGAAGGCGCATCGTTATGCGCCGCTGGTGGCGCGCGACCGCGCGGGAGAGAGCGCCCTGGCGCAGGTGTTGGACAAGATCTTCGGTGGCTCGCGCGAGCTTCTGCTGGCGAACCTCGTGCGCGAGCGCGGCATCGATGACGCCGAGCTCCAGCGGCTCCGCGAGGTGCTCGAGACCCGACTTCAGGGAAAGGGGAGGACGCGCAAATGATTCTCGTGATGGCGTACGCCGTGCTGCTGAGCGCCTGTCTCGCGGCCGCCGCCGCGGCGCTCGAGCCCCTCTGTCGCGCGCTGCGCGCGCCGACCCGATGGGCATGGATCTGGGGGCTTGTCCTCGCGCTCCTGGCGACGCTCGGCGTGATGGTGCTCCCCACGAACGCGAGTCGTGAGGTCCCCGTGGCGATGGCTCTGCCGGCGGCATCCGTCGTGGTCGACGCGCGTGAAGGGTCGGCCGCCGCGTTCACGGATCCCTTCTGGGAGCGGGCGGGATTCGCCGCCACCGTGCTGTGGGCCGGAGCGAGCGTCCTGCTCCTGCTCGGTCTCGCGGCTGGCGCCTGGCGGCTCGCGCGCGAGCGTCGTCAGGCGGGTCGCTCGCATGTGCTGGGTCACTACGTGCTGCTGACCGACGGCGTGGGTCCCGCCGTGGCGGGCGTGCGGGATCCGGTCGCGCTCATTCCGCGCTGGGTGCTGGAGCTCGACGAGCACTCGCAGCGCCTGCTCCTCGCGCACGAGATGGAGCACGTGCGGGCGCGCGACAGTGCGCTCCTGGTTCTCGCCGCCGTGCTGGCCGCGCTGCTGCCGTGGAACCCGCTCGTCTGGTGGATGTCGCGCCGCCTGCGCCTCGCCGTGGAAGTGGATTGCGATCACCGTGTGCTCGTTCGCGAGGGCGGTGTGCGTCGGTATGCGGAGCTGCTGCTCATGACCGCGCGGATGCCCTCGGAGCACGCGCGCGCGCTCGTGGCCGGGCTGGGCGAGCGCGAATCGGATCTCGAGCGGAGGATCGTGGCCATGACGGAGTCGACGCAGGCATCAGTGCGTCCCGCGCTGTCGCGTGCCGTTGTGCCGGCCCTTCTCGCCGTGGTGCTCATCGCGGCCGCGTGCGAGACACCGCGGCCGGATCCGGTGGGTCCGTCGGCGCTCGGCCTCGGCGCCGGGGCGGTGGCCGCAGCCGACGACTCGGTGGGGGGGCGCTGGATCCTGCACGAGCAAGAGGCTCCGGTGCGCGCCTACCGGCGATTGCCTGATTCGTTGGTGGACGAGGTCGAGGTGATGGCCGAGCAACCGCACTACCATCTCCATTCGGGGGAGGCGAAGCGCATCAGGCCCGACAGCTCCTTGAGTTTCGAGGAGGTCGAGGTCAAAGCTTCCGCAGCGCGCCGCAGAGTCGGCCTCCGCGAGCAGGAACTACGCGTGGCGGTCCCCTGGCCGCCCGCGCGGCGGCGCGCGGCGCCCCGGATGATCGAGCTCAAGAAAGCGACGAGCGCGCCGCCGGCGTCAGCATCGAGCCCGACGATCGTGCTCCGGGATCCAACGCTTCAGGTCGAGCTGGTGCAACCATCCGAGCGCCGACAGCCGGTGCCGCTCGAGATCCAGGTTCTTTCCAGCGACGGTCGCGTGCTTGCCACCGAGCATCACGAATCGCCTCCCAGTAACGGCTCACTGCTCTCCCGCTTCGATCCGCAGCAGTTGGAGAGCATCGAAGTCGTCAAGCAGGGCATCCCTTGCCTCGCCCGAAGCGCTCCCACCGTGGACAGGTGCCACCGGATCACGATGACCCTGAAGCCCGGCGCCACGTTCCGAGCCCGGTGACTCCCTCAGTCCTCCCCTCGTCCCTGCTCCCTCATCCCAAATCCCTGGCCGTTCAGTAATCCACCGGCCTCAGATACGACTCCCCGATCGCCGTGTGACTCAGCATGGCCACGGTGGGCAGCTTCCGTTTCCAGTGCGTGCGTTCGAGCCGGTTCCGGACCTGCGTCACCTCGAACTCGTTGAGCCCCCGGGCGACGAGGTCCTCGAGGGTGTATCCCCAGAGCAGCCAGTTGAGGATGTTGTCGGCCTTGGCGTAGGTGATCCCGAAGTCCGCCTCGTCGGTCTGGCCGGCCACGAGGTCCGCCGTGGCCGGCTTGGACACGATCGTCTCGGGCACGCCGAGGTGGCGTGCCAGCGCCCAGACCTGCGTCTTGAACAGATCCCCCAGCGGATTGAGTGGCGGCGAATCGTCGGCGTGCCAGGTGAAGTAGCCGAACAGGCGCTCGGTCTTGTTCCCGGTGCCTAACGGGATTCCGCCGATTGCCGCCGAGAGATCGAACAGGACGATCATCCGCATCCGGGCGATCACGTTGCCGCGGCGCGTGCCGTCGGCGTTGGGGTCCTGGGCGAGATAGCCATCGACGGCAGAGCTCACGTCGATCGTGCGGCACTGGATGCCGAGCGCGTCGATCACGAGCTGCGCGTGCGCGAGGCTCTCGGGGCTCGAGTGCCGGTACGGCAGCCGCACCCCCAGCACGTTCTCCGGTCCGAGCGCGCGGGCCGCGAGGAAGCTGGTGACGGCGGAGTCGACCCCGCCCGAGACGCCGATGACGGCCTTGGCGAACTGGCGGCGCTGCATCTCGTCGCGGATGAAGCGGACGAGCCACTCCTCGACCATCGCGGGATCGATCTCGAGCGACGGGGGCTGGCCGTGGTTTGGTGTCGGGACGTGCAGCGCTGGAATGATGCCGGTGGCACTCGAATGGTTGCGCCCATTGCCCGCCGACACGCGATATTCCGACTCGGGGGGGGCCCCCCGCATCCGCTGTTCCGGCTCCGCCGCGTCGAACGCCACGACCGGCCGCTCCCCGCGCTCCACGGCGTCCAGCGTCCGCCGAAGATGCGGCAGCGCCGTCCGCAGATCCGACAAGAGCGGCATGTCCGCCCGCGCCCGCGCCATATCCCCCAGGTCGATCGTCAGCGTGACGATCGCCTCATCGAATGCCGGTGCGCGAACGCGCAGGTCGCCACGCGGTCCCGCCACGCACGACCCGCCCGCGAACACCTTCCCGCCCTCGCTCCCCGCCAGGTTCGCGAACGACACGAACACGCCATGCTCATCCGCGATGTCGCGCACCAGTCGCTCCCAGCGCGCCTGGCTGCCCGGCCCGGGCACGCCCTCGCGCGACACGAGCCCCCGCGCCGGGGCGGCGGAGCAGACGAAGATCACCTGCGCGTCGTCGAGCGCCGCGATCGTGCCAGACAGCGCGTGCCACGCGTCCTCACAGACGAGAATCGCGGCACGCCCCCACGGTGTGGAAAAGGCCCGGATGTCGTGACCCCGCTCGACGAATCGCTCCTCATCGAACAGCCCGTACGTCGGCAGGAAGTTCTTCCGGTGTACGTGCAGCACGCGCGCCTCGCCGTCGCCCAGCCGCACGTACGCCGCGCTGTTGTACAGCGTGTCGCGCCAGCGCTCGTAGAATCCGACCACCACGTCCAGCGGCCGGCGGGCGCGCTCGTCGCGGCCACTCGCGGTGTACGCCTCGTCGAGGTCGCGGGCCAGCGTTCCCGCCGTGACCGCGACGTCCCGCACTCCGCCCTCCACGAAGTAGCCGCTCAGCACCGTCTCGGGGAGATGTACCACGTTAGGGTGCGGCGAGATCATGCGCAGCTGCGCGAAGACGTCGCGCAGGCGCGCGACGTTCGCTGCGTAATCCCCCTTCCGGGGGTGCAGTTGGGCCAGAGCGATCGTCAGCGGGCGCGGCACGCCGTGAAGTTGAACGGCGTACCCCGCCGCGGCAACGCCGCCGGGCCACAACGGCCGGGCGTCCGGCCGCCCGGGGCCGTGAGCGCCTCGCCACGCTCTCGTGCCCTGGATCACGGCGGCCGCCGCGCGGAACGCTCACCTTGGCGAGGGTACTGCATGGTCATGCACCTGAGCACCCGAAACCGGCTCGGCCACGTCCTGGCAATTGCTCTCCTTGTCGGGGCGTGCGTCGGGCTTCCGGCAGCGGCCCAGGATGCGCCGCCCGGGGCGGCGAAGACGGCGACCGAGCCGTGGCGCATCATCCGCCCCCCCCAGTCCTCGCTCGTGCTCGCTCGCGACGGATCTCTGCTGGGCGAGATCGGCTCCGAGTGGCGCACCAGCGTGGCCCTCGCCACGCTCCCGCCGCACGTCCCGCAGGCCTTCATTGCCATCGAAGACCAGCGCTTCTACCAGCACGACGGCGTCGACATCGTCGGCATCGCCGGCGCCATCAAGGATGCCGTGCGCGGGAACCCCCGCGGCGCAAGCACGATCACCCAGCAGCTCGTCGGGAACATGCATCCCGAGATCATCGACCGGTCCGACCGCAGCCTCGGCCGGAAGCTCCGGGAGCAGGCCGCGGCCCGCGAGATGGAGAAGCACTACACCAAGGAGCAGATCCTCGAGGCGTACCTGAACCAGGTGCATTTCGGCCACCGCTGGTACGGCGTCGAGTCCGCCGCGCGACATTACTTCGGGAAGGGCGCCGCCGAGCTGTCGGTCGCCGAGGCCGCGACCCTGGCGGCCGTCATCAATGGGCCGGCCATCTACGACCCGATCCGAAACCCCGACCGCGCGCGCGGCCGGCGGAACCTCGTGCTCGCGCAGATGGCGCAGCAGGGGTTCATCACGCGTGAAGTGGCCGAGGCCGCGCAGGCCGAATCCGTCACCGTCGTGCGGAACGGAGGCCATGCGGCGCCGGCGTCGTACGCCGTCGATGTCGTCCGGGTCCAGGCCGAGCGGGCCGGCGTGCCCGTGAGCTCGGGAGGATACCGGATCCATACGACCATCGAAGCGGTGGCGCAGCGGGCCGCGCACGAAGCCCTCACGCAGGGCCTGGAGGAGATCGAGCGGCAACCCGGATACCGTCACCAGATCTTCGCGAACCGGACGCGGGGAAGTTCGGACTATCTGCAGGGCGCACTCGTGGCGATGGACCCGTTCACCGGGGACGTGATGGCGCTGGTGGGGGGGCGCGACTACGCGGCCTCGCCCTTCAACCGTGCCGTGGACGGCAAGCGCCAGCCGGGCTCGGCGTTCAAGCCGGTGCTCTACGCGGCCGTCATCGCCGACAGCGTGCCGCCCAACGTGCTCGTGGCCGACACCGCGATCGCGATCCCGCTGGAGAACCGCACGGTGTATCGCCCCGGCAATTCCGACGGGGAGTTCCTGGGCCCACTCACCATGCGTGACGCCCTCGCGCGTTCCCGCAACGTCGTCGCCGTCCAGCTCGCGCAGCAGATCGGGATGGACTCGGTCATCGCCATGGCGCGCGCGATGGGCATCACCTCGGTCATTGCGCCGTATCCGTCGAGTGCCATCGGTGCGTCGGCCGTGCAGCCGTTGGACCTCGTCGCCGCCTACGCGACGATCGCCAACCTCGGGTCCCGGGTCGAGGCGCGCTTCATCACCCACATCGAGGATCCCGCCGGACAGGTCGTCTGGCAGAATCCGATCGTGCAGCCGCAGCCGGTGCTCGATCCCACGGTCGCCTTCATCGTGCGCGACATGATGCGCGATGTCGTGGAGCGCGGCACCGCGACCTCGGTCCGTCGCATTCTCCCCGAGAGCCTGTCCGTGGCCGGGAAGACCGGCACGACCAACGACAACACCGACGTCTGGTTCGTCGGGATGACGCCGGGGATGGTCGCGGGCGTCTGGTTAGGCTTCGATCGCCCGAAGACGATCACGCCGGGCGCCGCGGGCGGGACGCTCGCCGCGCCCATCTGGGCCCGATTCGTGGCCGTCACCGGTCCCACCCACCGTTCGGTCCCGTGGCAGCCCACGCGGACGGTGATCACCGCGGAGCTGGATCGCGCGACCGGCCAGCTCGCGAGCGACTCCACTCCCCCCGACCGGCGGTACACCGAGTACTTTCTGGGCGGCACCGAGCCGCTCCTGCTGCGGCTCGATTCGTGGGAGCTGCTGCGTGGCCGTCGGTCGGCGATTCGTTAGGGTCCCGTTTCTCACCCGCACCGCCGCGGGATTCGCGGCCTCCGCGCTCGTCACGCTCTCCTGCCGTGACGAACCGACGGGTCCCCGCGGGCCCTTCACCATCGAGTCGGTTCGGCAGGCAGGCCACCAGGCGACCGCCGGGTCCATCGTAACGCCGGCACCCACGTTCGTCATCCGGGACGCCAGTGGACGCCCGCTCGCGGGCCTGCCCGTGCGCATCACCGTGACCGAGGGCGGCGGCGAGCTGCGCAACGCTCCGCGCCGCACGGGCGCCGTTCCCATCGCAGTGGGCGACTGGAGGCTGGGCGGAGTGGCGGGACGGAACACGCTCAGCATCCGGGCCGGCACGCTCCCGCCCCTGCTGATCGAGGCGATCAGCGTACCCGGTGCGCCCTTCGCGATCGTCGCGTCCGGCGAGGGACAGAGCGCCTACGCCGGGGATCTCCTTCCGCAGCCGATCGCGTTCCGCGTCGAGGACCGCTTCGGGAATGGCATCCCGGACGTGTCGCTGGCTTTGTCGGTGGTGAGCGGCGGCGGCGTGGTGACGCCGCCGGTGATCATCACGGATGCCGCTGGCCGCGCGCGCGTGGAAGGCTGGCGGCTGGGGCGCCACGGTGGACCGCAGCAGATCGCAGCCGCAGGGGCGGGGCTCGTCACCCCCGCCACCGCGAACATCCGGTCCGCCTTCCAACTCGATGTACGCTTCCACGGCACGCTGCCGCAGGCGGAAGTCCAGGCGCTGTTTCTCGGCGCCGCGAACAGGATCCGCGCCGCAGTGGTCGGCGACGCGACCGATGTGCCCCTCTTCGGATTCGATCTCGCGCGCTGCAGCGTCCAGAGCCTGCCGCTCACGGAGACGATCGATGACGTGGTCATCTATGCCACGGTGACCAAGATCGACGGCCGCGGTGGCATCCTGGGCTCCGCGGGTCCGTGCCTCGCGAGATCGCAGAGCCGCTTCCCCGTCATCGGCATCATGCGCTTCGACAGCGACGATCTCGCTGACCTCGTGGCCGGCGGCCGCTTCGGCGATGTGATCCTGCACGAGATGCTTCACATCGTTGGCGTGGGCACCCTCTGGCGCGCCAAGGAGCTCCTGCTGGCGGGAGGCACGATCGATCCGCGGTTCGCTGG
>DATIGO010000129.1:0-6969 GCA_035454665.1 Gemmatimonadaceae bacterium | reverse complement strand
CCCGAGACGCGGAGCCTCGACGAGCTCTTCGCCGAGATCCGGCGGCTCCATGGGGCTCCCGCCCGCCATCCGTTGCACCTGCCTGTTGCTCCGATCCGGCGCGCGCTGTCTCTCATGGAGCCATGGTTGTTGCCGATCCTGCCGTTCACGGCCGGTCAGCTGGCCGCGTTCGTGACCCCGTCGTGCGCGTCACCGGCGGGCGGAGACCTGGGGCACCTGGCGCCGACGACCGGCGTGCGCGAGATGCTCGTGGGCGGGCGCGAGGTCGGCGCATGAACAGCTCGAGCGACGATCTCCTCAGCCGCGAGTGCGACATCTTCTGCCGCTATCTGACCCGAAGCGCGCCGTCCGCCTATCTGCGCCATGCGTACGGGCGCGGGCACGCGTCCATGGCGGCCACGTGCCGGGCCGATTCGCTCATCGATCGCGCCCTGCTCGGATTTGCACGGAGCGGCGTAGCCGCAGTGGGTCTGGCTGACGCCTATGCCGCGCGTTTCCGGCGGGGGAGTCTCCTGCGCTGCAAGCTGATTCTCATGCTCGCGCTCGTGGAGCACGACTCGGCGCGACACCACGCGTTCGATCAGGCCCGGAGCGCGCCGCGGATGGCAGCGGTCGCGATGCTCGTCCTGGCGGGCATGGCATGGGCGCTCCGCCTCTTCGTGGCCATCGCGATGTTCGGCCCCGTGCAGCTCGCGTCGATCGTGACCGATCGTCCGGCGCCGCATGTCTAGGATCGTCGTGGTGGGTTCCGGCGCCAGCGGCGTGCATTTCGCGCTGTCGGCCCTGTCGAACGGTCACGACGTCACGATGCTCGACGTCGGCTTTCAAGCGCCCCACGTCGTCGAGCCGGAGGCTTCCTTCGAGGCGCTGAAGGAGCGGCTGGACGATCCAGTGACGTATTTCCTCGGTCCAAACGCGGAACGCGTGGTGTATCCCAGCGCAACGTCCAAGCACTTCGGGTTCCCGGCGTCGAAGGACTACGTGTTCAGCCGTGTGCCTTCGGCCCGCGTGGCGAGCAGGGGCTTCGAGCCACTCCTCTCGTTCGCGCGCGGCGGCCTCGCGGAGGCGTGGACCGGCGGCTGCTACGAGTTTGGCGACGCCCAGCTGGAACGCTTCCCCATCTCCTTCGCGGACCTCCGACCGCACTATGCGGAAGTGGCCCGGCGAGTCGGGATCTCCGCCGAACGCGACGATATCGAGCGGTTCTCGCCGTTCACGGCTCCCTATTTGCCGCCCCTGGCGATCGACGAGCACTCGCGGCGGCTGCTGCTGCGTTACGGCGCACGCCGCACGCAACTCAACGCGGCGCTCGGCTTCTTTCTCGGACGCTCGCGTGTGGCAACGCTGTCGCTGGACCGCCAGGGGCGTGGGGCCTGCGCCAACCTGGGACGCTGTCTCTGGGGATGTCCCCGCGGTTCGCTGTACACGCCTTCCCTCACCCTCCGCGAGTGCCTCCGCTCGGAGCGTTTCACGTATCTGTCTGGCCAGTTCGTGACGCACTTCCACTACGACACCTCCGGCCGCGTGACCTCCGTCATCTCCCGGTCACTCGAAAGCGGATCGCGCCTCGAGTCCGCGGGTGACCTCGTGGTCCTGGCAGCCGGCGCTCTCGGCACGTCGCGGTTGTACCTCGAGTCGATTCGCCGCCGGGAAGGCCGGATCGTGCAGCTCAGCGGGCTGATGGACAATCCTCATGCGGTGGTCCCCTTCGTGAACTGGGAGCATCTCGGACGCCCCGTCCGCACGGCGAGTTACCAGTTCCACCTGCTCGCGATCGGCCTCGCCGCCGACGACGGGTCGCCTGAGGGACACGGGCAGATCACGACGCTGCGCGCGGCGTCGGTGCACCCGATCGTGCAGAACCTGCCTTTCGACCTGCGCGCCGGCGCCTCGGTCTTCCGCCGGATCCGTTCTGCCCTGGGTGTCGCTAACGTCTGGGCGCCGGGAAACCGCCGGGCCGAGCACGTCGTGACCCTGCGCACCACGGACACGGGAGCGGTGGAGCTCGTTCTCGATTGCGCGCCCGACACCGAGTCCGTGCGCCGCCTGAGCCGGCTTGCGGTCCGCGTGCGCCGCGCGCTCTCGCGCTTCGGCTGCACGGCGCCCGCGGGGATGACCCAGATTCTCCCGCTTGGATCCAGCGTGCATTATGCCGGCACGCTCCCCATGACTGAAGACGCGGGCGAGCACACATGCGACCGCCACGGCCGCGTGCGTGGATTC
Source organism: Gemmatimonadaceae bacterium (assembly GCA_035454665.1). Classification (GTDB taxonomy): domain Bacteria; phylum Gemmatimonadota; class Gemmatimonadetes; order Gemmatimonadales; family Gemmatimonadaceae; genus DATIGO01. The sequence continues at coordinate 4,746 of DATIGO010000129.1, read as the reverse complement.
CAGAATCTCATCGTGGCCGACGGCGCGGCCTTTCCCTCCCTTCCGGCCACGAACCTGACCTTCACTCTGATGGCGAACGCTGCGCGGATCGCCGAGTCGCTCGGAGCCGCCTGACGAGGGAGCGGCCCACTGCCCGCCCGGAAGGTGCGAAGCCGGCGGTCGTCTCGAAGAGGGTCTTGAGGCCGATGTCGATAGGTCGGCCGACGCGCCGTCAGCGGCGCGAGAGGGGAATCCGGCTGAGGAAGGCAGCGGTCGCCACCGAGTCCAGCGCGGCGCGCGCGGCGCCGAGCGGATCCTCGCGCAGATCGAAGGCGTCGACCGAGCCGTCGCCGTTGCGGATCACCAGCATCGAGTCGTTGGCGAGGGCCATCATGTGTCCCCGCGTGACCGGACCGACCTGCGGCAGGCCGGGATCGTACACCAGCTCGGCGTACACCTCCCGTGCCTCGGCAGCGCTCGAGTCGGCCGAGGTCCAGTACGCGGTGAGTGACCTGCCGGGGAGTGCGGACGGAATCGCCGCCAGCGCGGTGAGTGTGGCCGGGAGGTCGCGAATGGAGACGACCGAATTCACGCGGCGTCCCGCTGGGACGCGCTCGGGCCAGACGATCACCATCGGGACGTGGAGTGCCTGCAGATACAGGCTGTTGCCGTGGCTGAACACTCCGTTCTCTCCGAACTCCTCGCCGTGATCGGAGGTGATCACCACGATGGTGTTCTGGAGTAATCCCCGGCCGGACAGGTCGCGCAGCAGCGCGTCAACCGCCGCGTCGAGGCTCGCGATCGCTCCTTCGTAGGCACGCTGCAGCCGCAGCGCTTCGTGCACTGGTAGATTCTCGCTGTCGATGCGCGCGAGGCCCCGGAGGCGCCACCGCTCGCTCGCCGACGTGGTGTCGGAGTACCACCCGAAGGCGGTATCGAACGGAGGGGGCGGCAGGTACGGCGCGTGCGCCTCCATGAAATTGACGAAGGCGAAGTACGGCCGCTCATCCGGGCGCGAGAGCCAGCGCAGGAGCGCCCGGTGGCTGTCACCCGCGGTCGCACGACCCAGGTCGTCATCGAATCGCAGCACGCGACGTACGGGGTCACTCGTCAACAGGATCCGGAGCAGCGTCGAGCTGCGTACCATCTGTCGCGAGCCAAGTGCGTGCTGGTCGAACAGCTCGAACCCGCGGGCCAGGCCGTACTCGCGCGTGACGTAGTATCGGTTCGCGGAGAAGGCGCCGGTGCGGTACCCGGCGGCATGGAACGCCTGCGCGAGCGTCGGCGTCCCGCCGTCGAGCGGCGCTCTCCACGTCGTCGGGAGCTCATGCGCCCAGCGACCCGTGAAGAGGCTGGCATGCGAGGGGAGCGTGAACGGAGCGGTGGCCATGGCGCGCTCGAACACCACTCCCTGCCGGGCGAACTCCTCCAGGTGCGGCGTGGAGTGCGGTCCGCCCGCGGCGACGCTGAGTGAGCTTTCGCGAACCGTGTCCCACAGCAGCACGAGCACATTGGGCGCGTCGGCTCTCGCGCGACCCGCGGGCCCAAGGCCCGCCCGCGTCGATCGAGCTACCGAGAGCTGGACCCCGCCCGCCACGAGGACCGTCACGATCAGCAACGGCGCCGCCAGGCGACGCTGGAGGCGGCCCACCCGTCCGAGGCGTCGCGACAGCGCCTCGGACGTACTCCATGCGAGGCCAACCGCGAGAATCAGCTTCGCCCACGTCGCGAGTCGTGGCATCAGCAGCAGCGGTGTCAGCCATCCGAGAAACAGTGCGGCGCCCAGCAGCACGCGCGGGCGCCGGAGCATCGGGGCGGCGCGTCCCACGATCAGCAGCAGGACCACCACCGCCGAAAAAAGGAGCGTCTCGGTGAGCGGCGTGGTCCACCAGATGTGGTGGCTGTAGTTCAACGGACGACGCTCGAGAAGACTGTTGAGCAGCCGTGCGCTGTTTTCCGCGAGAGCCGCCGCGAGTGCGACTTCCACGGCAAAGACAACCGGACGGAATTCCGCGCGCGACGACGCGTGAGACGGTGTGGCGGTGGCGGTCACGGAATTCCTCTCGCGGTCAGGTATCCGACAGGAGGTCCGACCCCTCGTACGCAGGCGGCACGGGAGCGCCCAGCACCCCGAGGATAGTCGGCGCCAGGTCCAGCAGAGTTGGATTGCCGCGCCGGTATGGCACCGACATGAACAGCACGCCGGGGACCAGCGCAGGGTCCACGATGTGGTCGCCGCTCCACTTCCTGGTGTTGTCCTCGAACAGCGTGGCGGGGACTCCGCCCACCGCCGTCGTCCATGAGACACGATACCCGGCGGCCGTGTCCACGACGAGGTCCGGCGACTCCGCGGCGCACGGTCCGGAATAGAGCTGGGCGCGGGTTCGAACACGGGGAACCGCGACCGTCGAGGTCACGGGATCCACGAGGCCGGAAAGCCCGCCCGCGATCTGGGCCGCGACCTCGTCCGACTCGGATGCGTCGACGATCCCCTCCGCTTCCCGCCCCCGCTGGTTGAGGTAGATGCCTCCGAGTCCCAGCGCGTACGCGCGCGTGCGCCCCCAGTCGACGTGACGGAAGAACTCCCCGGCGGCCTCTCCGGCGTCCACGCCCGGCTGGAGGAACAGGTAGCCGTTCGCCGCTAGCCACGCGTTGAGGTGCAGCCCCCGCTCGAACGACGTGAAGCCGTGATCACTCAGGACGATCACCACGGTGGAAGAATCCACCCGGGACTGCACTCTGCCTACCAGTTCGTCGCAGCGGCGGTAGTGATCCTCGATCACGGTGTCGAACTCCGAGCCCGCCGCTGAACCAGCACGGAGGCGCCGGCGCCCACTGCCTCCCTCGCGTCCCCCGAAGCGCCAGAACATGTGCTGGATCCGGTCCGGCGTGTCGAAGAGGCAGAAGAGCAGGCCCTCGTCGAATCGCTTCAACTCGAGCTCCAGCATCGCCTCGCGCTCCCGCATGACCACTTCACACTGATCGAGGAACGCGGCCTCGTCGAAGCGCTCGTTCGAGAGACCGGTGTGATCCTCGGCGATTCCCGCCGTGTAGTACGGCCCGAGGTGTCGCGCCAGTTCCGCGCCGTAGTCCCACGGATGACTGATCGGGAAGGGCGGCGCCGCGGGATCGAAGTTGACTGGAGAGGCGTAGAGCTCGAGGTGCGGTTCGATCCGAACCAGAAGGAATCGCACCATTCCCGCAGTGCCTTGAAGAGGTCCGCGACGGAAGTTGAGTCGGAGCCACTGACTCCAGCGTCCGGGCTCCAGCTCCAGCACCCGCGGCCGGCCGCCGCACTCGATCCGTATGCCACGCCGGACTTCATCGACGGAGATCGAGATCGGCGCCGTGACGTCGCCCCGGGTCCGCGGGTTGCGCGGGCCGATCACGTGTGTGTCGAATCGGCCCTTCGTTCCCGGGACGACCTGGAGCTCGATGACTTGCTCGTTGTCGCTGACCCGGACATCGGGGGCCGTGGTGTACAGGGTGGAGGTGCCAAGGCCACCGCGGATGTCAGGCACGCCCATTCCGGCCAGCAGGCGACCCTTCACCTTGTCCGGCGGATATGTGCAGGGACAGCGAATCACCGTCGCCGGGATCCCGGCGCTGGCCAGCACACTCCACAACGGGGTTCCACGGCGAAGGTTGACCACCTTCGCGGGAAGCAGCGGGTTGCTTTGCTCATAACGATTCAGCGCCAGGTCCGGCAGGTAAGTGTCGAGATCGCGGCGCAGGAAATCGAAGATCCCGTGTCCCCCCGGGTTCACGCCCGTCGCAAAGCTCGACCACGCCACGGGGGTCTGAGCCGGGTTCGTCGTCTGAAGGCGCGAGTAGCCGCCTCGGCCTCGCAGCGCGGCCAGGTGTGGCAGCCGGCCGTCGTGTAACATGGGTTCGGCGATTCCCGGATCGAAGCCGTCCAGCCCGATCACGACGACCCTGCGTCTCAATGGCGTATCACTCCAGGTATTTGCGCAAACCCGAACTCGGGCGCTGCATCCGTGCAACGAAAGTGTGGCGCGCTCGTGCAGTCACCCGAAAGGACTGTGCCAAGCCCGAGGGGCAACCGGCCCACGACTGCTCGTCCGTAGAACTCCGGCACGATGTCCGAGAATCGCCCGCTTCCCTCACCCGAGGGCGGAGGACACATTTGGGGGCGCTTCCACACCGACGTTCACCGCGGGAGGGAACGCGGCGCTTCGCGAAGACGTTCCTCTGGTCCGCGGGAATGGAAGTTGCTTTGGTGGGCGGCGCGCATTGCGTGACGCGCACAGTTCGAGAAGGGCACCCCGGTCGTGAGGCCGGCTCGCAAAGTCAGGGGTCTCCTGAATGGAGACGGCCCGGCTGCCGACTTCGCCCAGTCACGGGTCCCGCCACGCGGGACTGTCTCACACCCAGGGGAGAGCCTATGAAGAAGCAATCGAAGATGCTTAGCCGGAGCACGTTGGCGGGCGCCATGGTGGCCGCGGCAGCACTCGTCGTGGCCTGTTCGGACGGAACGACGGCCCCGCCGCTCCAGACCACCGTCGACCGGAGTATCATCGACCTTGCGCCAGACAACTCGCTCGAAGGACGAGTCGTCATCTGCAAGGAGACCGTCGGCGGCACGGGCAGCGAGGTCTTCACGTTCGATGTGAGCCTCAATGGCGGTGCGGCCACGCAGGTGCAAGTCGCTGCCGGCGAGTGCGAGGATGCCGTGTCCGGCGTGACAACGCAGTCCACGGTCGTGGTCGTGGAGCAGGCCGTTACCAACTGGACGGTCACGAACAT
>DATIGO010000128.1:0-10147 GCA_035454665.1 Gemmatimonadaceae bacterium | reverse complement strand
CGACGGCCAGGAGGAGCGCAGCGCCTAACGACCACCCGACGTCGGATCCCCGCATCGATCTGCTCACGGCTCGTACGCTCCTGGTCACTCGAGGTTCGGAAGTGCCGACCACCCGGCGCCCGACCGCCGCCGTCCCGCCGCGCGGCGGCCCCTCAGCGCGCGGGCGGCAGCACCGTGCGCACCACGCGCCCCGACCTGTCGAGCACGTGGACGGGGGCCCGGATCACGTCGTCCAGCAAGAGCTCCTGTGCGCTCAACACGTTCGCGCCCGCCATCACGTTGACGGTGATGGAGAACGGATCGGCCTGGGAGGCGGCCACCGCGTATCCCATGTCCTGCAGCGACCGGGCGGTCAGCACGCTGAGCGGATTCGTCCCCGCGTTGATCGCCGGCGTCATGAGCTCCGCGGCAAGCACGGACTCGCGCCAGTGCGTGTCGGCGGACCCCGCTTGTGCGTTGTTCTCGAGCGGCACCTTGCTGCCTGACGAGTAGTTCAACCCACCGATGAGATCGAACCCTGCGATCCCGTTGCTGCCGGTGTAATGCGTGTCCACGCCGGGGGAGCTGGGGCGGGACGGATTGGCGATGAGGTTGAAGAGCCCCCACAGCGTCCCCAGCCCCAGGACGTGCCCCATCTCGTGCTGAATCACCGCCCCCAGCGTGCCGTTCGTCTCCATGCGCGTGATATCGGCCGTGTCGAAGCGCATGACGCCCATCACCGCGGTGTTGTCGGAGTTGCGGATGAAGCACGGCCCCGCGGAACCGAGCACGCCGAACGGCCCGTCGATCGGCTCGAGCAGCACGTAGATGATCACGTCATCCACCTGCTCGTCGAGCGCCGGGCGGTTCCACCCCGCACAGCTCCCCGCCTCGACCTGCAGCACGAGATCGGTCAGATCACCGACGATGATCTCGCCCCAGCGCTGCGCCGCCGCCGTGAAGGCGGCGCGCTGCGCCGTCGTCGGCGCCTGCCCGCTCCCCAGATCGGAGGTGTAGCGCACCTCGATCTCGAACGACTGGCCGCCGGTCCCCGTGGCGCTGAACGTCGCGGGGTTCCCCTGGAATCCCGACCCGTTCACAGTCGCGGTGAGCGTGTTCGTGCCCGGCGAGGCCCCCAGCGTCCAGCTCCCCACCGTGGCCACGCCCTGCGCGTCGGTCGTGGTGGTGGCGCCGGTGATCGAGCCACCGCCGCCGCTCACGGCGAACGTGACGCTGATGCCCACGACCGGCGTGCTGCCGAGGTCCGTGACGCGGATCGCCGGGCGCGCGCTCACCGCGGTCCCGGCGGGCACGGCCTGGTTGTTCCCCGCCTGGATCACGATGCGTCCCGGAACCGTGACGAGCAGATGCGCCCGCGCCGTGTCCGCGCGCGCGGTGATCTGCGTCGTGCCGACGCCGATGGCGGTCACCACACCCGCCGGGCTCACGTCGGCCACCCCGGTGATGCTGCTCGTCCAGATCAGGCCGGGCGAGGGAATCACGCGGCCGTTCTGGTCCTTCACGGTCGCCGTGATCGACTGCGACGAGCCGATGGACCCGAGGGTGAGCACCGACTGCGAGAGCGTGATCTCGGTGGGAACGACGGCAGGGGCCGTGCTGTCCTTGCACGACCCCAGGGAGACGCCCATGGCCGCCAGAAGGACGGCCCACCGGGTGGATTGCATTCCGCGCATACCGCCGCCTCGCCGCCCCAAAGCGGCTTCAGTGACCGGCCAACTACTCCTCGGCGGCGGCCTCGGCCTCAGGCGCCGCGAGCTCGCCTCCCACTTCCGTGACCTCGCCGTCCTCGCTGTGGATCTTGGGCGGTGTCTCGGGCCGGGGCGGCTGATCCGCGGGAATGTCGACGACGGTGAGCACGATGCGGCGGTGGATCGGATCCACCTCCACGATGCGCAGGTCGAGGATCATCCCCTCGTAGCAGACGTCGGCCGGGGAGTTTATCGGCTTGGACGACGGAATGTGGCTCAGGGGCACGAAGCCCTCGATGTCGTTGCCGATGTCGACCACGACCCCCTTGTCCATCAGGCGCGCCACGGTTCCACGGAGCTCGGTGCCCACCGGATAGGTCTCCCCGATGCTGAGCCACGGGTCGTCGGTCGCCTGCTTGAGGCCGAGCGAGATGCGCTTGTTCTCGCTGTCGATGTTGAGGATGATCACGTCGACCGTGTCACCCTTCTTGACCACCTCCGAGGGGTGCTGCACGCGCTTGGTCCAGCTCATGTCGGAGATGTGAATGAGGCCATCGATGCCCGGCTCGATCTCGACGAAGGCGCCGAAGCTCGTGAGGTTGCGCACCTTCCCGGAGAGCCGGGTGCCGACGGGATACTTGAGCGGCAGCACCATCCAGGGATCCTGCTCGGTCTGCTTCATGCCGAGGGAGATCTTCTCCTCGGTGGGATCGACCTTGAGCACGACGGCCTCGATGGTCTCGCCGATCGAGACGATCTTCGACGGGTGCCGGACGTTGCGCGTCCAGCTCATCTCGCTGATGTGGACCAGGCCCTCGATGCCCGGCTCGAGCTCGATGAAGGCGCCGTAGTTGGTGATCGAGACGACCTTGCCGCCCACGCGCGTACCGACGGGGTACTTCTCGATGACGTCCTTCCAGGGGTACGGCTGGAGCTGCTTGAGGCCTAACGAGATACGCTCGCGGTCCCAGTCGATGTCGAGGACCTTGATCTCGAGCTCCTGGCCGATCTGCACCATCTCGCTCGGATGCGAGATGCGGCCCCAGGACATGTCGGTGATGTGGAGCAGGCCATCCACGCCGCCCAGATCGATGAAGGCGCCGAAGTCGGTGATGTTCTTGACCACGCCCATGCGGACCTGGTCCTTCTGCAGCTCCTTCATGAGCTTCTCGCGCTTGCCCGCGCGCTCGGCCTCGAGGATCACACGGCGCGAGACGACGATGTTGCGGCGGCGCTTGTTCAGCTTGATGATCTTGAACTCGAACTTCTGCCCCAGGAGCTCGTCGATGTTCGGCACGCGGCGGAGCGCGATCTGCGACCCCGGCAGGAACGCGTCCACACCCATGAGGTCCACCACCACGCCGCCCTTGATCTTCTTGACCAGCGTTCCCTCGACCGGCTGGTCGGTCTCGTAGGCGATGCGGATCCGCTCCCAGACCCGCATGAAGTCGGCCTTCTTCTTCGAGAGAACGACCGACCCTTCCTGGTCCTCCAGGTGCTCGAGCAGCACCTCCACCTCGTCGCCCGGCTTGAGGTCGGGCATGTCCTTGAACTCTTCGAGGGGGATGCTCCCTTCGGATTTGAAGCCGATGTCGAGCACGACCATGTTGTCGCGGATCTCGAGCACGTGCGACTTCACGATCTCGCCCTCGTCGATCGACGCGAGCGTGCCGTTGTAGAGCGCCATCATGCGCTCGTACTCGTCGGAGCTGTATTCGTCCTCGTCGTAGAGCTCCGGGCGCCGGTTGGCGAGCGGGCGCAGCTGCGCCTTCTGCTCCTTGCGGCGAGCGGCCGGGTCGGCGACGGCCGCGGACGTACCGGCGGGCGCGGAGGTGGCGGGGGTGGCGGGGGTGGCGGGCGTTTCCAGTTCAGGCATGAGAAGAGCGCGCTCCATGTTTCGCGGATGATCCTCGCCGCGAATCGAGGAATGGGTGAAGGCACGCTGCCAGGGTGGCGGCGCGAGAGCCTGTAAAGGTACCCCGGGCCGCTCCCCTTCTCAACCCGCTCAACCCGCCGAAGTCTCGCTCTCGCGTTGCGTTACGGCCCTGGCCAGTGCCACGATCCGCTCCACCTGCTCCTCCTGCGTCAGGTAGGTCGTATCGATCAGCACGGCATCGCCCGCGGGCACAGACTGCGTGGCGTCGAGGGCGTCACGACGCACCAGCCGGTCGGTTTCCTCGGCAACCTCGTCGTCCGCGGGGTAACGGCTCAAACGCTGGATCAGCCGGCGCCGCGCTCTCTCCCACGGGTCCGCGACCAGCCAGATCTTGAGCGGCGCGTCGGGGAGCACCGCGGTCCCGATGTCACGGCCGTCCACGACCACGTCGTACGCGCGCGCGATCTCGACGACCTGGCGGTTCACCCAGAGACGCACCGGGCTCATGCGCGCCACGCGCGACACCGCGGCCGTCACGGGAGGCGTGCGGATCTCGGCGGCCGCGTCCGCGCCACCGAGGACCGGCACGAACGACGTCTCGCGGGGCTCGAGGGTGACGATGGCAGCGGCGCGCAGGACATCCTCGGCGGTCCACCGGTCGGGCGATCCGCCGGCACGGAGTGCGGCAGCGGTTGCGGCCCGGTACAGCGAGCCCGAGTCGACGTGCCGGCAGCCGAGCTGGCGCGCGACCCACTGCGCGGTCGAGGACTTCCCCGAGGCGGCGGGGCCGTCGATCGCAATGACCAGCCGGCGCCGGCGCGACTCGTCAGGCGGCGACACGGTCCAGGTGCTCCCAGAACGCGGGATACGACACGGCCACGCACGCGGGATCGTCCACGTGGATCGCGGCCCCCGCCGTGGCGCCGAGGACTGCGAACGCCATCGCGAGCCGGTGATCGCCGTGCGTGCGGACGTGGCCCGACAGCGCCGCCCGGGTGCCGCGGATCCGCATGCCGTCGGGGAGCTCTTCGGCCTCCACGCCGACGGCGCGCAGGTTCTCGACGACGGCCTGGATCCGGTCGCTCTCCTTGACGCGGAGCTCCGCGGCGCCGCGGATCACGGTCTCGCCGTCGGCTCGCGCGGCGACGCAGGCCAGCACGGGGAGCTCGTCGATGAGCGAAGGGACCTCCGCGCCCTCGATGGTGGTGGCGCGGAGCGGCGCGGGGCGGACCACGAGATCGCCCAGGGGTTCGGCGCCGGGAGCGCCGCGCGATTCGATTGCGAGCCCGGCCCCCATGCGCCGCAGCACCGCCACGAAGCCGGCGCGCCCGGGGTTGAGGCCGACGTCACGCAGAACGAGCTCCCCGGCATCGGCCAGGGCGCCTAACGCGGCGAAGAAGGCCGCCGCCGACGGATCCCCGGGGACCGTGAGATCCAGGGGCGCCAGGTGCGCGACGGGCTGCAGCGACACGCGTCCGTCCTCCGTCCGCACGGCCACGCCCTGCGCGCGGAGCATGCGCTCGGTGTGATCGCGCGACGGGGCGGGCTCGTGGACCGCGACCGGTACGCCGCCGCAGAGGCCGGCCAGGAGGATCGCGCTCTTGATCTGCGCGCTCGCGGTGTCGAGCGTCCAGTCCACGGCATGGAGTGGACCGCCGTGCAGCACGAGGGGCAGGCCATCACGCCCCTCGGGCAACTCCATCCGCGCGCCCATCGCCTCGAGCGGGCGCGCGACGCGGCGCATGGGACGCCGGCTCAGGCTCTCGTCGCCGGTGAAACGATGGGCGCCGGGGCGCGCGGCAGCGATCCCCATCGTGAGCCGTGCCGTGGTACCGGAGTTGCCGCAGTCGAGATCGTGGCGGGTCACGGGCGACGAGCGACGGGCGACGAGACCCCGACCCTCGATCACCAGGTCGGCCTCGAGAGCGGGAATATCGCAGCCCAACGCGCGCAGGACACGCGCCGTCGACTCGATGTCGGCGGAGCGCAGGATGCCCCGGATGCGCGAGCGGCCTTCGGCCAGCGCGGAGAGCATCAGCGCGCGGTGCGAGATGGACTTGTCGCCGGGGACGCGCAGCTCGCCCTGCACCACGAGCCGCGCGCGCGGAGCGCGCAGCGTCACCGGAGCCACGCTTCCAGCGCCGTGGAGAGATCGGTGCGCTCGTCGCGGTACTTCACGATCACCGGCGTCTGAAGGGAGAGCCCCTGCGTCGCACCCCAGCCGTCGCTCACCCCCCGGGCCCCCGGGACCACGACCGCGCCCTCGGGGATCACCAGGGGCGCCTCGGCGCTGCCGCGATAGATCGTCTCGCGCACGAGGTCGTAGACTGGGGTGCCGCGCGTGAGCACGACCCCCGCGGCGAGGACCGCCCGCTCGCGCACGACCGTCCCCTCGTACACCCCGCAGTTCCCGCCCACGATCACGTCGTCCTCGATGATCACCGGCGCCGCGTTCACCGGCTCCAGCACCCCGCCGATCTGCGCCGCCGCGCTGAGGTGCACGTGCTGCCCGATCTGGGCGCAGGAGCCCACGAGGGCGTGCGAGTCGATCATCGTGCCGCCGCCGATCCAGGCGCCCGCGTTCACAAACATGGGCGGCATGCACACCACGCCGGGCGCCACGTAGGCGCCGCGCCGGATCGACGACCCACCCGGCACCACGCGCACGCCGTCCTCCAGCCGGAGCTGGCGGTACGGCAGCGTGTGCTTGTCGAAGAAGCGGAACGGCGTCGTGACGGCGCGCGGCGCGGCATCCGCTCCCACGTTCGGCGACATCTCGACGACGAAGCCGGCGCGAAAGGCGAGGAGGATCCCCTGCTTCACCCACGGTACCGCCTGCCAGCGTCCCGACGGGTCGCGCTCCGCGGCGCGCACGCGCCCCTGCTCGAGCGCCTCGAGCAGCGCGGCGATCATCTTCTCCACGTCGGGCGGCATCGTGGTGGAGGGCGGGAGCGCGGCCAGCTCCCGGATCCGCTCCGCCAGCGCGCGGTCCTGCAGGCGGTCCACGGTCATGATTCCAGCGCTCCGGCGGCCACGAGGCTCGCGCGCACGGCGTGGCTGTGCGCGTCGGCCAGCGGCACGAGCGGCAGCCGCAAGGCGTTCTCGATCCGTCCCATCAACGCGAGCGCCGCCTTCACCGGAATGGGATTGGACTCCACGAACGCCGCCGCCATCCAGGGCTGCAGGCCGCGGTGCAGCGTGCGGGCGGCGCCGAAGTCGCTCGCGGCGCAGGCGTCGGTCAGCGCGGCCATGAGCCGCGGCGTCGCGTTGCTCACCACCGAGATCACCCCGTCGCCGCCTAACGCCATGACGGGGAGCGTGAGGGCGTCGTCGCCCGACAGCACCGCGAACCCCGCCGGCCGGTCGCGCAGAATGTCGGCGATCTGGGACAGGTTCCCCGAAGCTTCCTTCACCCCCACGATGCGCGGCACCTTCGCCAGCTCCAGCGTGGTCCGCGCCTCGAGGTTCGAGCCGGTCCGTCCCGGCACGTTGTAGACCACGATCGGGAGGTCCACGGCGTCGGCGATGGCGCGGAAGTGCGCGAGAATGCCGCGCTGCGGCGGCTTGTTGTACATCGGCGAGACGTGCAGCAGGTGCGTCGCCCCGGCTGCCTTCATCTCGCGCGAGAGCGCGATCGCCTTCGCCGTGTCGTTGCCGCCGGCGCCAGCCACCACGGGCACGCGTCCGGCCACCACCTCGACCGTGATCTCGACCACGCGGCGGTGCTCCGCCGGCGTCATCGTCGCGGCCTCGCCCGTCGAGCCGCACGGCACGAGAAAGTGCACGCCCTCGGTCACCTGCCAGTCCACCAGCGCGCGCAGCGCCGCCTCGTCCACGCTCCCGTCGCGCCGGAAGGGCGTGACGAGCGCCGTGCCGCACCCCGTCAGTTGTCGCGCCATTATCGATCCGTCTCCTCTGTCGTTGCGCCCGCGCCAACCGCCTGCACCACATCGCGCATCGTGAACACCCCCGCCCGCCCGCGCAACCACGCCGCCGCACTCAAGGCCCCCGCGGCGAAGACGCGTCGGTCCCGCGCCTCGTGTACCAGTCGCACCTGCTCGAACATCCCGTCGAAGACGATCTCGTGCGTCCCCGGCACGTGACCCGTCCGTACGCTCGTCACCGGAACCGGACGCCCGAGCATCGCCTCCATGCGCCCGGCGAGCGCCGCCGCGGTCCCCGACGGCCGATCCTTCTTGGCCGCATGGTGCGTCTCGATCAGCTGCGCGTCGAAGCCCTCGAGGGCCCGCACCGCGCGCGCCGCGGCCTCGATGGCCGCGGTGAGCACCGCGATCCCCAGGGAGAAGTTGGGTGACCAGAAGAGCGCTCCGCGCGCCTCGGCGGCCGCACGCGTGACCCGCTCCAGGGAGTCGTACCAGCCCGTCGTCCCGACCACCACGGGAACCCCGACGCGCAGGCACGCCAGCGCATTCGCCACGGCGGCGTCGGGCTCCGTGAACTCCACGGCCACCTCGGGATCGCCGAGCCGCTCGCGCGTGATCCCCGCGCCGCCGCGATTCTCCGCGAGCCCCACGAGCGCCGTGACGGTGTCGCCACGCTCCGCGGCGAGGGCGGCGATCGCGCGCCCCATCTTCCCGTCGCCGATGATGGCCAGTCGCATCGTCGCGCTCACGCCGCCTCCGTCCCGCTGGCGCCGGAGAAGAAGGCGTCGTGCAGTGCCTGCATCGCCGGCGCCACCCGATCGGCGTCCACGAGCATCGTGAGGTTGATGCCGCTCGCGCTCAGCGAGAGCATGTGCACACGCGTCGAGCCGAGCGCGGCGAGCGCGCGCGACATCGCCGCGCCACTCGCGGCGAGCCCTGCCCCCACCAGCGCCACGATCCCCCGATTCCGCTCGACCGAGACGTCGCCGAGCTGCGACAGGTCCACGACCAGGGAATCCAGGTGGCGGGCATCGTCGATCGTGAGACTCACGCTGATCTCCGAGGTCGCGACCACGTCGACCGACGTGCGGTGCCGGTCGAAGATCTCGAAGATGCTCCGGAGGAAGCCGTGCGCCAGCAGCATCCGCGGGGAACGGACCTTCACGACGGTCACCCCCTCCTTCCCGGCGATCGCCGTCACCGCGCGCTGCGGGGCGTCGAAGGTGATGAGCGTCCCCGCCCCCTGCGGGGCGCACGAGTTGAGGATCCGCACCGGTATCCCCAGGCGCACCGCGGGTGCGATCGTGCTCGGGTGCAGCACCTTGGCGCCGAACGACGCGAGCTCGCTCGCTTCGTCGAAGCGGATCCGCTCGATGAGCCGCGCCCCCCGCACCACGCGCGGATCCCCCGTGAGCATCCCGTCCACGTCGGTCCAGATCTCGATCGCCTCGGCGCCTAACGCGGCGCCCAGGAGCGAGGCGCTGAAGTCGCTCCCCCCGCGCCCCAGCGTGGTGACCACGCCCTGCTCCGTGGCGCCCACGAAGCCCCCCACCACCGGCACCCGCCCCTGCGCCACCAGCGGACGGAAGACGCGCTGCGACGCCTCCGCGATGCGCTCCGTCCGCGGCTCCGCCTTGCCGTGCTGCTCGCCCGTGATCATCACCGACCGCGCCTCCACCAGCTCCGCGGGAATCCCCTGCGCGCGGAAGGCCGCGACGACCAGCGTCGAGGACAGCTCCTCCCCCTTCGCCGCGATCGCGTCGAGGCTGTGCGGCGTGAGGTGCCCGAGCACCGACAACGCCTCGGCCAGGCTGGCCAGCTCGTCGAACGTCGCCGAGAGCTCACCCACCGTCTCCGCCGACTCGGGATAGGAGCCGAGGAGCTCCTCCGAGACCGCGAGATGTCGCTCCCGGAGGGTCTCGACGCCGCGCAGCGCGCCGATGAGCTGCCCCTGCGCCGCCTGCTCCGCCATCGCGATCAACGCGTTCGTCGTTCCCGCCAGCGCCGACACGACCACGATCGGCTGGCGCGCCGCGCGCGACTGCACGATCCCCGCGGCACGGGAGATCGCGGCCGCATCGCCGACGGACGTGCCCCCGAACTTGAGGACGATCATGCGGAGCCGAGGAGCCCCCGCGCGGCGAGCAACTCGGCGTTCAGCACCGAACCCCCCGCGGCCCCTCGAATGGTGTTGTGGCCCAGCGCCACGAGCCGCACGTCGAACAGGGGATCCGGGCGCACCCGTCCCACCGTCACGGTCATGCCGTCGCCGGCCCAGACGTCGCGCCGCGTCTGCGGGCGGTCCGGTTCGGCCACGACCTCGAGTGGACACGCGGGAGCGCTCGGAAGATCTCGCGCGTCGGGGTGCCCGCGCCACCCGCGCAGCGTGCCGATGACATCATCCGTCGGCACCGGACGCGAAAGCGCGATCGACAGGCAGACCAGGTGCCCGTGCTCGGTGGGAACCCGATTCGCGTGAGCACTCACGCCGAAGGACGCGGCCTGCACGGCGTCGCCGGAAAGCGTGCCGAGCATCTTCCCCAGCTCACGCTCGATCTTCTCCTCCTCTTCGCCGATGAAGGGGATCACGTTGCCAAGGATGTCGAGCGAGGCCACGCCGGGATATCCGGCCCCCGAGACCGCCTGCATCGTGAAGATCACGACCTGTTGCACCCCGAACGCCTCGTGCAACGGCGCGA
>DATIGO010000127.1:0-14149 GCA_035454665.1 Gemmatimonadaceae bacterium | reverse complement strand
ATGTTCACGCTCGGCGTGCGCCATTGCTCGACGCCGGTGGTGGCGCTCACCGCCTGGATGAAGTGCCCGTCGGAGCTCCCCACGAAGACCAGTCCGTCGCTCACGGCGGGCGAGGTATTCACCCACGACACCTTGTGGTCCACGCGCCACCGCTCCGCGCCGGTGTTCGCGTCGATCGCATAGTGCCAGCCATCACGCGCGCCGACGTACACGAGGCCGCCCGCGATGGCGGGCGAGGATTGCACGGTGGTGCGGTCGAATCCGAAGTCGCCGGACTTGAGCTGCGTTCCCTCGGTGGCGAAGCGCCACTTGCGGGTTCCGGTCGCGAGGTCGATGGCGTGCACATGGCCGTCCTGCGCGCCCACGTAGACCGTGCCGCCCGCGATGGCGGGCGATGAATACACGCGCGTCCCGGTGTCGTAGCGCCAGCGCGTCCGACCGGAGCGTGCATCGACGGCGTAGACGTGGCCGTCGCGGGCTCCGAACGCCACCACGTCGCCGGCCACGGCAGGCGACGAGGTCCAGGTCTCGCCGCTCTCCAGACCCCACTGCAGACGCACGGGAGCGCCGCTGCGCACGGTCCACGCAGGTGACCCGTCCGTGGCCCGCAGCGCGTGCATCACTCCATCGAGCCCGCCCACGTACACGAACCCGTTCGCCACCGCCGGGGTCGACGAGACCGGGCTGCCCACCCCGCGGCGCCACTTCACGTCGCCGCTCGCGACGTCGATGGCGTAGACTGTCCCGTCGCTCGATCCCACATACACGGTCGAACCGCTCACCGTGGGCGATCCGCGCACCGGCCCGTCGGTCTGCACGCGCCATTGCAGTCCCCCAAAGGTGGCGGGACCGGCCGACGCATAGACACCGGAATGCGCCGCGTCGCCCCGGAACTGCGACGCCGGTGACGACTGCGCAGCGACGGCGCCTAACGGCAGAAGGCCGGCCACACCGGCGGCCGCGAGGACGAACGGACGGACGAACAGGTGCATGGCGAGATTCCGGTGAGGTCTTCCGCAATGTGCAGGTCCGAGCACCGTACGACGGCGCTCGCTGTGACGAAGCGAGCATCCGAGGCCGCAGGCCGCAACCGCGTGTGGAAGCGGGGACCGAGGCTTGTCGCTCGGCTGGACGCTCGCGGCTCCGCGGCAGGTGGGAAGGCCCATGGTACGCCTGGTGACGTGGATCGGACAGAGACGGCGGTTTCTCCCGCAGATCGCTCCGCTGTACGCTGGGCTTTTCGGCACGCCGAGCGGTGCCCGGGCCACGCACGCCCGGATCACGAGTCACCTGCCGCTATCGGTACCCCGCCGCCTGCATCGCGAAGAGCTCCCCATAGAGCCCACCGCTCAGCACCAGCGCCTCGTGCGTGCCGTCCTCCACGATCTCTCCCTGCTGCAACACGATGATCCGGTCGGCCATGCGCACCGTCGAGAACCGGTGCGAGATGATCACCGCGGTGCGTCCCGCCATGAGCTCCGAGAAGCGCAGGAAGACCTCGTACTCGGCGCGCGCGTCGAGTGCGGCCGTGGGCTCGTCGAGAATGAGCACCTGCGCATCACGCATGTAGGCGCGCGCCAGCGCGATCTTCTGCCACTCGCCGCCCGAGAGCTCGACGCCGTCGTCGAAGCGCCGGCCGAGCATCTGCCGCCACCCCGCCGGCATCCGGGGAAGGAGGGCGGCCGCCAGGGACTTCTCTGACGCGATGCGGATGGAGGCGGGGACGTCCCCTTCGACGGGCGTCGCGCCGTCGTCGCCCGCCGCCGTCCCGGCGGGAGGGCGCGCATCCGGGGCCGTGTCCAGGTATCCCGCGGCGTTCGTGATCTCCCCCACCCCGATGTTCTCGTCGAAGCGGAAGTCGAAGCGCACGAAGTCCTGGAAGATCACGCCGATCGCCTGCCGCAGCGAGGCTACGTCGTAGTCGCGCAGGTCCACGCCGTCCAGCAGGATGCGCCCCTCGGTGGGATCGTAGAGGCGGGCGAGGAGCTTGGTGAGCGTCGTCTTCCCCGCCCCGTTCTCTCCCACGAAGGCGACGCGCTCCCCCGCCCTGAGCCGCAGGTTGACGTGGCGGACCGCCCATCGCTCGCTCCCCGGATAGCGGAAGCCCACGTCCTCGAAGACGAACCCCTCGCGGATCGGAGTCGGTACCTTCGGCGCGCCGGGCTTCGACGTGATCGTGGGAGCCATCTCGAAGAAGACGAAGAGGTCCCGCAGATAGAGACTCTCGTCGTAGATCGATGCCGTCGAGCTCAGGAGCTGCTGGATCAGGTCCCGCCCGCGCGCGAACGACGCCGCCAGCAGGGTCAGCGACCCTAACGTGATGACCCCCGCGACGGTCTCCGCGATGATGAGCAGGTAGGCGCCGTAGTAGCCCGCCGTGCTGATCAGCGACAACCCGGAGCTCACGAACGACCGGCGGATCGCCAGGTGCCGGTTCTCCCGGTGAAACTGCTCCGAGAGCCGGCGGAAGCGCGCGATGATCCACGGCGCCAGCCCGAAGAGCTGCACCTCCTTGGCCGTCACGTTGCTGGCGCCCACGTACCGCAGGTAGTCCAGCCGGCGGCGCTGCTGCGTCCAGCGGAACATGAGCGAGTACTGCAGCGCCGCGAAGTGCGTCTCGCCGAGGAAGCTCGGCAGGATCGCCACCACCAGGAGCAGCATCAGCCATGGGTTGAACGCGAAGAGCACCGCCGAGAGCGTGACGAGCGTGATCGTGCTCTGCCCCATGCCCATGAGCGTCGCCAGCAGCCCGATGCGCCCCGTCGTCTGCCGCCGCGCACGCTCGAGATGATCGTAGAACGTGGGGTCCTCGAATTGCGCGAGATCCAGCGAGGCGGCGTGCTCCATCAACCGCACGCTCACGCGGATCGTGAAGAGGTCGGCGAGCAGCCCATCCACGAGGCCCGAGAGCCGCGCCAGGAGCTCGCCCAGGACCACGATGCCGACTTCGAGCACGACGAGGGGAAACACCGCGCGCCAATCGGTTCCGGCATCCTGCGCGGCGACCACGCCGTCGATGATGAGCTTGCCGACCCAGAGCGTCGCGACCGGGACGAGGCCGCGGACCAGGCGCAGCGCGATCATCGCGAGCGTGAGGCCGCGGTGCGTCTCCCAGACCAGCTTCAGCAGGTTGGGGATGTACCGGGTGGCCGCCAAGCGCTCGCGCCACGATGGCGGGGTGTCACGCCCCCCTCTGCCCCGCCGGGCGGACTCCCGGGACATCGCGACCGGCAACATGACCATGATCCCAACTTAACGACCAGCGACCGCCGCCAACTCGCGGGGCGCGCGGCCCGTCGGGCGCTGCGCCCGGGAGCCCGGCTTCCCTCGCTCCGGTCAGACCGGTCCCGATACTCCGCCGGCGCCGCCGACCGGCACGAGCGCAACGTCTCCGGCCGGCTCCGTTCGCTGCTGCTGCCAGCGCGGCGCCGCCGTCGCACGCGGCGCCGCGAGCCCTGCGCTCCCTGGCGCCGTGAGGTCCGCCTCGCCGGTCGCGGGCGTCTCGTCCGCGACGCCCCCGGACTGCGGCACGTGACCCACCGCACCCATCATCCCCAGCACGCGCGGGAGGTTCAGCGAGTCCGCGAGCCCCGACGGCACCACCATGAGCGATCCGCGCTTCACGATGCTCTCGTACAACATGTTCATGGCACGGAGGTTCATCGCCGCGGGGTGATTGCGGTAGCTGTCCGCGGCCTCGACGAACTTGTGCGCGATCTCGGTCTCCGCGGTCCCCAGGATGATGCGCGCCTGCCGCTCGCGCTCCGCCTGTGCCTGACGCGACATCGCATCTTCGAGCGCGGGCGGAATGATCACGTCGCGGATCTCGACGGACTGCACCTGGATCCCCCACGTCTGCATCTTCTGCTCCAGGGCGACCTTGAGCCCGTGACCCAGTTCCGTGCGTGACTGGATCAGCTCGGCCAGGTCGTGCTTGCCGATGGCATCGCGCAGGGCGGTCTGCGCCGAGAGAATCACGGCCTCGTCGTAGTCCTGCACCTCCAGCGCGGCGCGCTCGGCATCCCGCACGATCCAGAACGCAATGGCGTCCACGTTCACGGGCACCGTGTCGCGCGTCAGGCAGGATTCCGCACCGAACGCCGCGGTGCGGATGCGCTGATCGATGTGGTAGCTCACGCGGTCGATGATGGGGACGACGGCGAAATACCCCGGACCGCGAAGCCCGCGATAGCGTCCGAGCCGGAGCAATACCGCCTTTTCCCACTGATCCGTGTACTTGATCGACGCGGCAACGAACAGGCCGATGACGAGTCCGGCCCCCGCGACCAGCGGCAGCGGACTGCCGAAGTAGAAGAGCGCCGCGGCCGCTCCAGCGCCGACGATGAGACCTGCGACCACTGCGGCAAAGGAATACCGCGTGTCGTTCGGTGAGTGTCTGGCCATGACGATCTCCTCCTCGTAGAAGGCCGGCAATGCCGGCGGTCACCTCATTTCGTTCGCACCGGCCGCTGCTCACCGGTACCGCCGCGCGGGCCGAACCGCCGGATCACCGGCGCGCCCGGCCGTTCCGTCAGGTGCGGGCTCCGCACGGTTCCCATCTCGATCGGCAGCGCCACACGCACCAGAACGGTCAGCACGAAGAGACCCAGCGCCCACACCCCGGCCGTCACGGCGAGCTCCACCCACGTGGGGCGGTATTCGACGATCTCGCCGAGCGGCGATGGAACGAAGCCCGGAATGACGAGCCCGATGCCCTTCTCGATCCAGATCCCGACGAAGAGCACCGCGCACGCCGACATCAGCCACTTCGGATTGCGACGCAAGGGATGGATCATCAGCGCGACGGTCGCCGCGACGTTCATCAGGATCGCGCTCCAGATCCAGGGCACGAGCGCGTTGTGTCCCTCGAGGCCGAAGAAGAGGTATCGGGCGTTGATGCCGTGATGCGTCGGCGAGTAGAACTTGTAGAAGATCTCGGAGATGAGCATCACGAGGTTGATCTGCGCGGCCACGGTCGTGATCAGCGCCAGCTTGGAGAACGCCCCGTCGCTGATGTCGTAGTGCGTCTCCCTCCGGATGAACCAGAGCAGGAGAATCACGAACGCCGGACCCGCCGTGAAGGCAGAGGCCAGAAACCGCGGGCCGAGCAGCGCGGTGTTCCAGAACGGCCGCGCCGGCAGCCCGGCGAGCAGGAACGCGGTCACCATGTGGATGCTCACGGCCCACATCACGGCGATGTACATCCACGGCAGGTACTTGTGCTTCGCCGGCGCGCGCCCCGTGAACCGGCTGTACAGAATGTAGAACGGAATCACCAGGTTGAGCGCGAGATAGCCGTGCAGCACGATCACGTCCCAGGCCAGGAGCGATCGTGGCCAGTTGAGATAGCCGATCCCGGGGAGGAGATGCCACCCGCCCAGCGGATTGCCCACGTCGACGACGACGAACAGCAGGCACATGACGAGGGCCGCAACCGCGACCGCCTCTGCGATGAGCACCGCGCGGCCGAAGTCCACGTCGTGCAGGACGTACGCGGGGAGCACGAGCATCATCGCCGCGGCAGCCAGGCCGACGAGGAAGGTGAAGTTGGAGATGTAGAATCCCCAGCTCACGTGATCGCTCATGCCCGTGACCCCAAGCCCCTCGCGCACCTGAATCGAGTACGCGTACGCGCCAACGAGGATGATCAGCGTGAGGGTCCCCATCCACACGTGATAACGACGGCCGCCGTTGGTCGCAGCATCGAGCGCACTCCGCGCGAAAGCCGTGAGATGCACGCGCGCCTCAGTCGGTGAAGTACCAGAATCGCGGCTCGGTCCTCAGATCCTCCTTGAGCCGGAAGATCCGCTTGTTCGCCAGCACCCAGCGGATCTCCGAATCCGGATCCAGGAGATTCCCGAAGACGCGCGCGCCCGTCGGGCACGCCTCCGCGCACGCGGGGAGGCGGCCTTGCCGTGTGCGGTGAATGCAGAACGTGCACTTCTCCACCACCCCCTGCTTGCGCGCCCGGTTCCCCAGGTAGTGCTGCACCGGATTTACCTCCTCCGCCGGAACGTCGGGCGCGCTCCAGTTGAAGCGCCGCGCCCAGTAGGGACACGCGGCCATGCAGTACCGGCACCCGATGCACCAGTCGTAGTCGATGACGGTGATCCCGTCCGGTTCCTGCCACGTGGCGCCAACCGGACAGACCTTCACGCACGGCGGGTTGGCACACTGGAAGCACTGGGTGCCGAGATAGAAGTGGCCCTCCGCCGGCACCTCGTGCTCGAAGGTCGCGTCTGCGTGATCGAGATCCACCTCGCCATTCTTCATCTCGAAGATGCGGATGTACTGCGTCGCGGCCCGCCGATCGAGGTTGTTCTCGTTGATGCAGGCTTCGACACAGCTGCGAAAGCCCTTGCACCGGGAGATGTTGAACGCATAGCCGAATACCACGCCCGGCTGCGCGGCCGTCGTCTGGATCGACACGTCCGCGCCGGTCCGGAGCTTCGTTAGACGTTCGAGACGGTCGATGGTCTCGCCCCGCTCCTCGTCGGTCATGAAGCGGTAGTTCCGCTTGATGTACTCCTGCCACTGGAGCACGCGCGCTTCACGTTCCGCTTCGGTCGCCGCGCTCGATGATGTGCAGGCGCTCACCGCCTGCGCGCCCGCGGCGGCTCCGCCCAGCAGCACGTGGAGCGCACGGCGACGGTCCATCCGCTTCCGAAGCAGGGTCCCGTCATCTCCTGGTCGCGCCACGCGCGGTGTACCGGAGTTCATGGCTCGCGCCCTCCCGTTCGCTGGATGCGCGGTGCGCGGAACGGGATCCGCGGTTCGAGAGCCGGCGCGTGGGGGTCGTGGCAGTCCGCGCACCCCATCACCACCCGGCGCCCCTGCCAGCCGTCGAGGCGTTTCCCGTGCGCGCCGCCCGCCCAGGATTCGGCCTGTGCGAAGTGACATTGCGCGCACAGCCGGTAGGTGTGATCCAGCGTGGCGCGCTCTCCGCTCCTGAGCGCCAGCAGCTCGACGTTGTCGGGAGCGTGACAGGTCGCGCACGTCGCGCCGGTCTGTCCCGGATGGATCGGACGCACGTTCTCGTGCGCGTCGGCGATGCGCGTGTCGACCAGTGTCATGCGCCGTCCGAGGTGGCACGACGTGCAGGGATACTGACCGAGATCGGGAGCCCGCGCGCGCAGCGATACGCGCAGCGTGATCGTTCCGAAGCGGCGCGCCTGGGCCGACAGCGGGTCCCGGGTGCGGATCGCCACCTCGAATGGCTCACCACCGGGTCCCGTCCAGCCGCTCACCGGCGCCGCATTCACGGTGCCGAGGGCTCCGGGCTCGAGCGCCCGCCGCCGTGCCTGTTCCGAGGAGTCGACGCTCATCGCGGCCGAATCGGCGTGCGCCGGCGAGGCGAACGCCCGTTCCTCGGACTCGTCGAAGCACCCGCTGCCACCGACGGCCGTCAGCATCGTGACGAGCAGGGCCAGGACGCCACGCTCGCGGCCCGTCATGGCACGCCTCGCGCGGGCGCGCGCGACGCCACGGCCGGCCGCACGTACACTCCCGCTTCGGGATCGGCGGTGACGTGACATTGCCGGCAGTTGGTGCGCGCGGCGTGGCGCGTCCGTATCTCGGCCACGGCCCCCGAGCCGAAGTGGCACGCCAGGCAGTTCTCGCGGAAGTGCTGATCATGCGGAATCGGCGGCGGTGCACCGTCGAGCGCGCGCGTGCCGATCTCCGGCCAGGGAAGCGTGCGCCAATCGAGCAACTCGAGGCCGCTCACCCCCGGCGCCCGTGGCACGGCCCCGCTGAGATGGCACTGGCGGCACACCGCCGCACGATCGGCACCCGGCAGGGCCAGACCCACCACGCCCGCATCCGTCGCGTGACACTGCAGACACGACCCCAGCTCCGGATGCGGCGTCATCGGCGCGTACGCGTTGAAACGCAGCGAGTAACCGCCGCGCTCATGGCAGGTGTTGCAGCGATTCGTCCGGAACTCCTCACCGGTGAGCCCGTGCGGAACGCGAGGCGGTGCGCCCGGGTATGCGCGCAGTCGCCGGAACGTGGCCAACGTGCGCGGGTGGGCCGAGCTCCTGCGTGTCACGTCGGGATCGTAGGGCACGAAATCCCGCCACGCGAGAAACACGCGCGCTTCCGCGGCGATGGGCACGCGCGCTGCCTCGGTCAGGACGGCGTCAGTCGGCGACTCCGCGACCGCACGTGCCGGCGTCCGCTCGAGCGCCACGATCAGCGCGAGCATGGCCGAGATCGTCGCGCCGATGAGGAGCAGGCGGAGCCCGAGCCCGCTGGGGGGAGGATCGTGACGGCTCATGGCGGGCTCCCCCGCGTGAGGCGCTCCACACGGACGGCGCACTTCCCGTAGTCCGGCTGTCCGGAGATCGGACAGCCCGCGTCCAGGGTGAGGCGATTGACGGGCCGCGCCTCGTCGAAGGACGGAACGAACACCTGTCCGCGCTGCGGCTGGCTGCGATGGTCGATTCTCGCCTCGAGCTCGAGCGAGCCGCGCCGGCTCACGAGACGCACGACCTCGCCGCGCTGAATCCCCAGCTCGCGCGCGTCGCTGGCATTCATCTCGACGTAGGCACGCGGCACCGCCCGGTGCAGCGTTGGAATACGCCGGGTCATCGAGCCTGCTCCCCAGTGCTCGAGCACACGTCCCGTCGTGAGCCAGAACGGATACGACCGGTCCGGTGCTTCGGCGGCGGGCTCGTACGGCCGCAGCCAGAACCAGGCCCGGTGATCGGGGTGGCCGTAGAAGTCGAAGTCGCCGTGCGCGGGATCGGCCGCAGGGTCCTCCTTCGTGTTGTAGCGCCAGCGTGTTTCGCGTCCGGCGACCCAGGGCCAGATGACCCCCGGCCGCGAGCGCAGCTCATCGATCGACGCGAGGGATCGCTGCGGCGTGTCATGGAACCGCCGGTATTCGTTCCAGGCCTGCTCCACATGACGCGCCGGGTCCCAGGGAAAGTGACTCGCGTGCCCCAGGCGCCGCGCCACCTCCATCATCTGCGCGGCATCGCTCATCGCGTCGCCCGGCGGCCGCACCATCTGCTCGAAGTGCTGGAGACGGCGCTCCGCGTTGGCGTAGATGCCCTCACGCTCGATCCACATCGCCGCCGGGAGCACGACATCGGCCACATCCGTGGTCGCCGTGGGATACGCCTCGGAGACAACCAGGAAGCGACCGTCACGGATCGCCGCCCCGCGATAGCGGTCCAGGTTCGGCAGGCTGACCATGGGATTGGTGGCCTGAACCCAGAGAAACCGGAGCTCACCCTGATCCAGCGCGCGGAACAACGGAATGGCCGTGGGCGACGTACCGGCGGCGATGCGCTGCAGCGGCACGTTCCAGATCCCGGCGGCGAACCGGCGGTCCGCCTCACTCGTGGTCGATCCGTGCGGCAGGGCCCCGCTCACGGCACCGGCATCGTGAACGGCTGCTCCCCCACACGGCTGCTCCGGGAGGCCGAGGGGACCGTTGCCGGCCGAGGCGATCTTCCCTACGAGCAGATGGAGGTTGTAGAGGAGGTTGTTGATCCACGTTCCCCGGGTGTGCTGGTTGAGGCCCGCTCCCCAGATCGACAGCACGCGCCGGCCCGGGTCGCCGTACAGTGACGCGAGCCAGCGGATGCGCTCGGCCGGCGTGCCCGAGAGCTGCTGCGCGTGCTCCGGTGTGTATGCGGCGAGAAATCGAACGCACTCGTCCCACGACGCGTCGGTACCATCCTCACCCGCCGGCGGCGCATCACCGGGCGTGTAGCCGATGCCGACGGTGCCGCGCTTGAAGGCCACGTGGCGATCCACGAAGTCCTGGTTGACCCATCCTCTCGCCACGATCTCGTGCGCGATCGCATTGGCGATCGCCAGCTCGGCCTGCGGCCGGTACAGCAGCGCCTGGTCGGCGCCGTAGCTCGTGCGCGTGGTCCGGGTCGCGAGGTCGATGATGCGGACGGCCGGATCTTCCCGGCGCCGCGCGAGCATGCGGGAGAAGAGGACCGGATCGGTCTCGGCGATGTTGCTGTTCCAGATCACGAAGGTATCGGCGTGCTCGATGTCCTCGTAGCAGCCGACGGCGCCGTCGAGTCCGAAGGTGGTCCGCAACCCCGCTGCGGCGCTGGCGCCGTAGAGCCGTGCACTCGTGTCCACATTCGCGGTGCCTAACGCGCCCCTGAACAGTTTCGCGGCGATGTAGGCGTCGGTCACGCTCCACTGCGCCGAGCCATACAGGCCCACGCTGCGCGGCCCGTGCCGCTCGAGCGTCTCGCGCAGCGTGCGGGCCACGTGGTCGAGCGCCTCATTCAACGGCACCGGTGCGAGAACGCCCTGCCGGCGCACCAGCGCGCGCGTGATGCGGTCCCGCCCGTACAGCGCCTGGACGGCGTGATAGCCCTTCACGCAGGCCATGCCGCGGCTCACCGGTGAATCCGGATCACCCTTCACGGCGACGGCGCGCCCGTTCTGGATGCCGACCAGCAGTCCGCATCCGACGCCGCACAAGCGGCACGGTGCTTTGCGCCAGACAAGTCCAGGCTGAGCGGCCCCAGTCCCGCCGTCGGCGGCGGCGGCCGTCGTCGGCAGGACCGCCACCGCCGCGGTGGCCACCGCTACGTCCCGGAGGAAGGTCCGTCGGTCGACGGTGCTCATCGCTCGACTCGGCGCGACTGGATGATGGCCCGGAGCATGGTCACGGACCTCCACCCGGGTTTCCGAGGTGGCACAGGCGGCATGTCGCGCTGGCCCGCGCGGAACGCCGGCTGGCCGCGAAATCCCTGCCGTGCGGATTCACACCCCACCCGCCGGCCGCGGAGTGACATCGCGTGCAGTCGCTCTGCCGATGGCACGACGCGCACGCCTCCAGACCCGCGCGCGCGGCCTGGCCGTGGGAAAGGACCCACGACGGCTGCGCGTTGTGGAAGGCAGCGTTCATGCGGCCCTGCGACGCCACGCCGGTCTGTGTGTGACAGTCACGGCAGAACCGCTCCGTGTTGTGACACGTCTGGCAGTCGGCACGCGCGGTGAAGACGTCGACGGCGTGGCGCTCCACGTAGTTCGCCGCATGGAAGGCGCGCGAATCCGATCCCATGTGGCACGAGGAGCAGAAGCGGGACGCGTGGCACTGCGTGCACTCCGGCTTGCCCGTCGCCGCGAGGGAGCCGTGTCGCTCCGCGATGTCGGACGCGTGCGGCGTCCGGGCCATGCGTGAGGCACTGACCCCTGTTGCCCTGGAGGTCGCGGCCGGCAGCGCGCCGATCGCGCGGCGCGCCACGCCGGTGCCGTCCCCGTGACAGCCAAGGCAGCTGGGCTGCGTGTGGCAGTTCGCGCAGGATTCGGGGGCCGACCTCGCTCCCGTTCCATGCGTTTCGGTCCAGCTCGCGTCACCGTGTGAGGCGGGAACCGGATAGGCGGGCCCGCGACCCTTTTCCAGTTCGGCCACGCGCGCATCGGGGGTGAGCGCCGCGATCAGCGGAACGCGGTCCGCGTTCGCGTGGCATCGGTCGCACGTCTCCCGGGCGTGGCAGACCGCGCACGACGCCGCGCGGGGAGCCTCCTCGCGCCCGTGCGTGAAGGGAAAGTCCGCGGAGTCGTGCCACGGGGGACGGGGGAAGCTGGCGATACGTGCCGACGTGAGGCGCGTCGCGCCGGCAAGCGGCACGTGACACTGCCGACAGGCCGCTTCGGATGACAGGTGGATCGGATTGCGGTGCGCATGACACTCGAGGCACCGCTCCGGTTGCGGAGCCCCGACATCCATCCGCGTCGCCTCCGCATCCACGCTGTGACACGACTGGCACGGCGGCACCTCGCCCGCACGGTCGGTGGCCTCGCGATGCGATGCGTGAGTGAACAGGAGGTTCGATGCGCGCGGGCCGGGCGGCTGCCAGTTCACGCGGCGCTTCCGCGTGCCGTCGTGACACTCCGCGCAGTCGGCTGGCCGAGGGTAGCGCTCCTCGGAAACGCCGTCGAGCACGCCCGCGTGACATCCTTCGCACACCGGGAAGAGGCGCTCATGCTGCTGATGCGGAAATCGTCGCGGCGCCTGCTGCGACGCGATCGATGCGCCGGCGCCGGCGAGAGACGTGAAGGCCGCCACCAGCAGCACCGAGCGGAGGCGCATCATCGTGCCCCCCGGGTGCCGCGGGAAACACCGGGCTCCGCGCCGACGGTCCATTGCGCGCGGAAGCTCGCCCTCCGCTGGTTCCAGTCGATCGATTGACTCGCGCCGCCGTTCAGGTGGCGGTACACCATCACGCCCGCGAACAATGCGATGCGGTCGTTGACCTGGCGGGACGCTTCCGCACCGAAGCCCGCGACCGTCCCCTCCTCCAGCCGGAACTCGTACAGGCGCTGGAAGACGAGACTCTGCATCGCGATGGTGCCGGCGTCGCCGAAGTCCCGCTGTATCCCGGCGCTCAGATCCCACCGGGCCGCGCCGAATCCGGCCTCGACGCGGTACGCGCCGTCCACTCGCCAGGCGCCCGCGGGCGTCCAGTTCACGCTCGTACCGATGCCCCAGCCATCGTCGCGCAGACCGGCGCCTGCGGCATCCAACTCCTCCGAGCCATAATCGCGATACGATGCGTCACCACGCAGCACCAGCCGCCCCTGCCGGTCGGTCCACGTCAGGCCCGTGCGCACCTCGTCGAATCCGACCGGGGAAAAGGCACCCCAGATCGTCCACAGCTCGAAATACGGACGGTAGCGCCGGGCCGCGGCGGAGAGCACGAACCGGCCCAGCGGCGGTGAACGGAACTGCAGGCGGGCCTGATTGAGGTCCGCGGCGGCGAGATCCACCTCGACGGAAGACTCCAGGGAGCCACGACCTATCGCGAGTGCGCCATCGACGATCGCGAGCTCGGAATACAGGCCGCGGCGGTCGTCGCGCACGTCCAGCTGATACAGCGCACCTAACGCGAGTCGCCGGTTGGGACGGTATCGGGCCTGGACGCCCGCGAGTACGCCGCTGCGGGCAGGCGCCAGCGGCTCGATCGACTCGAGCGCGGCACCGCTGCGCGCGTCGCTGATCCCCCGCAGCAGGCTCCGGCCCCCGTAGAGCTCCAGCCAGAGCGCAGGGGTCGCGCGCACCGCGGCGGCCACGCCGTCGAAGTTGTAGAATCCGAGCCCCGACGTCCGCCACTGCCGGCCCGCGCGCACGTGCAGGCGCTCCCGCTGCCACTCGCCGTATAGCGCCATGAGCTCGAGCGGCGCATCGGCGCGCGGCCACAGGTCACGTCCTCCTCCCAACGCCGAGCGGCCCCGCACGTGCCCGAAGAGCTGGAGTCCCCGGCCGAGCCCCCACGCGCTGGCCTCCAGGTCGTGGATCACGGGGATGGTCGACGTGCGGCTGCCCGCGCGGGTCAGATGGCAGTAGCCCTCGCCGGGAACGCACCGCACCACCCGACCATCGGGGAGCTGTCGCAGGAGCTGGCTCCCTTCGGTCGCATCCAGTGGCACGCTGTCCCGCAGGAGGGGGCGCAGCTCGATGTAGCGCAGGCTCGTGGTGCCTGTGATCCGGATGGACTGCGGAGCGGCGGGCGTTACCGGTGTGAGCAACACGACGAGCAGCAGGAGCGCACGGGGCGTCATGGTCGTGGCTCCCCGAGGCCGCGTCCCGCCGGGCCGCTGCGGGGAATGCGGTGACAGCGCGCGCAGGAACCACCCGGTTCGTGGTCCACCTGCGTGCGGTGGCAGGCGAGACATACCGTTCGCGACTCGGCCGGCGACGGCACTGCGCTCGCGGCGTGGCAGCCCGATCCGGCGCAGGAGAGGTGCACCTCGCGCGTGTGCACCCCCGGCGCCGCGGTCTCGTGGCAGGTGATACAGTTCGAGGCCGTACGATGGTGCTGCGCATGACACGTGTTGCATTCGCGCTCGCGCGCCAGCGTGACCGGCGCCCGGTGACAGTCGCCGCACGGCACCGGTGCCTCCCCCCCGACGTGCGGCCCGTGCTGGAACGACAGCCGGCGCGTGGCCGGGCCACGACCCGCGAGGACCATGGCCGCGGTCACCGGAGCCGGCGACCGAAGCCCTCCGCGGTCGTGGCAGGTGGTGCACGCGATACCGCGCTGCGCGTCGTGGTGGCACCCCGCGCAGTCGCGCGCCGAGCGCACGAGGTACGTGGCGTGCCGATCCCCCGTTCCGTGACACTCGAGACACGACACGCGCTCGTGCCGGGTGTGCTCGAAGG